>CAMLLG010000003.1 GCA_946480825.1 uncultured Lysobacteraceae bacterium
GATACGTCGGGTCCAGCGGCACGTACGCGCCGCCGGCCTTCAGGATCCCCAGCAGGCCCACCACCATCTCCACGCTGCGTTCCCCGCAGATCGCGACGCGGTCGTCGGGCTTCACGCCGAGACCGATCAGTCGATGCGCGACCTGGTTCGCGCGGCGATTCAGCTCGGCATAGCTCAGCGTCCGGTCTTCGTACACCAGCGCCGTCGCTTCCGGCGTCCGCGCCGCCTGGGCTTCGAACAGGCCGTGGATCAAACCGTCCTGCGGATATTCCATCGCGGTGTCGTTGAACGCCACCAGCAGTTGATGACGCTCTTCCGCACCCAACAGCGGCAGTGCGTGCACGCGACGATCCGCATCCGCCACCATCGCCGTCAGCAGACGCTCGAAATGACCCGCCCAGCGCACCACCGTCGCTTCATCGAACAGGCTGCTGGCGTATTCGATCCCGCCGACCAGACCTTCGCCCACGTCATTCAGATAGAGCGAGAGATCGAAGTGCGTCGTCGCATGCGGAATGTCCAACCCCGACAGGGTCAGCCCGGGCAGACTCAGACCGCCGCCATCGGGCGTGTTGTTCAACGACAGCATCGCCTGGAACAGCGGGCTGTGGCCCAGGCTGCGCGCAGGCTGCAGCGCCTCCACCACCTGCTCGAACGGTACGTCCTGATGCGAATAACCGCCCAGGGTGACGTCCTTCACCTGCGACAGCAGTTCCGACACCGTCGGGTCGGAGCCCACGTCCACCCGCAGCGCCAGCGTGTTCACGAAGAACCCGATCAGTCCTTCCAGTTCGGTCCGCGGGCGATTCGCCACCGGCGTGCCGATCACCACTTCGGACTGACCGCTCAACCGCGACAGCAGCGTCGACCAGCCCGCCAGCAGCGTCATGAACAGCGTCGTCCCGTGACGTGTCGACAGTGCACGCAGGCCCGATGTCAGCGCCGCCGGCAACTGCAGCGGCACCATGCCACCGGCATGGCTCTGCACCGCAGGCCGCGGACGATCCGTCGGCAACTCCAGCAGCGTCGGCGCGCCCGACAGATGCGCGCGCCAGTAACCCAGCTGCTGTTCCAGCACCTCGCCCTGCAGCCATTGCCGCTGCCATGCCGCATAGTCCGCGTACTGGATCGACAGCGGCGGCAACGGATCGGACTGGCCCTGGGTGAAGGCCGCGTACAGGGCCGACACCTCGTGCACCAGCACCCCGATCGACCAGCCGTCGGAGATGATGTGGTGCTGGATCACCAGCAGCACATGTTCTTCCGCCGACAGCCGCAACAGCCGGCCGCGGATCAGCGGCCCCGTCGACAGATCGAACGGAATCTCCGCATCGCCCTGCATGTTCAGCGCGGCGGTCAGCGCCTTCGCCCTGGCCTGTTCGTCCAGATGGCTCAGATCGTGGTCGGACAACGCAAAGCCCTCATCCTCGGGCGCGATGACCTGCTGCGGTGTGCCGTTCACCGACACGAACGTCGTGCGCAGGTTCTCGTGACGCGCCACCACGCGGTCCAGCGTCCGCTGCAGCGCGACACGGTCCAGCGCGCCCTGCAACTTCAGCGCCGTCGGAATGTGGTACGCCGCGCTCGCCGCATGATCCAGCTGATCCAGGAACCACAGCCGCTGCTGGCTCCAGGACAACGGCAACCCGTCGCTGCGGTCGTTCACGATCATCGGCGGCCGCATCGCCCGGCTGGCCCGGGTCACCACGCCCGCCAACGCCACGACCGTCGGCTGCGCGAAGACATCGCGCATCGCGACTTCCACCGACAGGTGCTGGCGCAGCCGCGAAATCATCTGCACCACCAGCAGCGAATGCCCGCCCAGTTCGAAGAAATGGTCATGGCGCCCCACCCGCTCCAGGCCGAGCAGTTCCTGCCAGACCCGGGCGATCGCCGACTCCACCTCGCCCACCGGCGTTTCGTAGGCCTGGCCCGTCGCGGCGCTGCCGCGCGTATCGTCGCAAGCGACGAACGCGGTGCCGAACGCGTCCGTCCCCGCCAGCGCCGCTTCCGGCACTTCGCCTCGCACCCGGATCTGCCAGTAGGTCGTCGCGGGCGCGTCCATGAAGCGCGCGATGTTCGGATTGGACGGATCCACGCCGATCAGCACCGAGGGCCGTCCGCACGCGAACGCCACGCCGAAACTGTCGATGCCCTGCGCCGCGTCGAGTACCGCGTAACCGGACATCGCGGCCAACGATTTGAGGTCCTGCGCCGACATCGCCGCACTCGTGTCGTGCTCGCGGCTCATGCCGATGCCCTCCCACATGCTCCAGCTCAGGCAGGCGGCGGCGCCGCCCTGGCTGCGGCGGTGGGCGACGAGCGCATCGAGAAAACCGTTGCCGGCCGCATAGGCCGACAGGCCGGCGCCGCCGAAGAATCCATTGATCGAACCGAAGTGGACGATCTCGACCTCGGCATGCGACTGCAGCATCTCATGCAGCACGACCGCGCCCAGGCCCTTGGCATGCATCGACGCGAGGAACGCCTCGCCGTCTTCCGAAGCGATCGCCTCCGCGCGCAACGTACCGGCCAGGTGGAACACCTGACGCAGGGGCACGCCCCATCCGCGCCGACGATCTTCGATCAGAGTCCGCAATCCTTCGCCGTCGCACACGTCGAGCGCCGCATACGCGAAGCGCGCGCCGTATTTCGCGAGCCGGTCGTGCGCCTGCCGCTTCGCGCGCATGGCGTCGTCCTCGGGCCGCGCGCCGGCGAGATCCGTGCGCCCCAGCAACAGCACATGGCGATCGGTGTGTCGCAGCAGCCACTCGGACAACACGCTGCCGATCCCCCCGAGTCCGCCGCTGATCAGGCAGATGCCGGGGCCGGAAAATTCCGGTGCGGTCGTTGCCGCAGGAAGATCGCACGCACGCAGCACCTGCACGAACCGCCGGCCATCGCGCAACGCGACCGCGTCGTGCGCGGGTCGCGAACCGAGCTCGGACAGCAGCGCCGCGACCGCGTCTTCCGACAGGTCGCCGACGTCGATCTGTCGGCACGACAAGCCCGGCACCTCCTGCGCCAGCGAGCGCAGGACGGCCTGCAGGGTTCCGTGTTCGACGATCGGGGTCTCGGCCGGGCTCACGGCGAACGCGCCATGACTCGCCACGTCCAGGGCACCCACGCAACCCGCCGGCGCGAGCGCGATGGCCCGCGCGAGCGCCACCAGACTCAGGAGTCCGTGACGATGAGCGTCGCCCCAACCGGTGCGCACATCGGCCAGCGAACGCCCCGGTCGGCATGCGCCGCAGTGGACGACGTGCCAGGGTCCGGCGGACCGCAGCTGCAGGGCCTCGAACACGCGGGCGTAATGGCTGCCATCGCCGGCCTCGACGACGAAGGCATCGTCGGAGAGCTGCATGAAGTCGCTTCCGAAGCTCACCGTGACCACGCGCGCGTGCGCTGACGAGAGCGCCCGCGCCGACATCGCCAGACGCATCGCGAACGGGTTTTCGTCGCCGACGATCAGCAGCGCGTCGCTCGCGCCCGATCGCCGCGCGGCACGCGGCGCCGCCTGCCACGCCGGCTCCAGGAACCACGCGGGCACGACGATCCCTTTCTGGCCGGCTTCGAGCCGCGCGTCGAATTCGCCCTGGCCGAATCGCTGCACCAGTTGCGGACGCTGGATCTTGCCGATCGAAGTGCGCGGCAGTTCGTCGGGCGCCATCGCGATGAGATAGGTCGCCGGAATCTGGGCGCGCGCCAGCACCGCCTGGCGGATCTCGCCGCGAATCCGCTCCAGGTCGTCCTGCGCGGACTCCTGGACACTGAAGAAGATCGCGAGGCGATCGGTATCGTCGTCGGCGCGCCGGACGCCGCATGCGGCGACGTGCGCTTCGAGCACATCCGGCACCGTTTCGACGATCTGTTCGATCTCGTGGCCGTAGTAATTGAGGCCGTTGACGATGATCAGATCCTTCTCGCGGCCGGTGATGGTGAGCTGCCCGTCGCGCACCACCGCCAGATCGCCGGTCTTGTACCAGCCGTCGGCGGTGAACGCCGTGCTCGTGGCTTCTTCGTTGTTGAGATAACCCGACGTCACCGCGGCGCCCCGGATCTGCAGGCGACCGTCGCGTCCCTCCTTCACGACGAGATCGTTCGCATCGACGATGCGCACCGCCAGACCGGGCAGGGGCGCGCCGACCTCGACGAAACTGTCGTCGTCCGAACTCGTGTCCGGGCCGAAGTGCCGGTTGAAGATCACGCCCGAGGAGGTCTCGGACATGCCCCACACCGGCAGCATCGCATCGCTGCGCAGGCCGTACGGCGCCAACGTGTTCAGGAACGCGCGCGCAGTGCGGGGAACGACGGATTCGCCGCCGTTGAAGATCAATGCGAGCGCGCTCAGATCGAGCCGGCCCGGATCGGGCGCGCCAAGCGGCCGCTCGGCCAGCAGGCCGTTGATCAGCGCATAGGCGAAGTTGGGCGCCCAGGTCTTGGTGGCCCGATAGCGGCTCATCCATTCCAGCCAGCGCAGCGGTTGTTCGAGGATCAGCGCGGTCGGGCACTGGACCTGATTGCCACCCACATGGACGTCGAGCAGATGCAACATGACGATGCCGCCGACGTGGTCCAGCGGCATCCAGTTGAAGGTGACGGCGCTGTCGTCGAAGCCGAATTCCTGCGCGTTGGCCAGCACATGGCTGACCAGCGCACGATGCGACTGGATCACCGCCTTGGGGGCGCCGGTGCTGCCCGAGGTCAACAGCAACAGCGCGGTATCGTCAGACGCCGGTACGTGCCAGTCGCCGTCCGGTGCCGCCGCGAACAGATCCTCGATGTCGGCGCAGGGCAACTCGGGCTGGCGCAGATCGCGCGCCAGCGCAGCGATGCCTTCGGCATGGACGGCACTGGTGAGCACCAGCGAAACCGACAGCGTGGACCAGGCATTGACGATCTTCGCCAGGTCCTTGTCGTCGGCATCCCGACTGCCCGGCACCGCCACCAGGATCGGCGTCAGGCCGCACAGCACGCAGCCCCAGAAGCCGGTCAGCAGGCGTTGGCTGTCCGCGAGTTGCAGCAGCACCCGTTCGCCCGGACGCATGCCGCGCGCGCGCAGCCCGGCCATGACGCGGGTCGCATCTTCGAGCAGTTCGGCGTACGTCTGCACGACACCATCGCCGCTGGCGGCGCCGAGATAGGTGATGCCGTGTCCACCGTGATCGCGCGCCGCCCTGGCCAGCAGATCGGACAGCGAAAAGTCCGTCATCGGCGTCGACAGCGCCGGCCCTTCGACCAGCGCGTCGGGCGCGTCGTCCGGAGATCCGGCCGCATCGTCCGTAGCGTCCGCGGCCGGCGCGATGGGAGCGCGCCGCGCGATCGCGATGTCCGCGGGTTTCGGCAAACCGACCCACTCCACGCCGATGTCGTTCCGCTCGCGGCCGAGGGACGCCGCGAATCGCGTCTGGGTGGGTTCGTCGAATACGGCGAACTGCGCCAGCGCCGCGACATCCACGCGGCCATCGCGCGCATAGGGAAGACGGTTGAGCGGCACATAGCCCGAGGGCAGCCAGGCGGTGTCGAGCTCGTTCCGCAGCAATGCTTCGATGGTGTCCGCGCCGATCTTGCGGCCGACGACGAGATAGGCGATCAGACGCCACACGCCGCGCAGATCGGCCCTGGCCACCACCGCCGCCGCCGACACCGCCGGGATGCGCAGCAACGCGGCTTCGACGCGATCGAACGGAATGCGGTGTCCATCGATCCAGTCGTGCGCCTCGGTGAATCCATCGATGCGCACGCCATCGCCGGTCAATCGACCGCGCAATCCGGTGGCGACCGCCGCGGCCGAGGAGGTCGGCGCCCAGGTCAATTCGCCGGCGACGTCGTGCGGCAGCGCTTCGCCGAGCGCATTCACGCACCCGATCACGCCGCGGTGCGCGGCGATCGTGTCGTTGCCGCCGGTGCGCCGCAGCAGGTACGGACCATGCGCGTCGCCCCAGCACTGCCACACCGCGGCGCCCGCGACCCGCGTCTCCGCCGCTGGCGTATCGCCATGCACGAGGATCAGGCGGCAGGCGCCCAGGGGCGCGGACGCATCGGCGGCGATCTGCTGGATCGCGCGGAATTCGCCGGGGCTCAACACCAGCACCGTCGGCTTCGCTTCGCGCAACCGCTGCACGAGGAGGTCGAGGTGCTCGGCCCCGGCATCGATGGCCAACCTGTCGTGCGACGACGCACCGTCCGCGACCGACCACGCCTGCGCGGCGGCCGCCATGCCTTCCGGCAGGCCATGACCCAGCAGCACGCGATCGCCGGCGACGAGGGGGCAGTTCGCTTCCAGCAGCGAAACGCCGGAAGCCTCGTGGTTGCCCGCCACCGGCGGAGCGGCCAGCGACCCCATCAGATCGGCGATCGCGGTGTCGGGATCGGAAACCGCCTGCTGCAAGACCTGCAGCAGACAGTCCTGCAACCGCCGCATCGTGGTCTCCGCATGAAGCGCGGAGCGATACGTGAGCAGCGCGTAGTTCTCCGAATCGCCGAGGAAGAATTCGAAGATCAGATCGAATTCGCTGGCCGACCGCTGCGTATGCACCGGCTCCACCGCCAGCCCCGGCAGCGACAGCTCGCTGCCTTCCGTCGACTGCAGCGCGAACAGCACCTGGAACAACGGCGGGTAGGCCGCGGATCGTTCCGGGCGCACGGCATCCACGACCTGTTCGAAGGGCAGGTCCTGGTTCGAGAACGCACCGAGCGCGATGGTCTTGATCTGCCGCAGATAGTCGCGGAAGGTGCCCTCAGTGCGCCGGGAGCGCAGCACGACGGTATTGGAGAACAATCCGATCACCGGATCGAAGCGCCGTTCGCGGCGATTGGCGACCGGTGTGCCGATGCTGATGTCGCGGGTGCCGGCGAAATGGCCCAGCACGAGCTTGAACGCGGCCGCCCAGACCATGAAGGCGCTGGCCCGCTCCGACTCCGCCAGGCGATGCACCGCGTCGCACAGCGCCGCCGGCAGCGGCACCACGCGCGAGGCCGCGCGCAGATCCGTGGTGGTTTCCCGCGGCTGTTCGCAGGGCATCGGCCAGCACCCGGGCGCGCCTTCCAGCTGCGACTTCCAGTAATCGAGTTGCCGGGTCGCGCCTTCGCGAAGCCATCGCCGCTGCCAGCGCACGTAGTCGCGGTATTGCACGCCGTAGGCGGGCGCCGGCTCGCGGATGCCCGCCGTGCAGGCCGCATAGGTGCGGCTGAGCTCGCGCTCCAAGAGGCGCAGCGACCATCCATCGGCGACGATGTGGTGCAGCACCGACACGATGACCGCGTCGGCATCGCCCACGCCGATCACCGACACGCGCATCAGCGGGCCACGTTCCAGGCAGAAATTCACGCCGACCTGTTCGGCGATGGCCGCGTCCAGCAGCGCCGGCGCCTCGGCCGCACGCGCGGCATCGATACGGATGCGCTGGATGCGGAACTCGACATCCTCGACGATTTCCTGCTTCGCCTGCCCGTCGACTTCGACGAAACGCGTGCGCAGGATCTCGTGGCGGCGCACGATGTCGTTGAGCGACCACTCGAGCGCATCCACATCCAGGGCGCCGCGCACGCGCAGCACCGACGCGATGTTGTACGCGCTGCTGCTGCCTTCCATCTTCTCGAACAACCACATGCGCTGCTGCGCCGGAGACAGCGCCGTCTCCGGCATTTCCGGCGCTTCCGGCGCTGCGGAATCGGCGGACGCGTCGGCGCCGTCGCCCGGCTGCGGCCGCCGGCTCGCGCCGAGCTTCGCGATCAGGCGGTCGCGTTGTTCCTGGCTCAGCGAGGCCAGTTTTTCCTGCAAATCATTCATTGCCACTACTCCGTCGTTGCGTCGGCGCGATCCGATCGCGCTCCTTCGTGTTCTACAGCTCGGCGAGCAATTGCTTCAGCAACTCGGGATCTTCCAGCGCCACCTGCCGCTCGAACAGCGCGTGCGCCACGCCCGCGATCGTGGGCTGGTTGAAAATGGTGTCGACCGGCAACTCCACCCCCGTGGTCTCGTTGATGCGCGTCATCACGCGCGTGGCGAGCAGCGACTGCCCGCCCAGGGCGAAGAAGTTGTCGTGCAGGCCGATGTCGCGCATGCCGAGCAGCTCTTCCCAGATCGAGGCGACCAGCGCTTCGTTGTCGTTGCGCGGCTTCGCCTGAGTGCCTTGAGCGGACTCGCGGGCGGACACCGCCGGAGCGTTCGACAGCGGCATGGCGACCGGCTCGACGCCTGGCCCCGGGACAGCCGGCCCCGAGAGAGTTGGCTCCGAGACCGACGGCGCGGACACCGCGCCTGCGGGTTCCACCCAGCAGCGCCTGCGCTCGAACGGATACGAGGGCAGTTCCACACGGCGGCATTCGCGATGCCCGTAGACTTTTTCCCAGGCGATCTCGACACCGCACGACCACGCCTCGCCGAGCGCCCGGAGCAGCGCGGATTCCGCATCGGCGTTGCCCTGGCGTGCGGGCGACGCGGCGATCGTCGCAGCGCCCGGATTCGTCATGGCCGGGTTCGTCACGGCCATGTTCGCCATCACCATGCCCGAAGCCGTCGCCGCCGGGCCCATGTCGATGAAGACCCCGGTCCCGTGGGCGACCGCGCTCGCCACGCCGTCCGCGAAACGCACGGTGTTGCGGAGCTGTTCGACCCAGTATTGCGGATCGACGGCACGAGCGGGCTCGATCAGCGCGCCGCTCACGCACGAAACGAACGGAATCTTCGGCGCCGACAACGCGACGCCCGCGACGGCCGCGCGGAAATCGTCCAGCATCGCGTCCATCATGCGCGAATGGAACGCGTGCGATGTCCGCAGCACCTGGCCATCGCGGCCGCGTTCGCGAACGGCGACCAGACACTGTTCGATGGCCTCGTGCGGGCCCGAGACGACGACGGCCATCGGGCCGTTGACCGCGGCGAGATCGCACTGCCAGTGAGGATTCTCACGCAGCAGTGCGGCCACCTCGCTCTCGGACATGCGCAGCGCCGCCATCGCGCCGGTCGGCGCCCGATGCATCAACGTTGCGCGCCGGGTCACCAGCGCGAGCGCGTCTTCGAGCGGGAAGACGCCCGCGAGACATGCCGCGACGTATTCGCCCAGGCTGTGGCCGAGCAGCGCGTCCGGCTGCACGCCCCAGCTCTGCCACAGCCGCGCCATCGCGTAACTGGTGGCGAAGATCGCGGGCTGCGCGATCTCGGTCTGGTCCAGTCGCGATCCGCTCGGCTCGGCCGCATCGAGCAAGATCGGTTTCAGGTCGAGGCCCGATGCCGATGCGACCGCGGCGCAGCATTCGTCGATCGCGCGGCGGTATGCGGGCTGGGTGCGATACAGGTCCGCCGCCATCCCCGGAAATTGCACGCCCTGTCCGGGAAACACGAACGCGAGGCGCGGCGCCTGTGTCGATGTCGATGTCGATGTCGATGTCGATGTCGATGTCGAAAGCGTCGATGCCGCATGCGTCGGAGCGCCGGATACCGGCATCGCCAGCGCGCTCGCGGCCTGCGCGCGCGTACCGGCGACGACGAAACGACGGTGAGCGAAATGCTGGCGGCCGCAGGCGAGCGTGTGGGCGATATCGGCCAACGCACCCGCATCCGCGGATTGCAGACGATGCGACAGTCGGCGCGCGACCGCGTCCAGCGCGTCCGGAGTCCTGGCGGAATACAGCAGAAGCTCCGGCGACGTCGTTTCCGCCGACGTCGTCTCCGGCGATGTCCGCCGGGGCGCCTCTTCCAGGATCACGTGCGCATTGGTGCCGCCCAGTCCGAAGGAACTGATGCTGGCGCGTCGCGGCTCGCCCTGCGCCGGCCAGGGACGCAGCTCGGTATTGACGTAAAAGGGCGTGCTCGCGAAATCGATCGCGGGATTGGGCGTTTCGAAGTTCAGGCTGGGCGGGATCTGCTCGTGGCGCAGGGCGCGCAATATCTTGATCAGGCCGGCGACGCCGGCCGCGGCTTCGAGATGACCGATGTTGGTCTTGACCGAACCGATGGCGCAGCTTCGCGGACGCATCCGCGCATCGCCGAACGCTTCGGCCAGCGCGGTCATCTCGATCGGGTCGCCCAGGCGCGTGCCGGTGCCGTGCGCTTCGACATAGCCGATCGACTCCGGCGCAACCTCGGCGAACGAGAGCGCCTGGCGGACCACGTCGCGCTGGCGGTTCACGCTCGGCGCGGTGAAGCCGACCTTGGCCGAGCCGTCGTTGTTGACCGCGGCGCCGCGGATCACGGCCTGGATGTTGTCGCGATCGCGCAGCGCATCTTCCAGCCGCTTCAGCACCACCATGCCGGCGCCGCTGCCGAACACCGTGCCGCTGGCCTGCGCATCGAACGCGCGGCAGCGCCCGTCGGGCGAGTTGATGCTGCCGGCTTCGTAGAGATAGCCGCTGTCGGACGCGTTGACCTTGGCGCCGCCGGCGAGCGCCATGTCGCATTCGTAGGAGATCAGGCTGCGGTACGCCATGACCACCGAGACCAGGCTCGACGAGCACGCGGTATCCACGGTCAGGCACTGGCCGCGCAGGTTCATCTTGTAGGCGATGCGCGACGTCGCGTAGCACTTGTCGTTGCCCAGCAGCAGCTGATGCATGCCGAGCGTGCGCAGCAGATCCTCGCGCGGCAGCAGGTTGTGCAGCAGATAGGTGTTGAGGCCGACGCCGGCATACAGCGCGATGGCGCCCGGATAGCGGCTGGCGACGTAGCCGGCGCTCTCCATCGCTTCGTAGGCGCACTCCAGCAGCACGCGGTGCTGCGGATCGGTGATTTCGGCCTCGCGCGGCGTCATGTCGAAGAATTCGGGATCGAAATCCTCCGCGCCGGGCATGCGCGCACCGGCGCGCACGTAGGCCGAGTGGCCGCGCAGCGCGTCCGGAACGCCGAGCGCCGCCAATTCCCCGTCGTCGTAATGCCGGATCGAATCCACGCCCGCAGCGAGGTTGTCCCAGAACCGATCGACATCCGCCGCACCGGGGAAACGCCCGGCCGCACCGATGATCGCCACGCTCTGGAACAGGTTGTCGTTGCCTGCGCCGTCGCTCATTGCTCGACTCCGTTCATGGCGAGCTCGCGCTGCCGACGCAGCGCGGCCTTGCGGCGATCCATCTGTTCCGAACCGCCGGCATCCGGTTCCGGCTCCGGCTCGGGCGCGGCCGCCGCTTTCGAAAGATAGGTCGCCAGCGCCGAGATCTTCGGATACTTGAACAGATCGACGACCGACACGCGTTCGCCGAACTGGGCCTTCAACTGCTTGTGCATCCGCACGATCAGCACCGAATCGCCGCCCAGCTCGAAGAAGTTGTCCTCGACGCTGATGTCGGACACGTTCAGGGCGCTCTGCCAGATGCCCAGCAGACTCTGCTCGATCTCGTTCCTCGGCGGCACCACCGTCTTGGCCGGCTTCTCGATCTCGCCGACTTCGGACAGTTTGCGGCGATCGACCTTGCCGTTTCCGGTGAGCGGCAGCCGGTCCAGATGCACGAAGGCCGCCGGAATCATGTAGTCGGGCAGCAGCGCTCTCAGACGTTCGCGCAACACCTCGCCGTCGGCGCGCGACGCGCCGGCGGCGGTCGCGCCGCCACGGGCCGCGGGCCTGCCGTCGGTCCACGCATCCACCTGCGCCCGGGTGATGCTGCCGCCGATCATGCTGTGCACGATCACCTGGCTCGAACGCAACCCCAGCAACCCGGGAAGCGCATCGCCGAGATAACCGATCGGACACAGGCCGACCAGTTGCGAGGGCGAGGTTTCCATGAGCAGCTGGGCCATGTAGCCGGCTTCGACGTAGAGGAACTGTTCGCCGACGGTGTCGCCGTACACCGGCGTGATCGCCTGCCGTTCGCCGACGAAGAACAGCGAGAACGCGGCGCGATCGAACGTCAGCGGATTTTCGCCGACGCCGTACTGGGCCGCCGTGAGGGCGTCGCCCGCGCCGACCCGCACCAGCGCGTGCTGTTCGGGGTGATAGTAATAACAACCGCCCTCGAGGCCTTCGACGCGTCCCGCTTTCACGTGCAGATACACCTGCACGGCATGCAGGCTGCCGGCCGATGCGTAGCGGTACTTCGGCAGCGGCATGTCGTCGTCGTGCAGCTCGGACAGGATGGCCAGCATGTCGCTCAAGCGGTCGCAGGTCAGCGTGTCGCCGAGATAGTCGCGATAGCTCTTGCGCCGCCGATACGCCGCGGCGTCCTGCGGCGATCTGCGCAGCGGCAGTGTCGTCTCGCCTTCGCGCCGCGGCCGCAGGCCGGGCTTGGTGAGCTTGAACTCGACCAGCTTGGCCTGGATGGGATCGATCTCGATCGTCTGATCGCGATCCGCCGCAGGTGCCGGCGCAGTCGATGCCGGCGCCTCCGCATCGCCCGCGGTTTCGTGCACCAGATAGGCGACGAGACGGCTCTTGTTGTTCCTGCCGCTCTCCTGCGCGGCCACCACGATCACGTCCTTGAACGCATCGCACTGCTTGAGCGCGGCCTCGACTTCGCCCAGCTCGACGCGATAACCGTTGATCTTGACCTGGAAATCGTTGCGTCCGAGGAACTCGATGTCGCCCGACGGCGTGTAGCGTCCCAGGTCGCCGGATTTGTAGAGGCGCTGGCCGGTCTTCGGATGATGCAGGAAGACCGCATCGGTCCTGACCGGGTCCGCCAGATAGCCGAGCGCCAGACCATCGCCGGCGACGTACAGCTCGCCCGGCACCCAGATCGGGCATGACTGCAACTGGCCGTTGAGGATGTGGATCTGCTGGTTGCCCAGGGGCTTTCCGTACGGAATGCTGTCCTTGCGCCAATCCTCGGGCTGCACCGGATGGCATGCGGACCAGATCGAACATTCGGTCGGGCCGCCGGCCCCCAGCACATGCGTCTGCGGCCACAGCGCGGACAGGCGTTCGGGCAGCGCGGGCGGAATCCAGTCGCCGCTGAGGACCACCGCACGCAACGCCGGCTCCAGTCGCAGCCCGGTGTCCGCGACGTGATCGACGAGGATCTGCATCAACGCCGGCACCGAGTTCCACACGCTGACGCGGTGCGCCTGGATCGACTCGCACCAGCGCGCCGGGTCGCGCAGGTCTTCCGGACGCGGCATCACCAGCGCCGCGCCGCGCGACAGCGTACCGAAGACATCGTAGACCGAGAGATCGAAGTTCAACGCCGACAGTCCGAACACGCGGTCGCCGGGGTCGAGGCCGATGCGCCGATTGATGTCGGCGATCGTGTTGGCCGCGCCGCGGTGCGGCACCATCACGCCCTTCGGCTGGCCGGTGGATCCCGACGTGTAGATCACGTAGGCCAGATCGTCCAGCGTCTGCCGCGCGTCCAGCAGCGGCGTTCCGGGCGCAGCCGGCGCGATCCCGTGCAGGTCGACCACCGTGCGTCGTTCGCACACGGCCGCGAGGCGGTCGCGCAACGCGGCGGTGGTGACGATGGTCGTCACGCCGCTGTTCTCCACCAGATACGCGAGCCGCTCCTCGGGCAGCGCCGGATCGATCGGCAGGTAGGCGCCGCCGGCCGCGAGAATGCCCATCACGCTCGCGATCTGTTCCCAACCCTTGTCGAGGAAGATGCCGACGAGCTCCGCGCGCGCCACGCCCAGGTCGCGCAGACGATGGCCCAGTCCCTGCGACAGCGCGAGCAGCTCGGAGTAGCTCAGCACGCGATCGTGCGCGATGACGGCCGCCAGATCCGGGGTCGCCTGCGCCTGCGCTTCGAACTGCCGGTGCAACAGATCCAGAGGATAGTCCGCGTCGGTGGCGTTGACGGCCGCGAACAGCGACCGGTGCTTCTCCGGAAGCAGGTGATCGGCGGCGATCGCGTGCCAGAGGTCGTCTTCGTCGACCAGCCGCTCCACGAAAGCGCAGTACGCATCGAACATGTCCTGGATCATGCCTTCCGGGAACAATGCGTCCACGGCATCCCAGTTGAAGCGCAGCTGCCCCTTCCACTCCATGACCTGATGGTCCAGCCACACCTGGGAGGTCTGGCTGACGCCGAACACTTCCTCGCCCAGATCGTCCAGCGCGTCGCTCTCGTGCTCCAGCGCACGCGCGCCGAGCGTGCTGGTGAACACGATCGGCATGCTCACGCGCGATCCGTTGCGGCGCGTCATCTCGCGGAGAACGTGGATGGCGCTGACGTAGCGATAGTCGAGGTCCTTCCAGAGCTGCTTCTGCACGCGCTCGGCATGTTCGCGGAACGTCGATGGCGTACGGTTGTCGATCTCCAGCAGGGTGAGCGAAGTGAAGTCGCCGACGATCTGGTCCACCTGTTCGTGGAACGGATGCCGGCTGTACATCGTCAGGTTGATGGTGAAGTGCGGGTTGCCGCTCCACTGGCCCAGCACCTCGGAGAACGCCGCCATCAGCAGCCCGGACGGCGTCAGCCCGGCCGCGACCGAGCGCTGCTTGAGCTTCGACCAGCGCGCCTTGTCCATCTGGTACATGCGCCGGACGAAGTTGGTGCTGGTCAGCGCCGAGGGCGACTGCGCCAGGGGAAGGTCGGGCGCGGCCGGCAGCGATTCGATGCGATCGAACCAATACCGCTCGCTGTCGCGGTAAAGATCGGTCCCCTGCAGGCCGTGCTCGGCGATGACGTAATCGCGGAACGAGAAATCGATCGGGGGCAAGGTGAGCGCGGGATCGCGATACAGCTGCAACCATTGCTCGATGAGCATGTTCATGCTCCAGGCATCGACGAGCAGAATGTCGATGCTGATGCACAGGCGGAAGCGGTGCTGCGTGGAGCGGATCGCCTTGATGTCGAACAACGGCCAGCGGTCGGCGGGCAGCACCTGGTGGGACATTTTCGCGCGCACCGCCAACTGCCGTTCCAGCGCCGCCTGCTCGTCGAGCGCCTCCAGATCGATCACGTCGAACTCGTAGCGCGGCACGCGCTCGATGATCTGCTGCTCGCCGCTGGCCAGGAAGATGGCGCGCAGCATGTCGTGGCGCTGGATCAGGACGTTCCAGGCGTCGACGAAACGCGAGATCTCGCCGTGCTTGATGTCGACTTCGAGATAGATATGGGTCGCGACGTCGCCCAACTCGACCGCACCGCTGCGACCGACCCAGTAGGCCTGCTGGATATCGGTGAGCGGGAACGGCTGGTGCCGGTTGACCAGATCCGGCTCGATGCGCGACAGCCGCGTGTCCGGCTGGATGCTGGCGGCGATGTCGACGCCCTTCGCCTCCAGAGAGGCCAACAGATCGGAGAACCTGGGGTTCTCGAACAGATCGCTGAGTCTGAGCTTGACGCCCAGTCGATCGCGCACCACGGCCGTGAGCTGGGTCGCGAGCAGCGAGTCGCCGCCCAGTTCGAAGAAGTTGTCTTCCGGCGAGATCGCCTCGATCCCGAACGACTGGCGCCAGACCGACAGCAGACCCTCCGCCAGCGTCTGTCCCGATACATGCCTCGACGGACCGGCACCCGTCTTCTCCGCGCCCGCGCGCGTCGAACCGGCGGCCGGTTCGGCCCGGATGTCGGCGCCGATCGCGACCGCCTGCGATGCGGAGCGTCCGTCGCGGTCGATCCAGTAGCGTTTGCGGTCGAACGCGTACGCCGGCAGCGGCACGCGCATGCGCGACTCGCCGCTGTACAGACCCGTCCAGTCGATCCGGCAGCCTCGCGTCCACAGCGTGCCGAGCGCCTGCAGGAACACTTCGTGATCCGGGCGGCCATCCTGGGCGTGACGCGCCGATGGCACCGCCGTCTCGTTCGCGCCGAAACTGCGGCGCGCCAGCGTCGTCAGGACCTGTCCCGGGCCGACTTCGAGCAGCACATAGCGCGCGTCGTCGAGCACGCGCCCGACCCCGTCGCCGAAGCGCACCGTACCGCGCAGATGCTCGACCCAGTAGCGCGGATCGGTCGCCTGTTCGGGACGGATCCAGTCGCCGGTGACGTTCGACAGATAGGGCCTGGTCGGCGCGCTCAGGCGAACGCGCCGCAGACGCTGTTCGAAGCGATCCAGGATCGGATCCATCATGCTCGAATGGAAGGCGTGCGACGTATGCAGGCGCCGCGTCTCCACGCCGTCCGCGGCGAGACGCGCCTCGACCTGGGCGATGGCCTGCCCGGTGCCCGAGAGCACGCAGATATGCGGGCCATTGACCGCCGCCAGCGAACATTCCGCGGAGAGATACGGCCCGATGTCGGCCTCGGGCAGCGGCACCATCAGCATCACGCCCGGGGGCAGCGACTGCATCAGGCGCGCACGCTCGGCGACCAGGGCCGTCGCGTCCTCGAAACGCATCACGTCCGCCAGACAGGCCGCGACGTACTCGCCGAGACTGTGCCCGATCATCGCGTCGGGCACGACGCCCAGGCCTTCCCAGAACTTCGCCATCGCATACTCGACGGCGAACAATGCGGGCTGGGTGAGCGAGGTCTGATCGAGTCGGTCGGCGCCATCGGCGGCGTCGGAGAAGACGATCTCGCGCAGGTCGCAGCCCAGTTCCGCGCGGAACGCCTCCGCGCACCGGTCGAACACCGCGCGGAAGTCCGGCTCGGCGTCGTACAGGCCTTTCGCCATGCCCGGATGCTGCGCGCCCTGCCCCGGAAACAGGAAGCAGATTTTCGGCGTCTGCCTGACCGGCCCGGCGATGATCGTCCGGCGATCGTTCGGATCCAGCTGGGCGGCCGCGGCGACGCCATCGCGCACGACGACCGCCGCACGGTGTTCGTATTCGCGCCGGCCGATCTGCAGCGTGTAGGCCGCATCGGCCAGGTCGGTATCGGGGTGGCGATCGAAATGCGCGGACATGCGTCCGATCTGGCGTTCGAGCGCGGCGCGCGTGCGCGCCGACAGCACGAACAGATGCGCATGCCGCGACGAAGGCCGGCTGCGGCGCGGCGGCGCTTCCTCGACGACGACGTGGGCGTTGGTGCCGCCGATGCCGAACGAACTCACGCCGGCCCGTCGCGGCGCATCGCCCGCGGTCCAGTCGCGGAGGACATCGTTGACGAAGAACGGCCCGCGGGCGAAATCGATGTTCGGGTTGGGTTCGCTGTAGTTGATGCTGGGCGGAATGCGCGCGTGCTTCAGGGCTTCGACGACCTTGATCAGCCCGGCGACGCCGGCGGCGATGTCGAGATGGCCGATGTTGGCCTTGACCGAACCGATCGCGCAGCTGCCCTGCGACGTCGCGCCCGCGAAGACCTTTTCGAGCGCCGAGACTTCGATCGGGTCGCCGAGGATCGTGCCGGTACCGTGCGTTTCGACGTAGCCGATCGTGGCGGCATCCACGTCCGCGCGCACCAGCGCGTCGGCCACGACCTCGACCTGACCGTCGATGCTCGATGCGGTGTAGCCCAGTTTCAGCGAGCCGTCGTTGTTGATGGCGCTGCCGAGAATGACCGCATGGATGAAATCGCCGTCGCGCACCGCATCTTCGAGGCGCTTGAGCACCACGATGCCGGCGCCGTTGCCCTTGACCGTGCCCTTGGCCTGACTGTCGAACGGCCGGCAGCGACCGTCGGGCGAGACGATGCTGCCCTCGCGATACAGCATGCCGGCCTTCTGCGGCGTATCGATGCTGACGCCGCCGGAGAGGGCGATGTCGCATTCGTACGACAGCAGGCTCTGGCAGGCCTGGTGGATCGCCACCAGCGATGTCGAACAGGCGGTATCGACATTGACGCTCGGGCCGCGCAGGTTCAGCTTGTACGACACCATCGTCGTCGCGAAGCTCTTCTCGTTGCCGATCGAGACGCGCAGCGGGCCGACCGATTCCAGCAGCTCCGGATTGGCGCTGAGGTTGCGCACGAAGTACGACATCGAGCCGACGCCGGCATACACGCCGATGTGCCCGGAATAGTCTTCGCTGGAATAGCCGGCGTGATCCAGCGCCTCGTAGCAGCACTCCAGCAGCATGCGGTGCTGCGGATCGGTGATCTCGGCCTCGCGGGGCGTGAACTGGAACAGCTCGGCGTCGAAGTTCTCGGCGCCCTCGACGACGTAGGACACCTTGACGAAGTCCGGATCGTCGATCAGCCGTTGCGGCACGCCCTCGCGGCGCAGCGTCCCGTCGTCGAGGCGCGTCGAGCTTTCCACCCCGTTGACGAGGTTTTCCCAGAAGGCATCGACATCGTTCGCGCCGGGGAAACGCCCCGCCAGGCCGATGATCGCAATCCCGTTCGCACTCATACTCACGTCATCCATTGAGTTTTCTCTGCTTCATTCGTTGGCGCATCTGTTGGACCGCTTGTTGACCGTCGCGCACGCGTTGCGATCCCGCAGCCGCAGGCTGGGCATCCGCACCGCTACGCTCGCCGATCAGTCGGGTCAGGCTGTCGATCGTGGGGAATTTGAAAAGCTCGATGATGCTGATCTCGCAGCCGAACTTCGTCGCGAGATTGCGCTGCATTTTTCCGAGCAGCAGCGAATGGCCGCCGAGTTCGAAGAAGTTCTCGTTGACGCCGACGCTGTCGACCTGCAGGAGTTCGCACCAGATCTCCGACAGCTCGCGCTCAAGGTCGCTGCGCGGCAGTTCGCGCCGCCGCTTCTCCTGCGACGCATTGCCGCGCACATCGCCGGGCGCCGGCAGCGCCTTCCTGTCGATCTTGCCGTTCGGCGTGAGCGGCAGCGCATCCAGCGCGACGACCACCGAGGGCAGCATGTGGCTGGGCAAGTGGCGTGCGGCGTGCTGCAGCACTTCGCCGGTCTCCACGGCCGCGCCGGCGAGGGGCGTGACGTAGGCGACGATCATGGCTTCGTGCTGTTCCGCGCCGCGCACCACCGCGATCGCGTCGCCGACCGCCGGATGCGATCGCAACGCCGCTTCCACCTCGCCCAGTTCCACGCGGAAGCCGCGCACTTTCACCTGATGATCGATGCGGCCGAGGAATTCGATAGTGCCGTCCCCGATCCGGCGCACGAGATCGCCGGTGCGGTACATGCGCGAGCCGGGAATGCCGGCGAAGGGATCGGGAACGAAGCGTTCGGCGGTCATGTCCGGGCGATTCCAGTAACCCCGCGTCACGCCCTCGCCCGCGATGTAGAGCTCGCCCTTGATGCCGACCGGCAGCGGATTGAGCCGTTCGTCGAGCACGTGCAGTCGCGTATTGCTGATCGGTGCGCCGATCGTCACTTCCGCTTCCTCCAGGTGGCGCACGGCGGACCACACGGTCGTCTCGGTGGGGCCGTACATGTTGAAGACGTGGCCGCCGGTCGCGTTCCTGAGTTCGCGGGCCAATGCGGGCGACAGCGCCTCCCCGCCCACCAGGAAGCCCCGGATGTTCGCGAGCGCCGAATGGTTTTTCTGTTCGAGCAGCAGCTTGGCGAACGAGGGCGTGCACTGGATGTGGGTCGCGTCGGCGCGGATGGAGGTCCGGCCGCCGCCCGCCGCCAGGCGCCGCAGCGCATCCAGATGCGGGAACCCGTCGACGACCTTGCCGACGTCGACCCCGAAGTCGATCAGACAGGCGATCTCGTCGACGCCGATCGCATGCACATCGGCCAGCAGCGGTTGGCAGGACGCGGGCGTGCCGAACAGCGCGCCGGAGGCGAAGTAACGGTTGAAGCCGGCTTCGACGACCAGTTCCAGATCGTTGCCCGCGTCCAGGCCGTTGCTCTCGGCCACGGGCTTGAGCAGATTGATCGAACTGCGCAGATAGTTCTTGAACGGTTCGCGGACGGTGTCGCGCACCGCGTCGAGATCGTCGCCGACATACGTGTGCATCATCAGCGTCACCCGTCCCGCATCCGGGCAGAAGCCGTTGTCGGCGCGCGCCTTGCGATAGATGTCGATCTTCTCGCGCAATTCGGTCAGGCTTTGTCCGAGCAGGTGGGTCAGGACGTTGGCGCCGATTTCGCCCGCATACCGGAACGTGTCCGGGCTGGCGGCCGCGGTCAGCCAGATCGGCAGTTCCTTCTGGATCGGGCGCGGGCGTACGCCGATCTGCGCTTCGTTGCCCAGGCCGTCGGTCTGCGCGATCGTGCCGCCGGACCAGAGTTGCTTCACGGTCTGGATGCCGTCGCGCATCACCCGATGCCTGTCGGCGAAGTTCTGCGGCGCGAGCACGAAATCGTTGAAATGCCAGCCCGAGGCGAACGCGACCGCCGCGCGACCGCCGGAGAGGTTGTCGACCATCGACCACTCTTCGGCGACGCGGATCGGGTTGTGCAGGGGCAACACCACGCTGCCGGCGCGGATCTGGATGTTGGTGGTCAACACCGACACCGCCGCCGCGGCCACGGACGGATTCGGGAACTGGCCGCCGAATGCGTGGAAGTGCCGTTCCGGCACCCATACCGCGCAGAAGCCATGGGTGTCCGCGAAACGGGCACCCTCCAGCAGCAGACCGTACTTGCCGAGGCGCATGCCGATCTCCGCGTCGGCATGCGCGTCTTCATCGGCGGCGAAATAGAACAGGCTGAATTCCAGCGGTTTGGCCCGTTCTCCGCCGGTCGTCCGGCCGAGGTTCCGCCGCTGCGGTGGCCGCTCCTGCGCCGACGCGCCCGCCACGGCGAGCGTGGTGAGGTGATCGGTCTGCAGCTGCACGTGATGGCCGCGCGCGAGCGTCCACAACAGCTCCAGCACCGAGATGTCGAAACTGATGCTGGTCAGCGCGGTCCAGACCGGCCGGCCGGAGTTCGCATCGGCGGGCAACGATGGCGCCAGACTCTTGTCGAGGCCATCGAACAGGTTCATCACGTTGCGATGGGAAACGACCACGCCCTTGGGACGCCCGGTCGACCCGGACGTGTAGATGACGTAGGCGGCGTTGTCGCTGCAGACGTCGTCCGCGAGAACAGTGGCGTCCGATGCCTCCGCCGGGGCCTGCGCCGGACAGTCTTCCACCGCCAGCACCGGCACGCCGACCGATGGCGCGGCATGGCGAGCCGCACCGGCGACGACGATGCAGGCCAGACCGGCGTCGGCGGCGATGTCGGCGATCCGGTCTGGCGGGTACTTCGGATCGAGCGGGACATACGCCGCACCGGCCTGCAGCACGCCCAGCAGCGCGACGACCAGCTCGGTAGAACGATCGATGAAAATGCCGACTTTCGATTCGGCGCCGACGCCCTGCCGACGCAGGGCGAGGGCGAGCGCCCCGGAACGGCGCAACAGTTCGGCGTAGCCGACGTCGACCTCTTCGAAACTGACCGCGATCGCATCGGGCGTTTTCCGCGCCTGGGCTTCGATCAGCCGATGGATGCATGCCTCCTCCTCGAACCGGGCATCGGTGGCGTTCCACAGTGCATGCGTCGCGCGTTCCGACGCGGTGAGCAGCTGCAGATTCCCGATCTTCTCGCCCGGGTTCGCGGCGATCTGCTCCAGCAATCTCACGAAGTGCCCGGCCATGCGCTTCATCGTGGCCGGCTCGAACAGACCCGTGTTGTATTCCAGACCCGCGACGACCCGTTCCGCGCCTTTCTCGACGGTCAGCGTGAGGTCGAATTTGGAAATGCCGTTGTGCGTGGGCAGCGGATCCACGACGAGACCGGGCGGCGCCGCGGCGACGTTCGCCTCCTTGAGCATGAACATCACCTGGAACAATGGCGAGTGATCGAGACTGCGATGCGGCTGCAGGTGCTCGACCACTTTCTCGAACGGGAATTCCTGATGCTCGTAGCCGGACAGCGCCGTATCGCGCACATGCTCCAGCAGCGAGAGGAAAGTCGTCTCCGGCTCGGCCGCGAGACGCATCACCACCACGTTGGAGAAGAAGCCGACCACGTCCTCCCATTGCTGCTGCCTGCGGTTCGCCACCGGCGCCCCGATCGCGAGATCGGTCTGGCCGGTGTAGCGGTTCAGCAGGACGGCGAAGACCGCCAGCAGCGCCATGTACGCGCTCGCGCCGCGCGCGCGCGCCGATTCGGTCAGGTCCGCGACCAGCGATGCGGGCAGCTCGAAGTGTTCGACCGCGCCTTCGTAGCGCTGGATCGCGGGGCGCGGGTGATCGATCGGCAGCTCGATGAGCTCCGGGAGATCCGCGAGCTGCTCACCCCAGTAACGCTTCTGCCGCTGGAACGCCTCGCCCTGCTCCCAGCGCGCCTGCCACTCGACGTATTGCCCGTAGCCGGTCCTGTGCGGGCTCGCCGCGGGCATCGATGGATCGATCCGGCCGTCGTGCGCATAGAGCGTCCACAGATCGCGCACCAGCAGGTCCATCGACCAACCGTCGGACACCACGTGATGCATGGTCAGCAACAGCGCGTGATCGTCCTCCGCCAGCGCGACCAGGGTGCCGCGCAACAGGGGCGCCCGATCCAGCTCGAAAAGCCGCAACGCTTCGTCGTGAACGAGCCGGTCGAGCGCGGCCTCGCGTTCCGGCGCGGGATGGTCCGACAGGGAGACGGTCGCCAGTTCCAGCGTCGGAGCGGGTGTCGAACGCGCGACGAAATCGCCGGCGTCCAGATGGAAGGACACGCGCAGCGCATCGTGCAGTTCCGGCAACCGGGCGAAGCTGCGTTGCAGCGCCGCGGTATCGATGCGACCGCGGATGCGCCAGGCCGCAGGCAGGTTGTACGCGCACGACGCGCTGTCCATGCGATGGAGGAACAGCAGCCGCTGTTGGGCGAACGACAGGCCATCGGCCCGCACCGCGACCGCGTCGGTGTCGTCGCGCTCATCGACGACCGCGGCCTGTTCGAGCGCCCGGATGAGATCGGCCTTGCGCTCGACCATGCGCTGCTTCAGATCCGGACTCAATGCGCCATTGGGCGCGGAAAAGCGCAGGTTCCCGTCCTCCACCCACAGGCGGATGTTCAATTGACGCAGGTCGCGCATCAGTTCATGCACACTCATAAAACGCCTACCTCGAATTCGTCGGGAACTTCCCGGTGGCCCCGGGCGGCTTCGCCCGCGGACGGCGCGGCCATCCAGTGCAGGTTGTCGATGCACTCGGCCAACTCGGCCAGGCGCGGGTGGAGGAACACATCGCGCACGGTCGTGCGCACCGCGAAGGCGCCGAGAATCCTCGCGTTGAGCGCGGTGGCCAGCAGCGAATTCCCGCCCGCGGCGAAGAAATCGTCGTTGCGGCCGACGTGCTCGATGCCGAGCACGTCACGCCACAGCGCGGCCAGGCGCGATTCGGTCTCGCCGACGGGCGGCTCGGATGCGTCCGCGTCGACGGCGTCCAGCGGCAATGCGTGCAACGCCTTGCGATCGATCTTGCCGTTGGTCGTCAGCGGCATCGCATCGAGGAAGATCAGCCGCGACGGAATCATGTAGTCGGGCAACAGACCGACCATGGCCAGACGCACCGCGTCGCCGCTGGTCTGCACGCCATCCTCGGCATGCAGGAAGGCCACCAGCGTTTCGACGCCGTCGCCGATCCTGCGCACCAGCGCGACGGCTTCGCGCACGCCCGGACACGAGACGAGCACGCTTTCGATCTCGCCCAGCTCGATGCGGAAGCCGCGCAATTTGACCTGGTGGTCGGCGCGTCCCATGTAGGCCAGGCGGCCATCGGGCAGATGACGCACGATGTCGCCGGTGCGGTAGAGGCGCTCGCCCGGCGTGTTCGCGAACGGATTGGGCAAATAGCGTTCCGCGGTCAGGTCGGGCTGATGCAGATAGCCGCGCGAGAGCCCCGCGCCGGCCAGATACAGCTCGCCCTTCACGCCGACGGGCACGGGCATCATGTCGGCATCGAGCACGAACGCCCGCGTGTTGTCGATCGGTCGACCGATGCTGGGCGCATCGCCGCTGTCGCTTTCGACCCGACACCCGGTCGAGTAGGTCGTGTCTTCCGACGGACCGTACAGGTTGTAGACCGCCTCGACGTGCGCGCGCGCGTGCAGCTTGTCGACCAGCGAACGGCTCAGGGCTTCGCCGGCCAGATTCACCACGCGAACGGTCGACGGCAGGCCATCGGCGGCGAGCAACGCCTCCATCGCCGACGGCACCGTGTTGACCAGACTCACCGGCCATCGCGGCGGTTGTTCGATCAGCGCCAGCGCGTCGCGCACCAGCACGACGGTGTTGCCGGTGCTCAAAGGCAGGAACAATTCGAACACCGACAGATCGAAGCAGATGGACGTCGATGCCAGGGTGTAGCGCAGCGCATCCGCCGCGAACGTGCGTTCGCCCCAGGCGAGCATCGCCACCGCGTTGGCATGGGTGATCGCCACGCCCTTGGGGCGCCCGGTCGAACCGGAGGTGTAGATGACGTACGCCAGATGCGCGGGAAGCGCGAGCGGGGCCGGATCGCGATCGGACGCCCGCGCGAGTTCGGCGCGGCATGCGTCGGGGAGCAACGATCGCGTGCCCTGCGGCAGCGACGTCGCGAGGCGGTCGCGACCGTCCACATCGGTCACCACGACCCGAGGCGTCGCGTTGTCGAGAATATGCGCGAGCCGCGCGATCGGGTAGTTGGGGTCCAGCGGTACGTAGGCGCCGCCCGCCTTCAGGATCGCCAGCAGCGCCACGATCAGCTCCGGCGATCGCGGCAGGCACACGCCCACCGTCGTTTCCGCCGTCACGCCCTCCGCGCGCAGCACGTGCGCCAGACGGTTCGCACGCGCGTTCAACTCGCCGTAGCTCAACTCGCCACGTCCCGCCCCGCCGCCCTCCCACACCACCGCCACCGCATCCGGCGTCGCCGCCGCCTGCGCCTCGAACAGCGCATGCACGCACGCCTCCGGATAACGCGACTCCGTCCGGTTCCACGCCGCGTGCTGCTCGCACTCCTCTTCCGTCAACAGCGCCAGGCCGCCCAGCGTCCGGTCCTGCTCCGCCAGCACCTGCGACAGCGCCACCACGTAGTGACGCCACAGACGTTCCACGCTGACCGCATCGAACAGATCGCTGTTGTATTCCAGCGTCCCGTCCAGACGACCCGACCGGTCCTGCAGCGTCAGCGTCAGATCGAACTTCGCCACGTCCGAACCCGTCGACAGCACCTGCGCCTCGATCCCCGGAAGATCGATCGTCTCCGCACCACCGTGCTGCAGGTTGAACATCACCTGGAACAGCGGACTGTGGCTCAGGCTCCGCGCAGGCTGCAGCGCTTCCACCAACTGCTCGAACGGCACGTCCTGATGCTCGTACGCCGCCAGCGTCGCCTCGCGCACCTCGTGCAGCAGCGTCCGGAACGTCTGCGTCGAACGCACGCGACTGCGCAGCACCAGCGTGTTGGCGAAGAACCCGATCGATCCGCCCAGCTCCTCGCGCGGACGGTTCGCCACCGGACTGCCCACGGCGATGTCTTCCTGACCGCTGTACTTGGACAGCACCACCTGGAACACCGCCAGCAGCGTCATGAACACGCTGGCCTGTTCGGCATGACTCACCTGCCGGATCGCAGGCAACAGTTCCGCCGGCACCGACACCGCCACGCTCGAACCCACGTAGCGCTGCACCGCCGGGCGCGGCCGGTCGGTCGGCAACTCCAGCAGCGGCGCCATCCCGGCCAGACGCTCGCGCCAATATCCCAACTGCACCTCCTGACGCGGCGCCGCCAGCCACTCGCGCTGCCAATGCGCGTAGTCGATGTACTGCACCGCCGGCGCCGCCGGCGCCGGACGGCCCGACAGCGCCGCGCGGTAGCCCTCCTCCAGCTCCCGCCACAGCACCTCCACCGACCAGCCATCGCCGGCGATGTGGTGCAGGCACAGCAGCATCACGTGCTCCTGCTCGCCCAGCTGCAGCAGCGACACCCGCAGCGGCAGATCGCTCTCCAGCGCGAACGCACGCGTGGCGTCGGCGTGCGCGCGCGCCAGCAGCGCCTCCTCGCGCGTCGCAGGGTCGTGGTCGCGCCAGTCTTCCCAGCCCATCTCGAACGCATCGGCCGCGCGGACCTGCTGCCGCGGCTGACCGTCCCGATAGCCGTACACCGTGCGCAGCACTTCGTGACGCGCCACCAGACCCGTCACGCTCGCGCGCAGCGCCGCCACGTCCAGCGCACCCACCAGGCGCACCGCATGCGGCATGTTGTAGGTCGCGTTCGCCCCTTCCAGCTGCGTCAGGAACCACAGCCGCTGCTGCGCGAACGACAGCGGCTCGTCCACACCGCGCACCACCGGCAAAAGCGCCAGTTCGGTATCGGCATCCCGCTGCGCGCGCTGCGCCTGCGCCGCCACCGTCGGCGCCTCGAACACGTCGCGCACCCGCAGTACCAGACCATGGTTGCCGCGCAGCTTCGCCACCAGCTTCGCCGCCAGCAGCGAGTGACCGCCCAGCTCGAAGAAGTTCTCGCCCACGCCGACCGCATCCAGACCCAGCACCTCGCACCACACCGCCGCCACCGCACGCTCGCGCGGCGTCTGCGGCACCAGCTGCGTCCGTTCGTCGCGCACCAGCTCGATCGCGGGCAGGCCCTGACGGTCCACCTTGCCGTTCGGGGTCAGCGGCAGCGCATCCAGCACCATCAGCGCCGACGGCACCATGTAACCGGGCAGACGGCTCTCCAGCCCCGCCTTCAGCGACGACGCTTCCAGGGCCTCGCCCACCACGTACGCCAGCAGCGCCTTCGCCGCGCCTTCGCCGCGCACCACCACCACCGCTTCATGCACGCCGGGCAACTGCGTCAGCGCCGCTTCGATCTCGCCCAGCTCGATCCGGAAACCGCGCAGCTTCACCTGATGATCGATCCGCCCCAGATACTCGATCGCGCCGTCGGCGCGGAACCGCGCCACGTCGCCGCTGCGGTACAGACGCTCGCCCGGCCGGCCGCTCCACGGATCGGGCACGAATCGCTCCGCCGTCAGGTCCGGACGCGCCAGATAACCCCGCGCCAACCCGACGCCGCCGATGTACAGCTCGCCCGGCACGCCCACGGGCAGCGGCTGCATCTCCGCATCCAGAATGTACAGCCGCGTGTTCGATATCGGATGGCCGATCGGGATCGAGGCGGACCCGTCGGCGACCGAATCGCGCGGAATCGGGAAACACGCCGCGAATGTCGTGCTTTCGGTCGGGCCGTAACCGTTGATGATGCGGATGTCGGGCAGCGCCTCATACACGCGCCGCACATGGTCGATGCTGACCACATCGCCGCCGACGAGCAGTTGCTGCAGGCCATCGATGCACTTCAGATCTTCGTCGACGAGATGATTGAACAACGAAGAGGTCAGCCAGGCGGTGCCGACACGGTGGCGTCCGATGAACGCCCTGAGATCGGCGCCGGTGGGGACCTGATCCGGATAGAGCACGCATGCGCCGCCGTGCAGCAACGGCGCCCATATCTCGAAGGTGGACGCGTCGAACGCCAGCGGTGCGGCATGCAGAATGCGCTGCGCGGCATCCAACTGCGCGTAATCCGTGCCGATCAACAGGCGGACGATCGCGCGATGCGTCGTCAGAATTCCCTTCGGCAGTCCGGTCGAGCCGGAGGTGAACATCACATAGGCCAACTGGTCCGGCAGGGCCGTTGCGGGCAGATCGGCGCTGTCGGCCGGATCGCCCGCCTGCGGCGACACCCAGTGCAGGCCCAGTTCCGCGAGCACATCCTCGCGGCTTCCATCGACATGCCCATCGACATGTCCGTCGACATTCGCATCGACATATCCGATCGCGATGCGCAGCGACGCCTGCATGGCGATGTGCTTCAACCGCGCGATCGGGTAGTTGGGGTCCAGCGGCACGTAGGCGCCGCCCGCCTTCAGGATCGCCAGCAGCGCCACGATCAGCTCCGGCGATCGCGGCAGGCACACGCCCACCGTCGTTTCCGCCGTCACGCCCTCCGCGCGCAGCACGTGCGCCAGACGGTTCGCACGCGCGTTCAACTCGCCGTAGCTCAACTCGCCACGTCCCGCCCCGCCGCCCTCCCACACCACCGCCACCGCATCCGGCGTCGCCGCCGCCTGCGCCTCGAACAGCGCATGCACGCACGCCTCCGGATAACGCGACTCCGTCCGGTTCCACGCCGCGTGCTGCTCGCACTCCTCTTCCGTCAACAGCGCCAGGCCGCCCAGCGTCCGGTCCTGCTCCGCCAGCACCTGCGACAGCGCCACCACGTAGTGACGCCACAGACGTTCCACGCTGACCGCATCGAACAGATCGCTGTTGTATTCCAGCGTCCCGTCCAGACGACCCGACCGGTCCTGCAGCGTCAGCGTCAGATCGAACTTCGCCACGTCCGAACCCGTCGACAGCACCTGCGCCTCGATCCCCGGAAGATCGATCGTCTCCGCACCACCGTGCTGCAGGTTGAACATCACCTGGAACAGCGGACTGTGGCTCAGGCTCCGCGCAGGCTGCAGCGCTTCCACCAACTGCTCGAACGGCACGTCCTGATGCTCGTACGCCGCCAGCGTCGCCTCGCGCACCTCGTGCAGCAGCGTCCGGAACGTCTGCGTCGAACGCACGCGACTGCGCAGCACCAGCGTGTTGGCGAAGAACCCGATCGATCCGCCCAGCTCCTCGCGCGGACGGTTCGCCACCGGACTGCCCACGGCGATGTCTTCCTGACCGCTGTACTTGGACAGCACCACCTGGAACACCGCCAGCAGCGTCATGAACACGCTGGCCTGTTCGGCATGACTCACCTGCCGGATCGCAGGCAACAGTTCCGCCGGCACCGACACCGCCACGCTCGAACCCACGTAGCGCTGCACCGCCGGGCGCGGCCGGTCGGTCGGCAACTCCAGCAGCGGCGCCATCCCGGCCAGACGCTCGCGCCAATATCCCAACTGCACCTCCTGACGCGGCGCCGCCAGCCACTCGCGCTGCCAATGCGCGTAGTCGATGTACTGCACCGCCGGCGCCGCCGGCGCCGGACGGCCCGACAGCGCCGCGCGGTAGCCCTCCTCCAGCTCCCGCCACAGCACCTCCACCGACCAGCCATCGCCGGCGATGTGGTGCAGGCACAGCAGCATCACGTGCTCCTGCTCGCCCAGCTGCAGCAGCGACACCCGCAGCGGCAGATCGCTCTCCAGCGCGAACGCACGCGTGGCGTCGGCGTGCGCGCGCGCCAGCAGCGCCTCCTCGCGCGTCGCAGGGTCGTGGTCGCGCCAGTCTTCCCAGCCCATCTCGAACGCATCGGCCGCGCGGACCTGCTGCCGCGGCTGACCGTCCCGATAGCCGTACACCGTGCGCAGCACTTCGTGACGCGCCACCAGACCCGTCACGCTCGCGCGCAGCGCCGCCACGTCCAGCGCACCCACCAGGCGCACCGCATGCGGCATGTTGTAGGTCGCGTTCGCCCCTTCCAGCTGCGTCAGGAACCACAGCCGCTGCTGCGCGAACGACAGCGGCTCGTCCACACCGCGCACCACCGGCAAAAGCGCCAGTTCGGTATCGGCATCCCGCTGCGCGCGCTGCGCCTGCGCCGCCACCGTCGGCGCCTCGAACACGTCGCGCACCCGCAGTACCAGACCATGGTTGCCGCGCAGCTTCGCCACCAGCTTCGCCGCCAGCAGCGAGTGACCGCCCAGCTCGAAGAAGTTCTCGCCCACGCCGACCGCATCCAGACCCAGCACCTCGCACCACACCGCCGCCACCGCACGCTCGCGCGGCGTCTGCGGCACCAGCTGCGTCCGTTCGTCGCGCACCAGCTCGATCGCGGGCAGGCCCTGACGGTCCACCTTGCCGTTCGGGGTCAGCGGCAGCGCATCCAGCACCATCAGCGCCGACGGCACCATGTAACCGGGCAGACGGCTCTCCAGCCCCGCCTTCAGCGACGACGCTTCCAGGGCCTCGCCCACCACGTACGCCAGCAGCGCCTTCGCCGCGCCTTCGCCGCGCACCACCACCACCGCTTCATGCACGCCGGGCAACTGCGTCAGCGCCGCTTCGATCTCGCCCAGCTCGATCCGGAAACCGCGCAGCTTCACCTGATGATCGATCCGCCCCAGATACTCGATCGCGCCGTCGGCGCGGAACCGCGCCACGTCGCCGCTGCGGTACAGACGCTCGCCCGGCCGGCCGCTCCACGGATCGGGCACGAATCGCTCCGCCGTCAGGTCCGGACGCGCCAGATAACCCCGCGCCAACCCGACGCCGCCGATGTACAGCTCGCCCGGCACGCCCACGGGCAGCGGCTGCATCTCCGCATCCAGAATGTACAGCCGCGTGTTCGATATCGGATGGCCGATCGGGATCCGCGCACGGGTATCGTCGGGCGAACACGGCCATTGGCTCACGTCCACGGCCGCTTCGGTCGGGCCATAGAGGTTGTGCAGGCGCGTATTCGGGAACCGCTCGAAGAAGCGTCTGACGAGCGCCGCCGGCAACTCTTCGCCGCTGCACACGACCTGCCGCAGATGCGGCAGGTGAATGCCGTCGGATTCCAGAAACACCTGCAGCATCGATGGCACGAAATGCAGCGTGGTGATGTGCTCATCGCGCATCACTTCGTTGAGGTAATCGACATCGCGATGGCCGCCGGGACGCGCGAACACCACGACCGCGCCGGTCATCAGCGGCCAGAAGAACTCCCATACCGAAACGTCGAAACTGAAGGGCGTCTTCTGCAGAACGCGTTCGCCGGGCTGCAACCGATAGGCGTCCTGCATCCAGACCAGGCGATTGACGATCGCCTCGTGGGTGTTCATGACGCCCTTGGGCTGTCCGGTGGAGCCCGATGTGAAGATCACGTACGCAAGATTGCCGCCCGCGACGTTCGGCGCCTGCCATGCGCCGTCGGCCGGCGACGCATGCGGCTCGTCGATGCACACCGCCTCCATCCCGAGCGCCCGCACCTCGTCGCGCAGCTGGGTCGTGGTCAAGAGCGACGACAGGCCGGCGGCCGAGACGATGTGGCGGATGCGTTCCGGCGGATAGTCCGGATCGACGGGGACGTACGCGCCGCCGGCCTTCAGCACGCCGAGCAACGCGACCATCAGGTCCAGCGAACGATGCATGAAGACGCCGACGCAGCAGTCGACGCCGATCCCGCGGGCCGACAGCCGCCGCGCCATGTCGTCGGAACGCTGCCTGAGCTCGCCGTAGCTGAGCGACTCGCCTTCGCAACGCACCGCGATCTGATCAGGATGCGCGTCCGCGCAGGCATCGATGATCTCGTGCAGCGCGCGGCTTTCGCCGTAATCCACGGCCGTATCGTTCCAGGTACCGAGCGACAACTGGCGTTCCTCGTCTGGCAGCAGCGCCATCCGCGAGACGGAACGGAACGGATCTTCCACGACCGAGTCCAACAGCATGCGGAAGCGATCGGCGAAACGGCGCACCGTGGCGGTTTCGAACAGATCGGTATTGAATTCGAAACGGGCGTGATATCCGCCGCCGTCGTCGGCGACCAGCAGCGAGATGTCGAGCTGCGCGCCCGGACTCGGCAGCGGGCACACCGACACGGGCATGTCCGCGAGCATGGCCGGCACTTCGGCGAGATCGCCGTGGAACGGCAGGAATCCGTCGCGCGAAGCCGGATAGAACGTGTACAGCGTCTGCAGTACCGGCGGAACGCTGCGATCGGAATGCCGGCTGGCGCGCGCCATCAGTTCGGACAGCACGCCGCCCTGATGATCGAAGGCAGCGGCGAGATCCGACTGCACCGAGCGGGTCAGCTCCGCGAAGGACAGCTCTGGCGGCATCGCCACGCACAGCACGGCCGGTTCGACGAAATAGCCCACGGTCTGCTGGAAACCGTCGAGATGACGTCCGCTCATCGGTACGCCGACGACGACTTCGGATTGACCCGACAAACGCGACAGCAGCACGTTGTATGCGGTCAGCAACACCGTACTGGGCGTCGCGCCCAGGCGCCTGGACGCGAGCCGGATGCGCTCGCTCAAACGCGGACCGAGCGAGAAGTCGAACGAGGTTCCGGAGAAGGTCTGCAGTTTCGGCCGCGGATGGTCCATCGGAAGCTGCAGCACGGGCAGATCGCGATCGAGTCGGGCGCGCCAGAAATCTCGGGCGCGAACGCCTTTCGGATGCGACCGGTAGCGGTCCTGCGCCGCCACGAACGCCCGATAGCCCGGCCCGGAGGCGGCGACCGGCAGAGGCGATCCCTCGGCGAACGCACGATACAGCTGTCCGAACTCGGTCATCAGTCGCTGGACCGACACCAGATCGACGGCGATGTGGTGGAACCCGAACAGCAGGTAGTGATCGCCATCGGGCCGCCGATACAGCGTGACCCGGCAGGCTTCGCCATTGTCGAGGTCGTGAGGCGTGCGGCAGTCGGACTGGATGCGGGCCCGCATCTCGGCGTCGCTTTCGTCGGCCGCATCCACGAGCGAAACCAGCGGCGGCTTCGCGAGGCGTCGCTGCCGACCTTCGCCTTCGTGTTCGGAGTAAGCGGTCTGCAGGATGCCGTGGCGAGCGGACAATGCGTTCACCGCGAGCTGCAGCGGGGCGGCATCGAATCCGCCTTTCAGACAAACCGGCACGTGATAGGCCGCGCTGTCGGGGGCGACCGTGTGCAACAGCCACAATTGCCGCTGGTTGTCGCTCAGCGGCCCATCGGTACCCGTGTCGTCGGCGGTGTCGTCGGCGATGGCCGGCAGCGCGTCCTCGCCGTTCTCGATCGCACCGACGGCGAGATATTCCGCGATCTCGGCCAACGAGGCGTTGTCGAAGAAACGCGCCAGCGGCAGTTCCGGGCCGCCCAGGGATTTCACGGCATGCTGGATGCCGGCCATCGCCAGCGAATCGAGCCCCAGGCCGATCGCGGTGTCCGTCGCCCGCACGGCATCGGGATGCGCGCGCAGATGGCGCGCGGCCATCGCTCTGAGCGAGCGCGTCCAGGCCGCGGCGTCCCGAAGATCGGCGACGGCGTCCCCGGTCTCCAGCGCAGCGGCATCCGCATCGTCCGCGACGATCGGCCAACGCCGCGCAGCGATCACGTCCAGCGTGTCTTCCAGAAACTGCATGCGGGTGATGCCGCGCTGGATCTTGCCGCTGGACGTCTTGGCGAGCGTCGCGGGCCGGATCAGGACCACCGCATGCGGCAGCACGCCCAGCGCCCGCAGCACGGCCTGCCGCGCGTCCTGAAGCGCGGTTTCCGCATCCAGTTTCCGCATGTGGGTGCGGTCGACTTCCTGGACGACGACCAACTGCTCTTCGCCATCGAGTTCGATGGAGACGGCGGCGCCCGCGCCCTGCTTGAAGCACGGCGACGCATCCTGCACCGCGCGTTCGATATCCTGCGGGTAGTAGTTCGCCCCGCGCACGATGATCAGTTCCTTGAGACGGCCGGTGACGAACAGATGGCCCTCGTGCAGGAAACCCAGATCGCCGGTACGCAGGTAGTGCACGTCGTCGGATCCGTCGCTCAACCGTGCCTTGAAGGCGGCGTCGGTCTCTTCGTGGCGTCCCCAGTAGCCCATGGCGATGCTGCGGTTGCGCACCCAGATCTCACCGATCGCGCCATCCGCGCAGCGCATGGATGTCGCCGGGTCGACGATGACGATCGATGTGTGATGCCATGCGCGCCCGGAACTCACCAGCCGCCGCGCGAACGCATCGGCTCGCGCCGGACGCGCCAGTTTCGCGCGGTCGAGCAACTCGGCGTCGGCATCGAAACAAGTGATGCCTGCCAACCTTCCGCCACCGGACACGAACAGCGTCGCCTCGGCGAGGCCGTAGCCCGGATAGAAGGCGCGCGCATCGAAACCGCACGCGGCGTACTTGTCGGAAAAACGCGTCAGCGTTTCGGGGCGAATCGGCTCGGCGCCGTTCAGCGCCATGCTCCAGCGACTCAGGTCGAGACGCGCCAGTTCTTCGGGCGCGCCGCGTCTTGCGCACAGGTCGTAAGCGAAATTGGGGGCGAAACTCGAGCTGGCCCGATAGTCCGAGATCGCCTGCAGCCAGCGCATCGGTTTCTGCAGAAACGCGGCCGGCGTCATGATGTAGCAGCGCGCACCGACATAAATCGACTGCAGCACATTGCCGATCAGCCCCATGTCGTGGAACAGCGGCAGCCAGGACACGAACACGCTGTCGTGATCGTGGCCGAAGCCGGCCTGCATCATCTGCTGGTTGTGCAGCAGGTTCTCCTGCGTGACCATCACCCCCTTGGGCATCGAGGTCGAACCCGACGTGTATTGCAGAAACGCCAAAGGATTCGGCCGCGGCTCGAAACCATCGGCAAGGTCGGTTTCGCGATCGACCAGGTCGACCGCTCTCCGCGCGCAGACGCGCAGGGTGGGCAGCGTTTCCGTATGCCGGTCGAGATCGGCCAGATAGTCGGCGGTACCGAGCACGAACCGGGCCGAGCAATCGCTGGCCAGCGCTTCGAGACGAAGCCAGTATTCCTTGCGCGAATGCGGCGGATACACGGGAACCGCGACGATGCCGGCGTAGAGACAGGCGACGAATGCGCTGATGAATTCGAGGCCGTTCTGGAACAGCAGCAAGGCCCGGTCGCCCGGCGCGGACACCTCGACCAGTGAGCGCGCGATGGCCCGCGCCTTGGCGTCCAACTCTCCGTACGTGAGGCTGCCCGACGGCACCTCACCGTCTTTCAGGAAGGTGAAGGCGAGCTTGTCCGGATGCATCGCGGCGCGCATCCGCACGATCCCGGTGAAGTCGCTGGGCATGCCGACGGCCGGGTCGGAAGGCGTTTTCCCGCCGTCGTGCTTCGCGATTGTTTGCTCGACTCCAGACATTCCCTGCGCTCCACGATCCGTTCTGTTGCATTACTTGCGTTGGTCCCGGCATGGCAACCGCACCGATGTCGCCATCCGGCGCCGGGCGGCCCGACACCCACCGGGCTTGATTGCATGCCGGAGAACCGGCCTTCGAAAGCGCAGGCGCAGGTCGCCCCCGCGGTCGGGTCCCGCTACGAAGCGATGGGCTTGTCGTGCTTCCCCGAAGAAAGCGATAGGATTCGCATGTCGTCCCTGTTCGCGCGCAAAAGATGTCCTCAGATCGCGGTGGCCGCGACGCCCCGCGGCTCGAGCAGCGGAATCAACACACGGTGGATGGCCGCGAGCACTTCTTCTCTCAACTCTTCGATGAAGAAGTGTCCTCCCTTGAACAGACTCAACCGCGCTCCCCGGGTGGTCAACGATTCCCACGCGGACAGGTTTTCGGTTGTGGAGGTGGTGTCGTCCAGACCGCCGAAGACGCTGAAAGGCACATCCAGCGCGTCTTGTTCGCGATAGCGGTAGGTATCGTGGATCGCGAAGTCGGCGCGCAAGGTGGGCAAGACCAATGCCATCAGCTCATCGTTCTGGAGTATGCCTTCCGCGGTGCCGTTGAGCTTTCCGATCTCCCGTATCAGCTCGTCATCGGGCAGATCGTGAAACGGACGACGACCGATGGGGACGCAGGGCGCACGACGACCGGACACGAACAGGTGCGCCGGCATCGGCCGTCCGCGAGCGCGCAGAAGCTGCGTCAGTTCGTAGGCGATCAACGCGCCCAGACTGTGTCCGAAGAACATGAAGGGCCGGTCCAGCAACGGTTCGATCGCGGCCGCGAGATGACGCAGCACGGCGTCGAGATCCCGCAGCGGAGGCTCCACGAAGCGCTCCTCCCGGCCCGGCATCTGCGCCGCGAACAGTTGTACGCCCGTCGGCAGCAGCGATGACCATTTGCGATAGGCGGAAACGCCTCCCCCAGCGTACGGAAGGCAGAAAAGACGCAGTTGCGGGTCGCGCGGCGCATTGCACGCGACAATCCATGGCGAGTTGTTCAACGGTTCAATCCCTTGCGAAGCGCGTTCAGCGATCGATGCTTTCCGCCATCGGCGGTACACGTGAACCTAGGCGAGGGCCCCGGCCATTTTTTTGCGCAGACTCAACGGGCGCATGTCTGTCCATGTCTCCCTGATGTAGGCGAGGCAGTCGTCCTTGCTTCCCTCCACGCCTGCGTCGATCCAACCCAACGCATTCTCGCGGCCCTGCGGCCAGATCGAATACTGCTCTTCATCGTTTTTCACGACCTTGTAGGTCGCCGTGCTGGTCACATCCGCATGCATCTCTGCATCCTTTCTGATTGTGCTTATTCCGGAATGATTACTAATTAGCACAGATAGACGCTCACGATCAAATTCGATGCGTCGATATCGGAACAACATGACGATCCGAAGTCACTTTCCGAATACGTCCCGATTTCGGGACGATCGGCGCGCGAAAGTTCCATATCCGGACACTCGCGATGCCGTCATTCGTGATCGGCCGCGAATTTTCGGAACGACTCCTCCAACCACCGACATGTGGCAACCGCGAATCGCACTCGGCGTCAGCGCCATCGTCCCGGTATCGATACATGCGGTGCACCGCTTGCCATGTCCCGCTTGACGAGTCGCGAGCATCGCCTGCGGGTCCCGGCCTGTGCGCGGGTCTTGCCAGAGGTCGCACCTCCACCATGCGGATATCGATCGACGGGCACCCCGGTCGCACCGCCGGGCATCGGGGTGTCGGGTGGCGCTGGAGATAGGCATTGCCCTCGGCGCGATACCCGCCGTCGCAGACGGCCCGACGGGCCCGTCAAACGATGCACGCCGGACGTCGGCGTCATGCGCTCAAGACCGACGGATACGGGTCGCGTGTCCGGAAATGGGACGCGCCTGTCGCGAAACCGCTACACTCACACCCCCTCCAGTCGGAGCGCGATACGGAAATTTCCAGGTATTTCAACGGATTGGAACGTGGCATGTTTTTTGCCTTGCTTCCACTCAGGCTCAATGGAGGATGTCTGTGGACAAAATGCGAGAACAGCGCACCAAGGGAGGTTGGCGCAGCAAGCGCGCAATCACCGGCTACGTCGCGGGCGCACTCATTCTGGGCACGGCTCTCATGCTGATGCCCCTGCGCGGCGCCGCATACAAGGTGACCCGCAGTTCGCTGGTCGTCAGTTCCGTCGAGAACGGCGCGCTGAGCGTGCGCGTGCGCGGAAACGGCTTCCTGCGGCCGCGCATAGAAAGCACCCTGAGCGCCCGGGTCGACGGCCGTGTGGAAAAGGTCCACGCCCGTGCCGGTGTGACGCTGGCGCAGGGCGATCCGATCGTGACCCTGTCCAATCCGGCCCTGAACGAGTCGGCGGACGTGCTCAAGTGGCAGATCCAGGCGTTGACCGCCGAATATCGCGCGCTGGAGCAGACCCTGGAGAATTCCCTGCTCGACCTCAAGGTCGCGTTGCTGAGGACCGAAACGACGTACGAGGACACCAATCTGCAGCTCGAGCGGGAAACGGCGCTGATCAGGAAGCACAGCCAGTTCATCTCGGAAGTCGACCACCGCAGAACCCAGAGCAGCGCCAAGCAGCTGAAGCAGACGCTCGTTCTGGAAGAGCAGCGATTGAGGAGTTTCCAGGTCAAGGCGAAGGCCGATCTGGCCGCCAAGAACGCCCAGATCAGCGAAGTGCGCGCGCAACTCGCCCGCGCGGAGCAACTCGTCGATTCGCTTGAGGTCCGCGCGCCGATCGCGGGGGTCCTGCAGGAATCCCAGCTCACCAACGGCCAGCAGGTGACCGTCGGCCAGAGCCTCGCGCGAGTGAGCGACACGCGCTCCCTGTATGCCGAGTTGCACATTCCGGAACAGCAGGCCCGCGAACTCGTATTGGGTCAGAAAGCGCAGATCGACACGCGCAACGGCGTGGTCAACGGTGTGGTCACCCGCGTGGACCCTGCCGTGACGAACGGCGTCGTCAAGGTGGATGTCGACTTCGTCGGCCCGCTCCCCACCGGCCTTCGTCCCGATCTGAGCATCGAGGGCAACATCGCGATCGCCACGATTCCCTCCACCCTGTACGTGTCGCGCCCGACGTTCGCGCGTCCCGATCAGCGGATTCATGTCTACAAGCTGATCGACGAGGATACGGCCGAGCGCGTGCTGGTCGAGTTCGGCCGCAGCTCGGACAGCCACATCGTGGTCAGGAGCGGCCTGTCGGTTGGCGACAAGATCGTCACCAGCGACACGTCCACCTGGGGCGATCCCCGCCGCATCTCATTCACCGACTGACAAGGACCAAGGACATGCAGGAACCACTGATCAAACTGAGTGGCGTCGAGAAAGTCTTTCTGACCGATGAGCTGGAAACCAAGGCGCTTTCCAACATCAATCTCGCCATCATGCCGGGCGAGTTCGTCTCGATCTGCGGCCCGTCGGGCTGCGGGAAATCGACGTTGCTGGCGGTTCTCGGGCTGCTCGATTCGCCCACGCATGGCGAATACCTGCTCAACGGAAGGAAATCGCACGAACTGGCCGGCGCCGAGCGCGCGCGCATCCGCAACATCGAGATCGGTTTCATCTTCCAGGCGTTCAACCTGATCTCCGATCTGACCATCATCGAGAACGTGGAGCTCGGGTTGACCTACCGTTCGGGGATGAGTCGCGCCGAATGCCGCCAGCGGGCGGAGGAAGTCCTGGCCAAACTCGACATGGGACATCGTTCCCGCCACTACCCTTCGCAACTGTCCGGCGGTCAACAGCAGCGCGTGGCGATCGCGCGCGCGCTGGCGACGAGGCCCTCGCTGCTGCTGGCGGACGAACCGACGGGCAACCTGGATTCGGCCAATGCGGACATGGTGATGGAGATTCTCCGGTCGCTGCATCGCGAAGGCTCGACGATCTGCATGGTCACCCACAACCCGGAACTCGCCGACACCGTTTCCCGCCGCATCACTCTCTTCGACGGTCTCATCGTCGACGACGTGCATCAGCACGCGAAGGCGGCGTGAGATGAACACCCTATTCCGTGAGTGGCTCTACGTATTGCGGCTGCTGGTCAAATCGCCCGTGGTCGCGTTGTTGACGATCCTGGTGTTCGCCACGGGGTTCGGGCTGGCGGTCTACATGTACGCCCTGCTCAAGATGTTCGCGTACGCCGAACTGCCTTTTCCGAACAGCGACCGCATCGTGACCATGGATGCGATCATCAACGGCGTGAACCAGGAAAACGGCCTGATTCCGCTGCACGATTATCGCTACTTCGCCGAACACCAGAAGAGCTTCGACATCTTTTTCCCCGGACGCGCGGGAGGCGTGCTCATCACCGCGGGCACCACCGCCATGCGCGCACGCGCGAACTACAGCGGCTCGGCCATGTTCTCGCTGACGGGCGTGAACCCCCAGCTCGGTCGCGCCTTCGGACCCGCCGATGAGCAGGCGGGGGCGCCTCCGGTGGCGATTCTGTCGCATCAGCTGTGGCAGCAGTTCTATGGCGGCGATCCGCGCATCATCGGCCGCACGGTCAAGATGCAGGATGTGCCGACGACCATCGTCGGGGTCATGCCCGAGGGCTTTCGCTTTCCCGTTTCCACCGAAGTGTGGTTGCCGTTCTCGGATCCGGGCGTCGTGCAGCCGGGCGACAAACCGCACGTGCATATCTACGGTCTGCTGAAACCCGGGGTTTCCATCGAGGATGCGATTCGCGACCTGCAAGGCCACGCCGGGTTGTTGGCGCAGACCTATCCCCAGACCAACAAGGGCCTCAGCGTCAATGCCTGGCCGTTCACGCAGGCGAACATGGAAGGTGCGATGGGGCTGGTCGCCGTCATGGCGAGTGCGACGGCCTTCATCCTGCTGCTGGTCTGCGTCAACGTCATCAATCTGCTGATCGCGCGCGCCGGAGAACGGCAGAAGGAACTGGCCATCCGGGCGGCGCTCGGCGCTCCGCGTCATCGCCTGATCAGGCAGATGCTGCTCGAATCGATGTCCCTCGCCGTGGCGGGCGGGCTCGTCGGCCTGTTCTGTGCGGCATGGGCGATGGAATGGTCGCGCATCCAGTTCAACAGCCTCGGCGACAACATCCCGTTCTGGTGGACGTTCAGCATCACCTGGGAAACGCTGCTGTTCGCCGGCGTGCTGGTGATGGGCCTCGGTCTGATCATCGGCGTATTGCCGGCCTGGAAGGCCAGCGGCGGCGACCTGACCGGGTTCCTGCGCGACGGCACCCGCGGAGCGCTGGGCCGACGCGTCGCCGGTTTCACGCGCGCGCTGGTCGGCGTCGAAATCCTGCTGTGCACCGCGCTGCTGATCGCTTCCGGCGTCCTGGTCCGCAACATGCACGTCAGCGAGAATGCGGACTACGGCGCGCAGACCGAGAACGTGATCAGGGGACGCGTCAGCCTCGACCAGTCGATCGCATACAAGGATTCGGACGAGGCCGTGCTGCGTTTCGCCGAGACGGTCAAGCGTGAGCTCGAGTCGGATCTGGATCCCCGAACGGAAGCGGCGGTCGTCGCCAGCCTTCTGCCGGGTCAGTCCGGCCCGCTGTCTCCGGCCCTGAGCGAAACCATGGACGCTTCGGACAAGCAACTGCCGAGAATCCAGACCGTATCGGCCCTGCCCGGCTACTTCGAGGGTCTGAACATCCGCCTGATCGAAGGACGCAGCCTGCAATCGTCGGACAGCGCCAGCAGCATGCCGGTCGCGGTGATCAACGAGAGCATGGCTCGACAGTTCTGGCCGAACACGTCGGCGGTCGGAAAGCGGGTCAAACTCGACCCCCAGGAGCCGAACAGCCCCTGGCTGACGGTGGTGGGTGTGAGCGAGCAGGTCGTGCATGGCCAGCCGAGCGCGAAGAACCGCGAGAAACCGGTGATCTATCTGCCGCTCAGCCAGCGCATGGAGCGCGAACTGACCGTCGCGGTGCGTTCGCCGCGCGAGGTGTCGGCGGAGTTCCTGAGCAGCGCGGTCGCACGCGCCGACGCAGGCGTTCCGGTCTGGGCGGTGGAGCCGCTCGCATCGGTGCTCAAGCGGAACAACAGCGGCACGCGCTTCATCAGCTGGCTGTTCGTCGCCTTCGCACTTCTGGGTCTGCTGCTGGCGGGCAGTGGCATCTATGCCATCACCGCGCGCTCCGTACAGCTTCGCACGCATGAGATCGGCGTCCGCCGCGCTCTGGGCGCGAACGAACGCCACGTCTTCAGCCTGCTGTTCAAGGAAAGCGGCAAGCAACTGGCGATCGGCTCCATCGTCGGGCTGATTCTGGGCGCCCTGATGATCAAGCTGCTGTCGGAGGTGATCTACGATTTCCGCGGCGAAGCGCCGGTCCTGTTCGTCTCGGTCGTGGCGCTGCTGACGGCGGTCGTGGGCGTGGCGACCCTGGTTCCCGCGCTGCGCGCGATCCGGGTATCGCCGAACGTGGCGCTGCACTACGAATAGGTCGCCGATGGTGGCGGTGATTCGGGACATCAACACAAGGCCGAGCCGCCGGAGATGGCGGCTCGGCTTCAGGAAGAGGTGAATATGCTCTCAACTCACATTCTCGTCGCGGACGACGACGAAAACATCCAGAAGGCATTGCACCTGCTGCTGAAAAGGGAAGGGTATTCCGTAGCGGTGGCGAGCAGTCCCGAGGAGATCATCGCCGCGATCAGGCGACAGGGGCATTCCCTGCTGCTGATCGACCTCAACTTCCAGCGCGACACCACGTCCGGAGCGGAGGGGCTCGCCCTGCTTCCGCAGATTCGCGCGCTGGATCCCGACCTGCCCATCGTCGTCATGACAGGCTGGGCGAGCATCGAACTGGCCGTGGAGGCGATCCGCAGAGGCGCCAGCGATTTCATCGAGAAGCCCTGGGACAACACCCGGCTGCTCGCCATCGTGAAGAACCTCGTCGAACTGCATCGCGGGCGCAAAACGACGGCGCGGCTCCGCGAGGAGAACACGGTGCTGCGGAAGCAGCAGACGCACAGGCACTGGATCGCTTCGTCCCCCGCCATGCAGAAGATCATGGACGTGGTCGATCAGGTCGCCGAGGCCGATATCAATATTCTGCTGACCGGCGAGAACGGCACCGGCAAGAGCCAATTGGCCGCACTCATACACGACCGCTCACTGCGGCATGCGAAGCCCTTCGTGACGGTCAACATGGGTTCGATCCCGGACGGGATGTTCGAAAGCGAACTCTACGGCCACACCAAGGGGGCCTTCACCGACGCGCGTACCGACAGGATGGGACGATTCGAGATCGCCGAGGGCGGCACGCTGTTCCTGGACGAGATCGGGAATCTCCCGCCTTCGCAGCAGGCCAAACTGCTGCACGCGCTGGAGACCGGCCAGTTCGAGAAACTGGGTTCGAGCCACAGCCGCTTCGCCGATGTGCGCATCATCACCGCCACCAATGCGGATCTGCCGGCGCTGATCAAGGACGGCAGTTTTCGACAGGACCTGCTGTATCGCCTGAACGGTATCGAGATCCGCCTTCCGCCGTTGCGGGAGCGCAAAAGCGAGATCCTCCATCTCGCCGAGTCCTATCTCAAACTGCATGCGACGAAATACGGCCGCTCGATCTCGGGCTTCACCGCCGTCGCGCAGTCGGCGCTGCTCGAATACGAATGGCCGGGCAACGTGCGTGAGCTGAATCACGTCGTGGAGCGCGCCACGCTGCTCGCGCGCGGCAATCATCTCGATGTCGCCGAACTCGGGCTGCAGCCGCCGCTGGCGACGCGCATGCCGACGATGGAGCGATGGGAAGACCTCACGCTCGAGGATGCCGAGAAACAGCTGCTGCAGATCGCGCTCCGCCAGCATACCGGCAGCGTCAAGGCGGCCGCCAAAAAATTGGGTATTTCCCGATCCGCCTTTTACCGCCGCCTCGAAAAGCACGGGTATTGATCGCCGATGTCGCCGGCTTTCGAAACTCGGTTGTGCATGCTCGTGTTGGTCGGAGGGCTGCCGTCGCTGACGGCCGCCGCGGTCGCGGTGTTCCATCTGCCTCTGTCACCCTATCCCAAGGCATTGCTGCTGTCGTTGCTGGCATGCATTCTCGTCGCGTGCGCTGCGGCGGTTCGCAACCGGGTGCGTTTCCATCTGTTGACGCTGGTGAACCTCACCGAGGCGGTGCGCCTGGGCGAATACATGTTGCGCGGATCGCACGGCCGTCGCCACGATGCCATGGGCACCCTGGTCACCAACATCAACGCCATCGCCGGAACCCTGCAACAGCAGCGTCTGGAGACGCAGGAAACGCGACATCTGCTGAACAAGGTCCTCGCGGAAGTGGACGTGGCGATCCTCGCTTTCGACCCATCGCTCAAGCTCAGGCTCGCGAACAACATGGCGCTGCGATTGTTCGCGCTGGAAGAGCACGAAGCCATCGGCAAGCCCAGCAGCGCGCTCGGGATGGACTTTCTGCTCTCCGACGACGATGCGTCCGGCGAGGCGTTCGAATACGACTTTCCCGGCGCGAGCGGCACCTGGCGAATCCTGCGCAGCCAGCACCTCGAACACGGCGACTCTTTCAGGCTGCTGTTCATCGTCGATATCCGCGCCGCACTGCGTGCCGAAGAACTGAATGTCTGGAAGCGCCTGATCCAGGTGATCAGTCACGAAGTCAACAATTCGATCACGCCCATCATTTCCCTCAGCGCCACGATCCAGTCGCTGCTGAGCGAAGCCGCGCTCGACGACGAACTCGCCAGGGAATTGAACGGTGCGCTGGAATTGATCGCGCAACGTTCCCAGCATCTTCATCATTTCGTCCGCCGCTATGCGGAAATGGCCCGACTGCCGGCGCCCAACAAGAGACTGACCGATATCTCGCCATTGCTGTCGAGACTTCCGACGCTGGTCTCCGACACGGACGTGACGCTCGACCTTCCGTCAGGCCCGATGCTCGCTTACTGCGATCCAGTGCAACTGGATCTCGTGCTGGTCAATCTGATGAAGAATGCCCGCGAAGCGATGATCGACGCCGGCGTCATATCGGTGCGCTGCTGGCAGGAAAATGCGTTCTGGCAGCTGGAAATCCGCGACGAGGGCGTTGGCGTGACCAACCCCGGCAATCTGTTCGTTCCCTTCTATTCGACCAAGAAGAACGGCAACGGAATCGGACTGATCGTATCGCGGCAGATCGTCGAGTCGCACGGAGGCAGCCTCGGATTGCGCAATCGGACCGACCGCCCGGGCTGCATCGCGGAACTCCGGTTGCCCAAACCCACCTTCATGCAATTGAATCACCACGGGGTGGATGCGCATTGATCGCACGGTGGTGACTTCGCGAAGACATCGGCCTGAAATCGCCTCGCCGCACTGACGAGCAAACACCGACGAGACGACTGATGCCCCGCTTCAGCTGGCGGGATGACCAGGAGTCCGGGCACCGTTCTCCCATGTTCGAGTCGCTCCGCATCGGCTGGCGGCCTCGATCCGCCCGACGTTTCTCCGGTGTCTCTCGTCGTGTTCGCGGCGGCATGGTCCGATCGGTGCCCATGCTTGCGCTCGACTTGCGCTCGATCGGAGGGCGCTGCGGTTGCGATCGCGCCCGACTCCCGCAGTTCTGCCGGCGGCAACATCGTTTCGATGTCCGGCCCCATGGCGTCTGCGCGTGCCTGAACGCTTCGCGAAAGTTCCCGAACCGGGAAGTTTAGTATTAAGGAATCGTTATGCGGCAATCCTGAGAATGCGCTTCACCGACGCGGTTCCCCACATCTCTCGCCGCAGCGGCCCAATAACAATCACGAGGTTCTTCTTTCATGAAGCGTACTCTTCTCGCCTTGACCCTCCTCGCTGCCCTGCCGTTCGCCGCCTCTGCGGCCGAGGGCGTCTCCTACAACTACGTCCAGGGCGGCTATGTCGCGACCGAAGGCGACGGCACCGCGGACGCCGACGGTTTCGGCATCGACGGCTCGGTGGCGGTGCACGACAACTTCCACCTCTTCGGCGGCTTCAACCAGCAGGAAGTCGACAACACGAACGTCGACATCGACCAGTGGAAGCTCGGCGTCGGCTACAACTACGGCATCACCGACAAGGCCGACCTGGTCACCCGCATCGCCTACGAGAAGCTCGACGCCGGCAGCAATCTCGACTTCGACGGCTACAGCGCCGAAGTCGGCGTACGCGGTGCGTTGGGCAGCAAGTTCGAGGCCTATGCGATGGCCGGTTACGAGGATTACGAGCAGTTCGACGGCGACTTCTACGGTCGCGTCGGCGCGCAGGTGAAGTTCAACGACAACTGGGGCGTGAATGGCGACGTCAAGTTCGCCGACGGCGATGCCCAGTGGTTCGTCGGCCCGCGCTTCAGCTGGTGATCCGGTCGCTCTCCGGAGCGTCCAGCACAACTCCCCGTGCAGGGCCGGCGTAGCCCCTCGACATACGCCGTTTTCGCGACTCCTTCCCCTGAGTCGCCTTGGAAGCCCGGCGCAAGCCGGGCTTTCTCGTGTCCGCGAATCGGGCTCTCCGTCGCGCGTCAAGCCGTTGCAACACATCAAGATTTCGTTAAGATGCCCGCGCCGCACTGCCGGCAGATTCGCTTATTTCCAAATAAATCAGGGGTTTGAATGAAGAAGCACCTTTCGCTGGCCATCGCGCTGGCCTGCGCTCCCTTTGCCGCATCCGCGGGTGAGTTGAGCTACAACTACGTCGAACTCGGCTACAGCGAGTCGACCCTCAAGACCGGTTCCGGCGATTTCGACGGCGACGGCTTCGCGATCAAGGGCTCGATGGCCTTCGGCGACAAGTTCTACGGCGCCATCGGCGTGCACGAAGACAAGCTGTATGACGACAGCCTGGAACCGTGGGAACTCACTGGCGGTTACCGCGCGCAGCTGGCCGAAGGCACCGACTTCGTCGCCGAAATCAGCTACATCGGCGTGAATTCCGAAGTGTTCGGCGACGATTACCACAACGATGGCTACCGCGCGGCTGCGGGCGTGCGTTCGGCGATCGGCGACCACGTCGAGCTCGGCGGCAAGGTCACCTGGACCGACGTCGAAAATATGGACGATGTGGTCGGTGCGAACGTGAACATCCACGTCAAGTTCAACCAGACCTGGGGCGTGTACGGCCAGTACCACTACAACGAGTACAACTTCCTGGGCGCCGACGTGGACAACTGGCAGATCGGCGTCCGCGCCAGCTTCTGATCCGGAGCCGTCAGGTCAGGATTGTCGGCTCGCGGCCGTCACGCCGGAGCCGGCGGTCCCACCGTTCTGATGTCGAAAGCCCGGCTTCGGCCGGGCTTTCGCGTTGGCGGCGCGACGATGGGTCGACGCGCACGATGAAACCCCATGAAACCGGGCCCCGGAAGAGCCAAACCGGGCGCGGCTTGGGTACACTGCCCAGCCGCGCCGGGCGCGGACAGGGACATCCACCGATTTCACAGCTCTTTCTGGGGAGATTCATGAAGAAGCCACTTGCGGCCGCACTCCTGCTGGCCTGCCTGCCTTTCGCGGCCTCGGCCCGCGACAGCCTGGGGAGTTTCACCTATGTCGAGGGCGGCGTTCAGCGCGTCACCGTCGATTTCGGGACCCCCGGCAGTGACAAACTCGATTTCGACGGGGCCGGCGTTCGCGGCTCGATCGAACTGTCCGACAATTTCTACATCCACGGCGGTTATGCCTGGGCGCGCAACGGCGATCTCGTCGTCGACATCGACGCCCGCCAGATCCAGGCCGGTCTGGGCTATCGCCACAGCATCTTCGACAACGCCGACCTGATCGCCGAAGCCGGCTTCCAGCACACCCAGCTCGACGCCGACGGCGTCCGCGACAATCTGGACGCGGCCCGTCTCTCGGTGGGTCTGCGCGGCGCGCTGAGCAACAACTTCGAAGGCTGGGTGAAGGCCAGCTACGTCGACGGCAGCGATTACGACGGCGAATTCAGCGGCACCCTCGGCGCCCAGTTCATCATCAACGAAACCTGGGGCGTGGTCGGCGAAATCGAAGCCGGCGATCTGACCTCGCAGTACCTGATCGGCGTGCGCGCGAGCTTCTGACCGCGCTTCGCCGAGGCATTCTCGAAAAACGGAAAGCCCGGCTTCGGCCGGGCTTTTTCGTGGGCGCGCGACATTGGGCGCGGCCTCAATCGCCGAACAAGCCCTGCGGATATTCCGGCTTCTGCTCGCGCGCCATCAGCCGCCTGAGGCCGTCCACGGGCGTGATGTCGCCCTTGAGGACATCGCGCACGGTGCTGGAGATCGGCAGTTCGATGCCGTGGCGCGCCGCCTGACGCATCACTTCCTCGGCGGTCTGGATCGATTCCACCACCTGGCCGATCTCGCGCACCGCGTCGTCGATCGACTGTCCGCGGCCGAGCGCGAGGCCCAGACGGCGGTTGCGCGACAGATCGCCGGTGCAGGTGAGCACGAGGTCGCCGAGGCCCGCGAGGCCCATCAGGGTCTCGGCCTTGCCACCGATGGCGACGTTGAGGCGCAGCATCTCGTTGAGGCCGCGGGTGATGAGGCCGGCGCGGGCGTTGAGACCCAGCGCCATGCCGTCGGCGACGCCGGTGGCGACCGCGAGCACGTTCTTCATCGCGCCGCCGAGCTCAGCGCCGAGCATGTCCTCGCCCGTGTAGGCGCGGAACGCAGGGCCGTGCAGGGCATCGGCGACCTGCTGGGCGAAATCGGCGCTGCCGGGATGCGCGCCGTCGGCATGCACGGTGAGCGCGGTCGGCAGCCCGGCGGCGACTTCCTTCGCGAACGACGGACCCGTGACGACCGCCAGCGGAACGTCGTCGGGCAGGATGCCGCCCGCGACTTCATGCAGGAAACGGCCGGAGCCCGGCTCGAATCCCTTGGTCGCCCAGGACACGCCGGCGTGGGCGGGCCGCAACGGCGCGAGCGCGTGCAGGGTTTCGGCGAAGGCGTGCGAAGGCACCACCATCAGCACCAGATCGCAACCGTCGAGCGCGGCGGCGAGATCGGTGGTGGCGCGCAGGGTGTCGGGCAGCGGAATCCCCGGCAGATAGCGGGGATTCTCGTGGCGGGCGTCGATCGCCGCGACGGTCGCGGCGTCGCGCCCCCACAGCACCGTGGCATGGCCGTGGCGGGCGATCAGCGCCGCCAGGGCCGTGCCCCAGGAGCCGGCGCCGAGGACGGCGACGGCGGGTTTCGCGGTCTCGCGATCGGAAGGATCGGACGACATGCGCGGGATCGGGGTCGCGCCGTCAGGCGTTGCCGGCGGTCTCGGCACCGGCCAGGCCGGCACCCTGCTGGGCGCGCTGGCGCAGACCTTCGGCGTAGAGGCCTTCGAAGTTGATCGGCTGCAGCAGGAACGGCGGGAAGCCGCCGGCCGTGATCAGGTCGCTGACCGTCTGGCGGGCATACGGGTACAGGATGGTCGGGCAATGCACGCCGAGCATCGCGTCGAGGGTCTGGTCGTCGAAACCGGCGAGACCGAACAGGCCGGCCTGGCGCACTTCGACCAGATAGACGGTCTTGTCGACCAGCTTGCAGGTCAGGGTGACGCCGAGTTCGACTTCGAACAGATCGTCGGCGACGCGCTGGACGCGCTGGTTCAGATTCATTTCCAGCGACGGCTGGCCCTGCTCGCTGAACACCTGCGGCGCGCCGGGGGCCTCGAACGAAACATCCTTGATGTAGATCTTCTCGACCGAGAAGGTCGGGCCGTTGGCTTCGGCGGCGGCGCCGTTGGCGACGGGTTCGGACATGGCAGGGCTCCTGGAAAGAGAAAGCGGAAAAGAGGTCGATTATGGCATGCGGGCCCGGACAGGTCCGGTGCCGGGAAGGCGGATCGCGAACGCGGATGCCGGTAGTCGCGGGTCACCACGATCTGGTGCCTGCCGTCGCGTTTGCAATGCCCGGCCGACGGCACGGCGACGGAAGGATGGACCGGGCCTCAGCCCTTGCCCTTGACCAGCGGCAATTCCGCCTGCTGCCACGCGGCGATGCCGCCGTCGAGGACATGGACACGCTCGAAGCCGGCCTTCTTGAGGCGCTTGGCGGCACCGGCGACGGTCATGCCGCTCTGGCAGACCAGCACGATGGGCAGCGCCTTGGCCGGCGCCAGTTGCTTGCTTTCGGGGTCGAACTGGCTCATCAGCACGTTCTTCGACCCGGCGATGTGGCCTTTCTGGAAATCGGCGTAGGGACGCAGATCGACCACCAGGGCGTTTTCCTGATTGATCAGCGCGGTGACCTGGGCGGGGACCAGGGATTTGTAGCCCCGGAGCAGGCGGGAGACCTCGTTGCCGATGATGGCGATGGTCAGACCGACCAGAGCGATGCTGTAGACCGGTTGGCGGCCGGCGAAGGCCCACAGTTCTTCGAAATTCACGGGAAGCGGATCCGGCAGGCGCGGGAGGGCCGCGCGGGGGGCGGAATTGTCGCCTGCGGCGGCCCGGCTGGCAAAACCCCGGCGGCGACCGGATCAGATCGGGTCCGCTCCAGGCCGATCGGGTCCGGCCCCGCGGCGGAGCGTCACTGCCCCTGCCAGAGATCCGGCAGACCGGAGATCCACCAGTTCCGGGTCTCGGCGTCGTAGCGCCAGACCTCGGTGAAGCGGAGCTTGCGCTGGGCGAGGGTGTTGCGGTTCACGACCTCGATCTGGATTTCCCGCAGCATGGTGCCGTCGGGGCCGGGCATGCTGGCCAGATCGCGATAACCGGTGACCTGGATCTGCTCGAAGCGCGAGAAATCCGCATCGGTCATCGGCTTTTCCAGGCGGGTCTTCGGGTCGACCATGCTCCAGGCGCCCTCGAAATCGCCCCAACGGATGGCGGCGGAGTAGGCGTACTGGTTCTTGTCCAGAGCGACGCCTTTCTTCTTTCCGGCGAAGGCGGTGCTGGCGATGGAGAGCAGCAGCAGCGCCAACAGGCAGCGGGCGAGTCGGGGAAAGAATCGGGGAGCGAGCCGAGAAACAGGTGCGGACGCGGCGAGAGTGGACATCGGGATCCAGACAGGCGGGGACGACAGCCGGCATCCTACCCCTTGAGGATCGCGACGTAACGCGACCGGCTGTGCGCGGCGATACCGCCTTCAGCCAGCGGCACGGTTGCGGCGACGGCCAGCTCGGCACGCCCGCGTCCGCGCAGTGTGTCGAGGAAGTTTCCCCAGGACTCCCCTTCGACCATCTCCGCCACCGCGATGAGCTCGGTGTAGACCGGCGTGCGGTAGCGCACCTCGGTGTCGGCGACGTAGACCTCGGCCTGCAATCCGGCCTCGGCCAGACGCAGTGCGATCAGCCCCCAGCCGGCGAGAGTCATCAGCGAGGTCAGGCTGCCGCCGAAGGCGCAGCCCTTGTCGTTGACGTTGGCCGCGAGCGGCGCATGCAGGTGCAGGCGATCGTCGTCGGCATCGCCCACGCGCAGGCCCATCGCCGCCACCGGCGGCATGGCGAGCAGTTTGGTTTCGAGCGCGCGCAGATGCGCGGAACGCGGCGTGTCGGTCATGGATGAGGCGGCGGAAGGCTGGCGGGAAACGCCGGCTTGCGGGGGCCGGCACGAATGGCGAAGCTGGGCGGATGACCCCGCCACGCCGCTCGCGAGCATACGACACGCCGTCGCCATCCACGCCGTCGCGGTCCGCGGCGGCATGGGTGGTGTCGCTGCGTCCCGTGGGCGATCACGCCGCGATGCGCCGCGCCGCGGCCGCGCACGGCCTGCGCGTGGTGGCGCTGTCGCCGTGGCGGATCGCGGTGCGCGCCGACCCGGCGACACGGCTGGCACTGCGCGATGCGCTGTCGGCGGACATCGTGATCGCCACCAGCCCTGCGGCGGTGCGTGCGGCGGCGACGCTGTCGCCGTTGCGCGCGAAACGCGGACAACGGTTCTGCGCGGTCGGCGGCGCCACCGCCGCCGCGCTGCGCCGCGCCGGCATCGCCGACGCGGCATCGCCCGAGCGCATGGACAGCGAAGGCCTGCTGGCGTTGCCGCTGTTGCAGGCGGTAGGCGGCCGACGCATCGGCCTGCTCACCGCGCCCGGAGGCCGCGACCGCATTGGGCCCACGCTGCGCGATCGCGGCGCGCAGGTGCAGCGCGCGGACGTATACGCGCGCGAGCCGGTCGTGCTGTCGGCGGCGACGCTGGCGCGGCTGCGCGCGTTCGAAGGGCCGCTGTTGCTGCCGTTGAGCAGCGGCGAGGCCCTGCAGACCGTGCTGGCGGCCGCGCCCGCGGACATCGCCACGCGCCTGCGCGGCGCATGCGTACTGGCCGCGAGCGCGCGTCTCGCCGCGCTCGCGCGCGATGTCGGGTGTGTCGACGTGCGCATCGCCGCGGGACCGAGACCGACGCAACTGCTCGCCGGCGCGGACGAGGCCGCGCGATCCCGTTAACATGCCACGGACATCCATCCGGATGCGGCCGGCCAGCCCCCACATGACCGAAAGCACCGCCCCTTCTCCGGCCATGCCCACGAGCGACGCGGCACCGCCCGCGACCGCGACGCAGGCGGCCTCCCCACCCGCACAACCCGCACGCCGCAACGGCTGGGCGTGGTCGGCGCTGCTGCTGGCGCTGGCCGGCGGCGGCGCATGGCTGTGGTACAGCGACCATCAGCGCGCCGAGCGCGAACGCGCCGCGGAGATCGAAGCGGCGCAGCGCATCGAAGCGCTGACGTCGCGGATCGAAGGGCTGCGCCGCGATGTCCGCGGACACGGGCAGCGGCTGCAACAGGCCGACGCCACCAACCGCGTGCTGCGCGACGAACTGCTGGGCATGGGCCAGCGCTCCGCGCTGCTGGAAGACCAGGTCAGGAAGCTCGCCGACGCCAATCGCGACGGCGCGGTGGCGCTGCGTCTGGACGAAGCCGAACTGCTGCTGACCCTCGGCGAACAGCGGTTGCGGCTGGCCGCGGATCTCGACGGCGCCCGTCGCGCCTACGCGCTGGCCGCGGGCGTGCTCGACGGCATCGACAGCCCGCGCACACTGAATCTGCGCCAGGCACTGGCGCAGGAACGCGCGGCGCTGGCAGCGCTGAAGGACGACCCGCGCCGGGCCGCACTGCAGCGGATCGATGCGCTCGCGACCGCGCTGCCGACCGCGAGCGCGCCGCCGCGGCCAAAGGCTTCCGCCGCCGACGCACCATGGTGGGATCGCGTGCTGTCGCGACTGGTCAGCGTGCGCCGCAGCGACGCACCGCCCGCGCTGTCCAGCCAGGACCGCGAAGCCGGCGAGATCGCGCTGCAACTGGAACTGGCCCTGGCGCGCAGCGCGATCGAACGCCGCGACACCGCGGCGATGCGCGCCGCGCTGCTGCGCGCCGACGGCTGGGTGCTGCGGCTGTGGCCCGCGTCGCCGCAGCGTCAGGCGATGCGCCGGGATCTGCACGCACTGCGCGACATCCCGCTGGCGCTCGACATTCCCACGCTCGGCAGCACGCTCGCGCTGCTGCGCGCGGAGCGCGGCGGTTGAACGCGGACGGCGCATGAATCTCTTCCGCAACCTCCTGTTCTGGATCCTGCTGGCGCTGGCCGGCGCGCTCCTCGCGCAGTTGCTGCTCCAGGACCCGGGCTTCGTGCTGGTGCGCTATCTCGGCACCACGATCGAGGCGACCCTGGTCGGCGCCGGGTTGCTGTTCTGCCTCGGCCTGTTCGCGCTGTGGCTGTTGTGGAAACTGCTGGGCTGGCCGTTCCGTCTGTGGCGGTTGCGGCGCGAGCGCGCCGCGCGCACGCGGCTCGCGGAAGGTCTGGACGCGTTGCATCACGGGCGTTATGCGGAAGCGGAAGCGCTGTTGGCGCAGGCGGCGCTGGACCCGCATTTCGAAGCGCCGGCACGAGTCGCCGCCGCGCGCGCCGCCGCTGCGCGCGGCGATGCGGCCGCCAGCGCCGCGCATCTCGACGCGCTGGCCGCGACCCATCCGGTGGCGCGCGCGATCGCGGCCGCGGAGATCGCGCTGGGCGAGGGTCGCGCGGACGACGCACTGGTCGCGCTGGAGACCGTGGCCGACACCGCGCGGTCGCCGCGCGCCGCCGCGCTGCGTGCGGACGCACGGGCGGCGCAGGCCATGCGGACGCCGGCCGCCGGCTGAACGCAGCGGAATCCGCCCTCGGCTATCCTGCCCCCAATGCGCCCCTTTCCGTCCCGATGACTCGCCCCACCCACGCCGCCCCCCGCATCGAGCTCGACGACCGCGACAGCGGGCTCGCGCGTCTGCACGGCGAATGGACCCTGCATCACGCGCTGGCGATCGGCGATGCGCTGCGCGGCGTGCCCGAACAGGTGCGCCGGCTCGACGCCAGCGCGGTCGCGCGGCTGGATTCGCTGGGCGTGCTGCAACTGCTCCGGCACGCCACCCGCCGCGGCCTCGGCGAAGACGCCCTGGATTTCCGCGACGATCACCGCGCGCTGGTGCAGGTGATCGAGGACGTGAAGGACGGGCGGCCGAAGACCAAACGGCCCTACGGTTTCGTGGCCGCGCTGGAACGCCTGGGCCATGCGGTGCACGACAACGCCCGCGAAGTGGTGGCGCTGGTGAGTTTCCTCGGCGAGACGCTGGCGAAATTCGCGCGCACCGTCACCCAGCCGCGACGCCTGCGCCTGACCGCCACCGTCTTCCACATGGAACAGGTCGGGCTCGACGCGGTGCCGCTGGTGGCGCTGCTGTCGTTCCTGGTCGGCGCGGTCATCGCTTTTCTGGGCGCGAACATCCTCGCCGACTTCGGCGCCGCGATCTACGTGGTCGAACTGGTCAGCATTTCGTTCCTGCGGGAGTTCGCGGTGCTGTTGACCGCGATCATCCTCGCCGGCCGCACCGCCAGCGCGTTCACCGCGCAGATCGGCTCGATGAAGAGCCGCGAGGAAATCGACGCGATCCGCACCCTCGGCCTCGACCCGGTCGATCTTCTGGTGATCCCGCGGCTGCTCGCGCTGATGACCATGCTGCCGCTGCTGACCTTCATCGCGATGCTCGCCGGCATGCTCGGCGGCATGTTCGTCGGCCAGACCAGCCTCGACATCCCGGTGCAGGCCTATTACGGCCGCATGCAGGAAACGATGGAGCTGCGGCATTTCCTGGTGGGCATGTCGAAGGCGCCGATCTTCGCGATGGTGATCGGCCTGATCGGTTGCCTCGAAGGCCTGCAGGTGAGCGGCACCGCGCAGTCGGTGGGCGAGCGCACCACCTCCAGCGTCGTCCAGACGATTTCGCTGGTGATCGTGCTCGACGCGTTCGCGGCGATCTGGTTCATGCACATGGGGTGGTAAATGAGACAAACACCTCAAGACGGCAACCATAAAAATCAACAAAGCGAAGCCACGAACGAATGAAGCGAGGCGCTCATGGGCAGAAGGAAATATCTGATCAATAAGAAAACGGACTCCGCAATCGGAGCCTTAGTTTTTGTACTTGGCATGATTGCCGTGACCATTTCGGGCATCGTCAAGTTCTTCGAAACAGTCGGATTCCTTACACCCGCAATCATTGTATTGATTTCAATCTGCTGTTTCATTTGGATAAAGAAAAAAAGAAATGCCGCAAGAGCCGAAGCCATCGAATCTGCCAAAAGAGAAAGAATTCGCTACCTTTCAGACAAATACAAAGACACAAGTGTCGTAACAAGAATCATGAATGGAGAGGCATGGATAGGGCAGACCGCAGAACAATTGCGTGACACTCTGAACGAACCGGAAGACATCGACACAAAGGTCATGAAATCGAAAATCAGGGAAACCTGGAAATATGGCCAGTACGGCACCAACAGATACAGGCTTCGCATCACCCTGGAAAACAATCTTGTCGTGGGCTGGGAAGAAAAATAACAAATCGCCTCAAAAACCACACCAATAATCAAAGTGTGTTCTCGCCAAAGATCTTATGCTTGCCACTCCCGACGAACCCATCATTAAAGTCCGCGGCCTGTTGAATCAGTTCGGCGAGCAGGTCGTGCACGAGGCGCTCGATCTCGACGTGCGCCGCGGCGAGATCATCGGCGTGGTCGGCGGTTCCGGCAGCGGCAAATCGGTGCTGCTGCGTTCGATCATCGGCCTGCGCGAACCCGACGAAGGCGAGATCGAAATCCTCGGCGTCGACGGCCGTTCGCGCGAGAGCGAAGACCGGCTGCACATCGAACGCAGCACCGGCGTGCTGTTCCAGGACGGCGCGCTGTTCTCGTCGCTGACCGTCGGCGAGAACGTGCAGGTGCCGTTGAAGGAACATCATCCGGAGCTGCCCGAATCGCTGCTGTACGAACTGGCGCTGCTGAAGGTGAAGCTGGCCGGGTTGCCGCCCGATGCGCTCGACAAACTGCCGTCGCAGCTCTCCGGCGGCATGCGCAAGCGCGCCGGCCTCGCCCGCGCGCTCGCGCTCGACCCGCCGCTGCTGTTTCTCGACGAACCCACCGCCGGCCTCGACCCCATCGGCGCGGCGGCCTTCGACCACCTGACCCGCACCCTGCAACAGGCGCTGGGCTTGACCGTGTTCCTGATCACCCACGATCTCGATACCCTGTACGCGATCTGCGACCGCGTCGCGGTGCTGGCCGAGCGCCGGGTGATCGCGGTCGGGCCGCTGGCGGAGATCGAACGATTCGATCATCCGTGGGTGCAGGAGTATTTCAACGGCCCGCGCGGGCGTGCGGCCCGCGACAGCCAACAGCGCATCGCCGCGAGGACATGAGATGGAAACCCGCGCCAACTACGTGATGATCGGCGTGTTCACGCTCGCCGCAATCGCTTTCATGCTGCTGTTCGGGCTGTGGGCGGCGAAGTACACCTCCGAGAAGGACTGGCGGTACTACGACGTGATCTTCGACGAAGCCGTCACCGGCCTCACCGAGGGCGGCAGCGTGCAGTACAACGGCATCGGCGTGGGCACGGTGGCCCAGTTGAGCCTCGCGCCGGACGATCCGCGCAAGGTGATCGCACGGGTGAAACTGCGCGCGACCACCCCGGTGAAGGTCGACACCCACGCCAAGCTGTCGTTCACCGGACTCACCGGCACCGCCTTCATCCAGCTCACCGGCGGCAGCCCGAAGGCGCCGATGTTGACCGCGCCGGGCGATGCCGTGCCGGTGATCGAAACCGAAGCCTCGGCGCTGCAGAACATCGCCGAAACCGCGAACAAACTGGTGGCGCGGCTGGACAAGGTGCTGAGCGACGAGAACATCGACAACATCGCGAAGACGCTCGAAAACCTCGAAAGCGCCACCGGCGCGATCTCCGATCAGCGCACCGATCTGAGCGCGTTGATCACCAACGCGCGCATCTCCAGCGAAAAACTCGCCAGCACGCTCGACACCACCAACGATGCGGTCAACGATATCGACCGCGAACTGGTGCAGAAGCTGCCGCAACTCATCGCCAAGCTGGACAGCACCCTCGACCGGCTCGATTCGGCCGCCGGCAACGCCGACGCGCTGCTCAGCGAGAATCGCGGCGCGATCAACAACTTCACCCAGGACGGCTTGGGTCAGCTCGGCCCGACCCTGGACGAACTGCGGGCGCTGGTGCGCGACCTGCGCAAGATCAGTGCGCGTTTCGAAGACAACCCGGCCGGCTATGTGCTGGGCCGCCAGAAACCGAAGGAGTTCGAGCCGAAATGAGCCGACTTTCCGCACGAATGCTGTCCGCACGCGCGCGCCGCAGCCTGCGCGTCGTCGCGTTCGCCGTCGCGACCGCCGCGCTGGCCGGCTGCGGCATCCTGCCGAAGCAGGAAACGATGGCGCTGTACGATCCGACGCCGCAGCGCGGCGCGGCGCAGGAGGCCGCAGCGCCGACGCTGGATTGGCAGTTGCAGATCGCGCGCCCGTACGCCGACGGCATGCACGACTCCGCGCGCATCCTGGTGCGCCCGCAGCCGGGCGAACTGCAGGTCTACAAGGGCGCGGCGTGGATCCAGCCGGCGCCGGACATCGTGCAGGACGCGCTGCTGCGCGCGTTCGCCGACAGCGGCCGGCTGTCCGGCGTCGCCCGTCGCGGCGACGGCGTGAGCGCGCGCTACCAGCTGCTGCTCGATCTGCGCCGCTTCGAATCGGATTACGGCGACGCGAACGACGGCGCCGCCACGCCGAGCGTGCGGATCGAACTCGGCGCCCGCCTCGTCCACAACGCCGACGACCGCATCGTCGCCAGCCGCGTGTTCGACACGGCCACGCTCGCCGATGGCACCGATGTCGCGCAGATCAATCGCGCCTTCCAGCGCGGCCTCGGCGACGTCACCGCGCAGTTGATCGACTGGACGCTGACGGAAGGGCAGCGGGACGCTGCGCGCAAGCGCTGATCCGGCTCCGCAAAACCCGGCGGATGGCGAAGCGGCGGAGGATGGATCGACGGACGAACCGTCAGCGCAGCGCGGGCCGCGATCCGTTCAGGCGGACGGCGAGCCGGTCCTCGCGGGCCCAGTCGGGCAACGCATGTGGCGGGCAATCGCCGTCGACCGCCGATTCGCCGCAGGGCGTGCCGCGCAACAGATCGGCGCCCAACCGAAGCGCAGGGCCGGCACCATCGAGCGCGGAGACCCGGTCCACCACCTGTCGCGCCGCCTGCAGCCGGCGCGGATCGACACCGGGCAAACCGACGGCGTGGCTGGTCATCAACGCCAGCGCCTCGGCCTCCTGACGGCTGGGTGCGCGGAGGCGCAGCAGCGCATCGACTCTCGGCTGCAACACGGTCCAGGCGGCTGCGGGCTCGCCATCGAGCACGCGCTGACGCGCCGCGGCGATCAGGCCGTAATCGGTCTGCTCCGGACTGCGCTTGCCGTCGTTGCAGCGTTCGAGATACGCATTCGCCCGATCCCGGCGCCGGGCTTCGGTCAGCACCCAGGCATGGAAGCAGGGATTGGGCGACGCGGTGATGTCCAACCCGGCGCGCTCCATCGCATCGATGCCGTCGACCGCGGCGTCGATTTCGTCGCGCCAGAAATGCGACTCGACCTGCAGATAGAGCGCCCACGCGGACGCCCGCGGATGCGGATGCGGCGCCCGCTGCAGCACCGCGATCTCGGCCAGCGCCTCCTCGTAACGACGCGCACCGACGACCTCGGCGACCACGAAATACGGATGCAGGCTGTTCCCGCCGTCCAGCCGCGCGTCGCGGATGCGCTGTCGTGCGCGGTCGAGATGTTCGCGCCAGGCATCGGGTTGGTCCCGGTCGATCCGCGCCAACAGCAGCAGGGCCTCGATCTCGGCGCGCAGATGGCCGGACGCGCGCGCCTGCCCGACGATCGCCCGCAGTTGCGCGCGCCGCGCGGCCAGCGCGGGGCCGGGCACGATCGGCTCCGCCCGCTGCACCCACACCCGACTCTCGGCCGCCGATCCCGCATCACCGAGTCGATCGAAGCCCTCGGCGATCCGGATCTGCGCATCGGCCGCCGCCCTGCGCTCGCCGCGATGCATGTGCAGCGGCCCGAGATTGGCCTCCAGCCGCAGCGCGGCGTGCGGCCAGCCCGCGCGCCGCGCGATCGCGCTCGCGCGCTCGATCTCATACTGCGCGCGTTCCAGTTCCTGCAGACGCAGCAGCGCGAGGATCATCGCGTCTTCCTGCTCCAGCCACTCGCCCGCACCCGCAGGCTGCGCGGACAGCCGTTCGATCTCGCGCAGCGCATCGCGCAACTGCAGGCGTTCGACGCGGGCGACCATGCCCGCGCGCGGACACGGGCGGGCACCGAGCCGGTCGGGCGCGATCCGCGCGAGCAACCGCTCGATCCGGCAACGACGCACCGGATCGGCATCGCGATCGGGCACGAGCGATTGCGCAGCCGCGCGCGCGTCCTCGGCGCGTCCCAGATCGAACAACAAGCCGGCCAGCGCGATCCGCGCATCGGTCATGCCGGTCTCCAGCGTCAGCGCGCGCCGGAATTCCAGCAGTGCCGTGGCGCGATCGAACCGCGCCTCGGCCAGCCGGCCGGCGACATAGGCGTCGGTGGCCGCACCGGGCGAACGGGCCGACGCCGGCAGATGCCGCGCGAGCAGGGTCTGCAGCGCTTCGGGCAAGCCTTCGGCGGCGCCGCGATAGCGCTCGCGGATGCGGACGCGCCCCTGTTCGAGGGTGAGTTCCGCGTCCAGCGTCCGCCGGTCCATGCGTTCGATCCGCACCTGCAGATGCGGCCCGCGGAACGGATTCTCGACCTGCGCGCGCTGGAAGACGACGACATCGACATCGCGCAGATGCGCCTGCTCGATGGTCTTGCGCAGCAGCGTGTCGCGCAGCCACGCGAGCGACGGCGGCGCCAGCACCGTCGCGCTCATCTCGATCTGCGGATCGAGCGCGATGACGCCCGCAGGCTGCAGCCATCGCCAGATCGGGATCGCCGCGAGGGCCAGACACGCCGCCAGTGCGACGAGGATCATCGGCCGCCACCGGCGACGTGGCGGCGCGAGCATGGACGGCGCAACATCGGCGGACTGCGCGTCGGGGAACGCGCGTTCGTCCGAGATTGCATCGGACACCCGCGCATCGGACACCTGCCCGGCGACGGACGCGCCGCCGACCGGGACGTCATCGACCGATGCGGCGCCGGGTGTCGGCGTGACGCGGATCCAGGCCTCGTCCGGCACGACCAACAGATAGCCGCGCTTGCTGCGGGTCTGCAGGATGTCCTTGCCCGCTGGCCCGAGCGCGCGGCGGATCTGCCAGACGCAGTGGGTGATCGCGGCATCCTCGACCACCCGCCCGGCCCACACCGTTTCCAGGATGTCCTCGCGCGCGACCAGGGTATTGGCGCGTCGGGACAACAACAGCAGCAACGCTTCGGCGCGCGGCGTGAGCCCGCTCGGTCCCTGTTCGCTGGAGACGGCGCCGCGGTCGAGATCGACCGTCAGCGGCCCCAGCCTGAACCCGGTGAACACAGACGCGGCGCCCGCTCCCATCGGCTCATCCCATGCTGTCATCGGCCGAGTCTAGAGCGTCGCGCATGCGTTTACATGTGCGTTACATCGATGCGGGCGCGTTACATCGCCGTCGGCGCGGTACAGAGACGCAGCGCACGGCCCTCAACGCCGCCGGTTGGCAGGGAACGCCGGCAGCGAGTCCAGAAACGCCTGCGATGCGCCGCGGAATCGGACGTAGCGGTCGTCCATCTTTCTGGCCACGAGCAGGCGCGCACCGAACAGGCCGGCGACGATCGCGACGATGAACAGCAGGATGCCGAGCGCGAAATAATCGGTGCCCGAAAACGCCACCAGCAGACCTACGAAAAAGGCGCCGAACGCACCGAGGATCACGCGATTGCGGCGCCGGGCGTGCGCGGCGCACAGCGCCACCGCATGCTCGCTCTTCTTGCGCGCGATCAGCGCGATGATGGCGTACAGCAGGATGCCGATGAGGATCAGCAGATACAGCCACGGCGTGTGCCAGTAGAACTTGCGCGGTTTCACCGTGCCGGTCACGTGCGCGTTGCATTTCACGCAACGCCGCGGCAGCGGTTTGTCGCGCATCACCACCAGATCCTTGCCGTCGCGCCAGGCGACGCCGCCGTCGTTCTCCACGGGCTGCGCCCAGGCGTCGACACGGGCTTCCGGCGGACTGTACGGGTTGAACGATTGCGGTTGCATGCGCCCCTCGGCATGTCGACGAAAGGCGGCATTCTAGCGGCGGCCGGTGTCGATGCGCGGGCGCGGTGAACCGTGCCCCACGCATCGACACGCATCGACGACTCCGGCCGACGATCACTCCACCTGCGACCACTCCACCTGCGGTCACTCTGCCGCGGGCGGCGGCGGCGGCATCGCGCGGGCGGGACGACGCGTGCGCAGCCAGCGACGCAGGCCGTACACGCCCAGACCCAGGGCCAGCCACAGCGGCCACACGTGGATCAGTGCGATCACCAGATCCAGCACGCCGTACCAGCCGACGCGCAGCGCTTCGACGAGACGCGCGAAGAAGCCCGGGCTGTGCTTGCGGAACACCGCCTCGACATCGGCCATCTCGGTCTGCCGGATCTTCGACAACTGGTGCAGCGACAGCGTGATCGTGCTGAAGGCGACACGGTCCTCGAACTGCTTCTGTTCGATCAGCGCTTCGTCGCGCTGCAGCCTGGCGCCGGTGCGGGCCGCGATCACGTCGGCCTTGCGGTCGAGACGATCGCCGTCGCGCACGGCATCGCCGAGCGCCTGCTGCGCCTGCTGCTCGCGCTGCCACGCCAACTGCCGACGCAGCAGATCGAACTGCGCATCGGCGGCCTGGAAGCCGCGCTGGTCGAGGAATTCCATCTGCGAGGCGATCGCGCGCAGAAAGGTCTGGGTGTTCTCGCTCGGCACGCGCACGGTGAGGCTGCCGCGGACCGTGTACTCGGCCAGTTCGATCAGCTTGCCGTCGCCGGCCGGGCGACGCTGCACGTTGAGGGTCTGCGCCGAGATGTCGTTGGCGACCACGAAGCCGCCCTGCTGTGCGGCGGCATCTTCGATGGCGAGCGCGGAGGAGTAGACGTCCTTCACCCGGAACTGCGCCTGTGCGGTGCGGATGAACTTGCGTTCGCCATCCTCGTAGGTGACGGCGCTGGAACTGATCTGGCCGGCATCGACGCGGGTCTCGGTCTCGACCTCCTGGCGCCGTGCGGCCGCCTGATCGGCGAATGCGTCCGAGGACGCTTTCGCGACTTCGGCGGACGCGGCGGCATCGGCGGCCACGGCCTGCGGGGCAGGCGCTTCCATCGGCGCCGACGCGGGCATCGCCCCGCCCATCGCCTTGTCGGCGGTCTCTTCGTATGCGGCCGATTCGGCGGCGCTTTCCTGCCTGCTGCAGGCGGCGATGGCGAACGACAGCGCGGCCGTGAGGCCGCAGACGAGCGCGTGGCGCAGGAACGCCTTCGAACGGTTGGCACGCATGTGGACTCCCCGGTGATCGAGCGGTGGCGGTGACGACGACGGCGTTCGGAAACGTACCGGATCGCCGAGCGGGGTTAGCGCAAACCGGCCAAGCCGCAATGTAACGCGTGTCACTGCTTTTTCGCGCGGGGTTTCAAGTAGTGCAGTCTGTACTCGGGGAGCATCGGCAGGCTGCGCAGGAATGCCTCGTCGCAGTCGCCGAACAGGCTGTAGCGCGCATCGATGCGGACTGCGGTCAGAACCCGCCCACGCGACCACGCGAGAACGACGGTCAGCGTGCCCAACAGAAACATCGGCGCGAGCGTATCGACGACGAACGGTGACAGCAGCGCCGCGACGAACAGCGCAATCGCGAACCAGATCGATCGGCGACGGTCGCGGCGATGGCGTTCGCACAGTCCGATCGAGTGGCGCGCCGTGCGGCGCAGCGCGATGCTGGCGATCAGCGACACAAGAAGACTCAGGGGCACAGCGACCAGCAACCATCCGACCTGCGTTGACGGCACCAGCGGCGCCGCCATGGCCACGACGGGAATCGCCAGCAGGGGCGCGTAAACCCACTTGGTGACCCAGCGGAATCGCCGCTCGCGCATTCCGTCGGCGGCGTCCGCATTGCACTTCACGCAGCGGATCGGCAGCGGCGCATCGCGCATCACCACGAGCATGGCGCCGTGACGCCAACAGGTCTGACCCTCCGGCTCCGAAGCGAGCGGCACCGCGGCGATCCGCGCCTCGGGCGGGCGGTAGGGATCGTCCTCGTCGCGCTCGTCCATGGTCGCGACCCCACGCGCGCGATCAGCGCTCGAGAATCGCGACCACGCCCATGCCGCCGGCGGTGCAGATCGAGATCAGGCAGCGGCCGCCGCCGCGTTCCTTGAGTTGCTTGGCGGCGGTGGCGACCACGCGCGCACCGGTGGCGGCGAAGGGATGCCCCGCGGCCAACGAGGAACCGAGCGGATTGATCTTCGCCGGGTCGATCGCGCCCAGCGGCGCGTCCAGACCGAGGCGGGTCTTGCAGTAGTCGGCGCTTTCCCACGCGCGCAGCGTGCACAGCACCTGCGCGGCGAAAGCCTCGTGGATTTCGTAGATGTCGAAATCCTGCAGCGAGAGATGGTTGCGGGCGAGCATCTCGGCGACCGCGACCGTCGGCGCCATCAGCAGGCCTTCGCCATGGACGAAATCGACCGCGGACACGTGCGCATCGCGGAGGTGGCACAGCACTTCGTGACCGTTCTTCGCGGCCCATTCGTCGGACGCGACGAGACAGGCGGCGGCGCCGTCGGTCAGCGGCGTCGAATTGCCGGCGGTGAGCGTGCCGCGGCCGGAGCTGCGGTCGAACGCGGGCTTCAGCGTCGCCAGTTTTTCCAGCGTGGTGTCGGCGCGCAGGATGTTGTCGCGCGAGACGCCGCGGAAATTCACCACGAGGTCGTCGAAGAAACCGCGCTCGTAGGCGGCCGCGAGTTTGTGGTGCGACGACAGCGCCCAGGCGTCCTGCGCCTCGCGCTCGATCTTCCATTCCTTGGCCATGTCCTCGCAGTGTTCGCCCATCGACTTGCCGGTGCGCGGCTCGCCGACGCCGGGGAATTCCGGCTTCAGTTCGCGCAGGGAGAACCCTTTGACGAAGCGGCCGAGACGCTGCATCGGCGTCTTCGCCGCGGCCACCGACAGCAGCCGGCGGCGGAAGGCCTGGCTGTGCACGATCGGCACATCGGAGGTGGTGTCGGAACCGCCGCCGATGCCGGCCTCGATCTGGCCGGTGGCGATCTTGTTGGCGACGGTGATGATGGTGTCGAGCGACGTGCCGCAGGCGCGCTGCAGGGTGATGCCCGGCGTCAGCGGCGACAGGCCGGAGGACAGCGTGGCTTCGCGACCGATGTTCCAATCGCTGCTGTGCTTGAGCACCGCGCCCATCGCGACTTCGCCCAGTTGCCGGCCCTGCAGGCCGAATTTCTCGACCACCGCGCCGAGCGTGCGGACCGACATTCCGAGGTTGCCGACATCGGCATAGGCCGTGTTCTGGCGGCAGAAGGGAATGCGGGCGCCGCCCAGGACGGCGACGGGACGACCATGCAGCATCGGACACCTCTCGAAGAATGATCGCGCCGTCGGAACCGTGGCGCGCGGAGCCATGGATTGGCGCTGTGGATTGGACCCGCAAACGCTGGAGCAACGCCTCTAAAGAACGCCTCCGAGGGCTGTCCAGACGACGCGCGGGCATCGATCCGCGGATAATGCCCGAGTGTAACGCCGCGCCCCTCCCCGGCCAACGAGACCATGACCACAGAACCGACCGCCGCCGCCGGCACCGCTCCCGACAAGTCGCCGAAAAGGATGGTGCGCGGTGCGCTCGCAATGGAATTGACGCCGGGATCGCAGCCGGGCCGCGCCGCATTGCGGCAGATCGAAGCCGGCGCGCTGGCCGGACGCGTGGGCCGCGATCTCGCGACGCTGGCTCCGGAGGTCGCCGATCTGGATCTGGTGTTCGCCGGCGCCCACTACGACCCCGCGGAAATGCTGCGGCCGGGCTGGCCGCTGCATCGACGGCTGGAAGAACTGCATGCGCGCGCGCCGCAGGCCGAAGGCCCGCGCGTCATCGCCTTCGGCGCCGATGCCGACGGCGTGGTCCCGCAACCGCTGCGCGCGGAACCGGAATTGCACGGCGGGCCGCTGCGGATCGTGCCGTTCCTGCTGGTGGGTGCGGCGGCGCAGGCGACCGCGGTGGCCGAGGCGTTCGAACGCGCGCTGCTGGAACGCGGCATGGCCGGCGCGGACACCGCCCTCACCGCGCAGGAGACGTTCGAAGCCCGGATCGAACACGCGCGCTACCTCACCGCCTACGATCTCACCGCGATGATGGCGCTGCAGTACCGGCACGTCGGTCTGGGCGCGCTGTGGCCCGTGCTGGAAACGGCGCTGCTGGCGCCCGACGAAGAGGCGTGGCTGGATGCGCCACCGGAGCCGCTGCTGCGCTACGTCGACGGCGCGGTGCGCATCGCAGGATTCGACCGCGCGGGCTGGCAGCGCCACTATGCGCCGGACGAGTCCGACCCGGCGCGGATCGATCGCGGCTTCGCGCATTTCGAAGCGCGCCGGCGCCAGCTCACCGCGATCCTCAAGGTCCACGGCCTCGATGTGCACGACGTGCCATGTCACGCGCCGGTGGATGCGCGCGCGATGCTGCGATCAGCCGAGCTGCGCTGAGTCATCGCGCACTCGCTTCGCGCGAGTGCGCGTTTCGAGCGCGGATCGCGCATCGCGCTTACATCGCGATCTCGATCACTCCGCAGGCCACGCGCGCGCCGGCGTTGCCGGCCGGTTGACTGGCGTAATCGTCGGCGTTGGCGTGGACGATGATCGCGCGGCCGAGGATGTCGTTCGACGCGCCGCTGCCGAGGGTGACGCCCTGCAGGCGGATGTCGACGTGGGCCACGCCTTCGCCGTTGGCGTGCAGATTGTCCATGTCGCCGAGATGATGCGGCGCGATGCCGGCGCGACCGTGCGCGGCGGCGCCCGGATTGAAATGCCCGCCGGCGGCGCTGCCGTCGGCGGCGCTGCAATCGCCGCGCTCGTGGACGTGGATGGCGTGGGTGCCGCCCTTGGCCAGACCGCCGAGTTCGCCATGGATGCGCACACCGCCGTCGATGGCGGCGATCGCCAGCCGGCCGCTGACCAGACTCGCCGATGCCGGCGCCATCTTCGCTTCCGCGCGCTGCACCCGATGCTGCGGCACGGGCTCGGGCGCTTTCGGCGGCGGCGCGCTGGCGCAGGCGGCGAGCGAGGTGGCGAGGACGGATACGACGAGGATGCGGGTCGGCGTCATGCGGACGGCTCCAACGATGCGGGGAGCTCGATCATAAACGCAGCCGGCGACCGCGGCGGCGCGCGCACGCGGGACGCACCGGATCGCGGATCGCAGGTTCGTCTCAGTTCAGCCGCGACGCGGCTTGCGCCCGGGTCCGAGCTTGCGGGTCAGCGTGTTGCGACCGAGGCCGAGCTTCGCCGCGGCTTCCGAGCGATGGCCGCCGGTATGCGCCAGCGCGGCGTCGAACAGCGCCTTGTCGAAGCGCGCGAGCGCCTCCGCATGCAGGTCGGTGCGGCCCGCATCGAGTCGCGCGCGCGTCCACGCCGCGAGCGCCGCATCCCAATCGTCGGCCTGCGTCTGCGTGGCCATCGGCGCACCTGGACCCGCGCCGAACGCACCTTCGAGGGACGCACCTTCCCGGAGCACGCCCTCCAGGAACACGCCCTCAAGATCCACGGGACCGATGCTGTCGCCGGCCGCCAGCGCGGACAGTCGCCAGCAGAGGTTCTCGAGTTCGCGCACGTTGCCCGGCCAGTCGTGCGCGCGCAGCCGCTGCAGCGCAGCGGGCGTGAAGCGTTTGACCGGGGCATCGAACTTCGCCGCCGCCGCGCGCAGAAAGCGCTCGGCGAGCCGCGGGATGTCGTCGCGACGCGCGCGCAGCGGCGGCAGTTGCAGCCGCACCACATCGAGCCGATGCAGCAGGTCGGCGCGGAAACGACCCTCGGCCACCCGCGCGTTGAGATCCTGGTGGGTGGCCGCGATCACGCGCACGTCGACGCGGATCAGTTCGCGGCCACCGACGCGGAAGAATTCGTTCTCGGCCAGTACGCGCAACAGCCGCGTCTGCAGGGGCAGCGGCATGTCGCCGATTTCGTCGAGGAATAGTGTCCCGCCGTCGGCCTGTTCGAAGCGGCCCACGTGCCGCCGGCTCGCGCCGGTGAACGCGCCGGCCTCGTGGCCGAACAGTTCGCTTTCCAGCAGTTCCGCCGGAATCGCCGCGGTGTTCAGGGCGACGAAGGGTTTGCGCGCGCGCGGCGATTCGCGATGCAGCGCACGCGCGACCAGTTCCTTGCCGGTGCCGGTTTCGCCGGTGATCAGCACGCCCAGCGGCGCCTGCGCAAGACGGCCGATGGCGCGGAACAGCGCCTGCATCGCCGGGGTGTCGCCGATCAGCGCATCGGTCAACGGAGCCGATGTTTCGGGCACCGCCTCCGCTATCGTGGCGTCGTCTTCGCGCTGCGCGAGCGCCTGCGCCGCCAGCGCCACCGCGGCGTCGAGATCGAACGGTTTCGACAGGAATTCGTGCGCACCGCCGCGAAACGCACCGGCGGTGCTGGCGATGTCGGTGTAGGCGCTCATCACGATCACCGGCAGTTGCGGATACCGCGACTTCACCGCGTCCAGCAGCACCAGGCCGTCGTCGCCGGGCATGCGCACGTCGGTGAACAGCAGATCCGGCGCCGACCGCGACGCCATCGCATCGAGCACCGCGCGCGCCGAATCGAACGCGGTCACCGCGTAACCGGCTTCGCGCAGCGCGGTGGCGAGCACGAAGCGCACCGCGCGGTCGTCGTCGACCACCCACACGGCGGTATCGGCGTCAGGGTTCGTCATGGCCTTCCTTCGCGTCGTCGGGATCGTGGTTGGTCTCGTCGTGCACCGGCGGGATCGCCGCGGCATAGGGCAGCAACAGCGTGAACACGGTGTGCCCGGGGCGCGAGCGATAACCCAGCGAACCGCGATGTTCGCGCGCGACCTGCTGCGCCAGCGCGAGTCCCAGCCCGGTGCCCTCGGCGCGGCCGCTGACCAGCGGCAGGAACAACTGCTCCGCCAGCGAGTCCGGCACGCCGCGACCATCGTCGGCGATCTCCAGCCGCAGCACGCGCGCATGCAGGGTGTCGCCGATGCGCACGCCGCGCTCCACCCGCGTGCGCAGGCTGACGTTGGCGGCGCCCGCCTGGATCGCGTTGCGCACCAGATTCCACACGCACTGCGTCAGGCGATCGGCGTCGCCGGGCAGCTCGGGCAGCGACGGGTCGTAATCGCGGATCAGTTTCACCGCCCAGCCGGCGTCGCTCTCGGCGAGCCGCAACACGCGTTCCAGCACGCCGTGGATGTTCAACGGCTCGTGCGCCTTGGCCGGCGCCGGCGACAGCAACCGGTCGATCAGTTCGGTCAGCCGCGCGACTTCCGATTCGATCAGGCCGGTCAATTCGCGCGCATCGTCGTCGACCATGCGGCGCGACAACAACTGGGCCGCGCCCTTCAACCCCGCGAGCGGATTGCGCAGCTCGTGGGCCAGGCCTTTCAGCGCCGCGGACAACGCCGACGGCAGCACCGTCGCCGGATCGTCGCCCGGGAATTCATCGACCGGATGCGCCTCCAGCCACCAGCCGCCGTCCTCGCGACGCGACAACAGGGCATCGGCATACAGCCGGGTGTCGGTGCCGGGAAACCCGAACGGCAAGCGGCGCAGGCGGATCTGATCGCCCGCCGGCGGCTCGGCCAGAACCCGCGCCAGCCGCTGATCCTCCACTTCGAACGCCGCCAGCGGCATCCCGGGCAACCGCCGCGGCCCGACCCCCAGCCAGCGCGCGAACGCCAGATTCCCGCCCTGCACCCGCCCGGCGCCATCGCACCAGAGAATGGGCGTTGCGAGGGCGTCGAAGGCGGTGACGTCGGCGGGCATTGCACCAATTTAGTGCGGAATGTCGTGCGAAGCCACACTTGCGGATTCAGGCCAATGGACCCAAGCCGCGCACCGGGGCTGTCGGCTGAGTCCCCGCTCGACATCTCACGGCTCGGGAAGCTGATGGATAAACAGTCGACAAAAAATTGCGACTGCGGGATTGCCGTTCGTGGAGGTAAGAGGACCTTGATCTTTGAAAGGAAAAATCTTCAATGGACGCAAGCGCCGCACGGAGCGCACGCCTGATTCACGCCCGCGCAAAAGCGACCTTCAGCTTCACTGCGATCCTTTCGATTTGTGGAATTCGAGGTATTTCGGATCCTCGGATTTGAATCCGAAATCCTTGGCCAAGGCCCAAGCCTTGGCGAACGATACCCGAGCATCGTCGAATCGGCCTGATTCGTATTGAAGAATCCCTTTCTGAACCCAGAAAACTGGGATTTGCCTTTCAAACGGATTGTTATCGAGAACCCAACTGACAACTTCAATCCCACCGTCGAATTCGCGAGCCGCAAGAAAAGCGCGCACCATCCTCATCAATGTGACATAGGACAGACTGCACAAAATCTTCGGCTCGGGAATCGCTTCCCAAGCGGCACGCGCCGCCCTCAGAGCGGCGGCGCCGTCGCCGCCTTCCAGCTTCAATCTAGCTTCGGCATAAGGCAATTCCCACCGGGCTTCCTGCTCGGGACTCATGTCGTAGGCTCTGACTGGATTATCAACCACTTGGATCATCCTCCCGGTCGCCGCGGCGGCGCATAAGTCTGTCCGAGTCTAGCACCCTGCGAACTGTTGTACGGTCCGAACTCAAGGTAGTAATTGCGCGAATCCAGCATCATGTCTCTGACCTGAGGGGAACGCGCACCGGTGTCACGTCCCACGGAATTCCACCATGTCACTGCATCCCGCGCAGGCTGGGGCTGTCCATTCACCGTCGGCCAGTAATCACGATGGATATCGTGGGCCATGTGAACCCTGTCGTCGATCGGGTACCAGTTTCCATCGGTGCGCGACCTGACATGCAGTTGACCATCGATGGTCCTGATTTCCCCATCCCGGGTCATACGTTCGATGACTTCCCTGCCCGTTCGCGACGTTTTGCTTGGGGTAGCTCCCAGCAACAGATCGCGCATGCTGGACGCCGAGATCGTGCGACCATCCGCAGCGACCGTTGTGAAAACGCGGTTCCTGCCAGTACCGGTCACCGTCACCGGCACCTCTTCCATTGCGCGGCCAATACGAGAAGCAAGACTAGCTTCAGCTCTCGAAAGCCCTGCAGCAGCGCGTTCGGCGGGCACACCTCGACTCATTGCGTTAACCGCCCGGAGCATGCGGGTCAACCCAGATACGCCCTTGATAGCCGCGCCCACGCCGGTCGCCACACCCAGCACCAAAGAGACGACCCCCCAGACCAACTCTCCAGTCTGCACGCCTGCTTCCCAGTCGTAGCGGAGCTGGGGAGTACGCGGATCAGCTGCTCTTCTCAAGGCCTGCTCGTAGCGTTCCGCCCTGCTTGAAATCATTTCCCCCAATCTTTCAAGCGGAGCATCGCGCAGGAACTCACGGATCTGTTCGCCAGCTTGTTGATACTTCTCGATGATGCGATCGGCATTATTGCTCAATCCAAGCAGACGGCCGGCTACCGTGAACTTGCCTGCATAAACGACGAATGCATCGGACGCGACTTCCAGCAGCGCTTTGGCATCCGCGCCGATGCCACTCAACACACCGTATACCGTGCCCAGATTGAATACGGCACTCTGCAACAAAGGATTGTTGGACCGGATATTGCCGATTTCATCGACAAAACCGCCAATGCTCCAATCATCGGGCTCGCCGCTTCCAGCCGCACTGGTCCGCATCATCGAAAAACCACCCGAGCTCGGATCGTACACGGCGTTTGTCGCCACAAGGCCATCACCACGGGACGACATCTGCTGCATCGATGCCGTCCTGCCCTGATTACTCCCGACCGCCGCATTCCCGAGCGTGCGAATCAGCGTTCGCGCTGCCTCTGTGGCCCATGCGGCAGGATTCTCGCCGTCTCGCAGGAACTCCGTCCTGTAGCGATCCAATTCCCGGTACGTGAGATACAAGGACTTCTCGTTGTCGGAGGAGAACGTGACACCACGGTCCGCGAGACGCGCGATCTCGACCACTTTCTCCCGCTCGCTCATTCGGCCATATTGGGGACCGAAGAATTTCCCACCCAACGCGCTTTCGACAATCGCATTGCCCAAGGCGTTGCCGAAGGCATCGGCGAACACGTTGCCGTAATCGATTCCACCCTCCAGTCCGAACGCACGACGGGTGTGCATCGATACGACTCCGCCGACCGCGGACTTGGCGAAATTGCCAATGAAGTTATCCGTCTCAAGGCGAAGTCCCTTGGTGATTCCGGCGCTGACCACCGAAGAGACGACGCTGGCGGCGATCGACTTCCAGCTGAAGCTCGTCTCCACACCCGCGATTTTATTGCCCACATAAGAAGCGAGACTTCCACCAACAGCGGACATCGCGACAGTGCCCCAATTGCCGGCCCTGACGGCTTCCGAAACCGGGCCGAGCATTTGTCCCACGCCAGCGGTCAAGCCGGCGGTGATACCTGCGGCAAATGCGTTCCTCCAACTGAAAGTCGTCACCCCCATCGCGCTGCCCACGGCCTGGCTCGCGACGCTACCGGCGAAGCCACCAACAGCCGCAGCAGCCATACCCGCTGCGCCGCCGGCGCCACTGAGAGCACCGACGCCAGCAGCCCAGATATTGGCCGTTGCCCCGGTCGCGAGACCCGCGGTGTAAACCGTGACGACGACCGCGACGACCACCATGATGATGGTAGCCAGAACGTTGCAGCTCTTCTTCGGGGGCGGCGTGATGTAGGGCAGGCCCGGGCTGGTGGGGCCGATGGCCTCGCTCGGGTCGTAGGGTTTGAAGGTGCCGGCGTCGTTGTTGCTGACGGTGACCTTCGGCGTGCTGAGCTGGGTGCCGGCGATCAGGGCGCCGTCCGGGTCGGACAGGCCGTTGGCGTCGGCGAGCACGTACCACAGGCTGGCGTTGCCGTAGACGCGCTGGGCGAGGCTCTGCAGGGTTTCGCCCTGCAGCACCGTCACCGTGCCGCCGCCGGCGGCGTAGTTGCCGCTGCCGTTGAGGCCCTGGATCTGCGGGCTGTTGTAGGTGTAGCCGCTGTTGTAGCGGATCTGCCCGCCTTCCTTCAGTTCGGCCTGCTGCTGGCCCGCGGCGTGCACGAACTGGTAGTTCGACTTCGCGCCGAAGGCATCGGCGACCTGGGTGAACACGCCGTTCTCGATCGTGCCCTCGCGCCGCGTCTGCACGCGGCCGTCGCCGTTGTAGGTATAGGCGCGGGCACGGTCGTGCAGGGTGCCGTAGTTGTTCGGCAGCGGGGTGTTCTCGACCTGGCGGACGAGCTTGCCCCACGCGTCGTAGGTCAGCGTGTTGGTGGTGGCGCGATAGTTGTTGTTGGTGCTGGAACCGAAGACCTGCTTCTCGACGTAGCCGCCCCAGCCCTGATAGGTGCTGGTGTAGGTGTGGGTCGCCCAGCTGATCTCCTTCGCGGTGTAGCGATAGGTCGACACCCGACCCAGCGCATCGTAGCCGCTGTTGCCGAGCGCGTCGGTGTACATGACGCGACTGCTTTGGACGAGCACATCGAGGCTGGTGCGCTGCTGGGTGTCGTCGTAGGTGCCCGGCTCCATCCACTGGATGCCGTTGAGGCCGTTGTTGCGGTCCAGCGTGACCTGCAGGGTCATGCGGCCATCGGCGTCGTACGTGAAGGTCTCGGCGCCGGACAACCAGCCGGCGACCGACATCCGCATGCCCTGCGGGAAGCCTTCGCCGTCCAGCGGCGCGTCGACGGTCGTGCCGTTCTGATAGAAGCTGCGGGTCTCGGTGAGGCGATCGGCGGCGTCGTACACGTACTGCTTGGACAAACCGCCGAACGCGAAGTTGACCGGGTTGAGATACTCGGCGTGGAACTCGTACTGCTTGCGGCCGCGCAGGTCGTAGGTGGTGCGGTACACGATCTGGTTGGTGCCGTATACGACCGCGCGACCGATCACTTGGCCGACGGCGTCGTACATCAACTCATAGGACTGCGCGCCGGAGGCGAGGCCGATGTAGGTGCCCACCGCACCGGCGGCGCCGATCAGCTGGCCGCCGACCAGCTTCAGACGATTCTCGGCGTCGTAGACGAACCATTCGTCCTTCACCTGCACCGGCACGCTGGCGGCCAGCGTCTTCATCACCGGCTCGGTTTCGGCGATGGTCGTCGTCGTCGGTTCGGACACGGTCGCCGTGTCTTCGATCGCAGTGCTTTCGACCGCGGCGGTGCGGGTTTTGGCGCTGCCCATGTCGAACCGGTAGGTCGCCCCGGCCGGTTCCGCAGCCGCGGCGGCCGCCGCGGGCAGGGTGCTGCCGCGGGTCGCGACATCGTCGTCCGACGTCGCCATCCGGGGAATGATGCCGCCGCCACCGCTGCCTTCCTTGTACAGCACGAAGTCGTCGTAGACGCTCAGGCCGGAGGGATCGGTGGCGCGCACCCGGATGGTGAAGTTCTGGTTGGTCGTGCCGAACGGATAGCCCTGGAACGTACGGGTGGCGCCGTTGAAGCTCAACCAGCCGGGCAGCGCGGAGCCGCTGCTCAGCGTCGCGGTGTAGGTCAGCGGGTTGTTGTCCGGATCGGTGAAGCTGTTGGCCGGGAACTGGTAGTAGAACTCGTAGTCGCTCGTCGCGTACTGGTCGTCCAGCGGAATGCTGACGACCGGCGCGCGGTTGGCGGAGGCGGCATTGATGGTCAGCACGAAGGTGGTGCTGGCCACGCCGCCGCGACCGTCGTTGGCGCCGTAGGTCACGGTCCAGTTGCCGGTGGCGGTCGGCGTGCCGCTGATGGTGCGGGTGGACGCATTGAAGCTCAGGCCCGGCGGCAGATTGCTGGCGGTGTAGGTCAGCGCATCGTAGTCGGCATCGCTGAAGACGGGCAGCGTCAGCGACAGCGCCACGTTGATCGTGCCGGCCTGCGCGCCCACCGAGGGCGCGGTCGGTGCGTTGTTGGCCTGCACGGTCAGCGTGAACGTGGTGTTGGTGACGCCGCCGTAACCGTCGTTGGCGGTGTAGGTCACCGTCCAGCTGCCCGCGGTCGGCGGCGTGCCGCTGATGACGCGGGTGGACGCGTTGAAGCTCAGCCCCGACGGCAGACCGCTCACGCTGTAGCTCAACGCGTGACCGTTGGCGTCGGTGAAGGCCGGCAGCGTGTAGCTGAACGCGCTGTTCTGGCGCGCGGTCACCGTGCCGATGCTCGGCGCGACCGGGGCCACGTTCACGGTCACCGCGAATCCGCCGGTGGCGCTGGCGCTGCTCGGATCGCGCGCGGTGATGCGCATGTTGTAGTTGTAGAAATACTGGTAGCTGCCGCCGAACCCGCCCGGTGAATACAGCGCCTGCAGGGTACCGCTTACGGTGCCGTTCGAGGCGATGCTCAGGCCCACCGCCGATGCCGACACCCACGACGGCTCGACCCAGCGGTAATCCGGCTCGCCCGGTGCGATGTAGTACAGCTCGTAATAGCCGGGACGTTCGACTTCCAGGGTGTAGGTCAGCGCATCGCCGTTGGCATCGGTGAACGCGCCGCCGGGCATTGCCCACGACACGCCCGTCCCGGAGGAACCGCTGCGCGCAGGCAGGGTGCCGTTGTAGACCGGCCCGACGTTCGCGGTGGAAATGGTGAAGGTGCCGGAGGCGGTGCTGGTGCCGTCGGAAGCCGTCACCCGGATCGTCCAGCTGCCGGCCCCGCTGGGCGTGCCGCTGAAGGTGCGGGTGGCGGCGTTGAAGCTCAGCCAGGACGGGAGCGCGGCACCGCTGCTCTGCGTCGCGCTGTAGGTCAGTGGATCGCCGTTCGGATCGGTGAACGCACCGGCGGGCACGGTGTAACTGAAGCCCACGCCCGGCGAGGCCGACTGGTTGCTCAAGCCACCGGCGTACACCGGCGGCGTGCTCGGCGTGGTCACCGTGAAGGTGCGGCTGGCGGTCGCGCCCGCGGTGTCGGTGGCCGTGAGCGTGATCGACCAGCTGCCGACCACGCCCGGCATGCCGCTGAACGTGCGCGTGCTGGCGTTGAAGCTCATCCAGGCCGGCAGGCCGCTGGCCGTGTAGGTCAGCGTGTCGCCGTTCGGATCGGTGAACGCGGGCGCCGTGAAGCTCCACGACACGCCCGCCGTCGCCGTCTGGTTGCTGATGGCCGGCGCCACCGGCGCCGAGTTGGCGACCGTCAGCGTGAAGCTGGCGTTGACCGTGCCGCCGCGGCCGTCGTTGGCCGTCACCGTCACCGCGTAATTGCCCAGCGCCACCGTGGTGGTGCCGCTGATCACGCCCGCGCTGCTGATGCTCAGACCCGTCGGCAGGCCGCTCGCCGTGAACGTCAGCGGATTCGAATTCACGTCGCTGAAGTAACCCGCGACGTTGACGTTGAACGCCTGGTTGCGGCCCGCGGTCTGGTTCGGAATCGTGCTCGCGGTCGGCGGCGTGTTGGTCACGTTGAAGGTGAACGTGCCGGTCCCGGTCAGCGAACCGTCGCTGGCGACGATCCGCGCGCTGTAGCTCGTCTGGGTCAGGTTGCTCGCCGTGCCGGTGATCTGGCCGGTCGCGCTGTTGATGCTCAGACCGATCGTGCTGATGTTCACCCATGTGCTGCCGACGTACACCTGCGCGCTGTAGCTCAGCGCATCGCCGTCCGGTTCGGTGAACGCACCGGCCGGCAGCGGGATGTTCACCGCGCCGCCGTGCACCAGCGTCGGGCTGGTCAGACCGCCGTTGTAGACCGGGGCCGAGTTGACCCACGGCTGCAGGTTGAAATGGATATCGCCGTCGGACGTGCTGCCGGCGCCGCCGACGTACTGATGATTCGCCGCGCTCACCCGGCCGCGGCTGTCGGTCGCCTGCACGCGGACGATGATCGTGCCGGTGGACTGGCCGGCGGGCACCGTGCCGCTGAAGGTGCGCGTGGCCGCATTGAACGTCATCCACGCCGGCAGCGGCTGGTAGTCGACGTAGTAGAACGTCGGCGTTCCGGGCTCGACTTCGGACATCTGCACGACCATCGACGCACCGAGCGTGAAGCTGTCGCCGTCGTTGTCGACGAACAGACCGTCGGGAATCGTGTAGCTGAAGGTGCGGCCGATGCTGAGCGTGCGATCCGACAGCGCCACCGCGGTGCGCACCGGCGCCGTATCGGTACCGATGGTCAGGGTGAAGGTGGTGCTGGTCGCCGCGCCCAGGGCGTCGGTGGCGGTATAGGTCACCGTCCAGTCGCCCTTGGTGGTGCCGGTACCGCTGATCACGCGCGTCGACGGATTGAAGCTCAGGCCCGGCGGCAGGTTGGTCGCGGTGTAGGTCAGCGCATGGCCGTTGACGTCGGTGAACACCGGCAGCGTGGTGCTCACCGGCGTGTTGTGCGCGAGGATGATCCGCGCGATCGACGGCGCCGTCGGCGCGACGTTCGCGGTCACCGAGAAGCCGCCGGTGACGCTGGCGCTGCTCGGATCGCGCGCGGTGATGCGCATGTTGTAGTTGTAGTAGTACTGATAATTGCCGCTGGTGTAGAACTGGGCCGGCGCGTACAGCGCCTGCAGCGTGCCGCTGATGGTGCCGTTCGCGGCGATGCTCAGGCCCACCGAGGACGCGGAGACCCACGCCGGTTCGACCCAGCGGAAATCCGGCTCGCCCGGTGCGATGTAGTACTGCTCGTAATAGCCGGGGCGTTCGACTTCCAGGGTGTAGGTCAGCGCATCGCCGTTGGCGTCGGCGAAGGTGCCGCCGGCCAGCGGCCAGGACACGGCCGTGTTCACTGGCGCGCCGCGGTTGGGCAGCGTGCCGTTGTAGGTCGGCCCGGCGTTCGGCGTGGTGATGGTGAAATTCGCACCGACCTGATTGGTGCCGTCGGAGGCCAGGACGCGGACGGTCCAGGTGCCGGCCGTGGTCGGCGTGCCGCTGAAGGTGCGGGTGGTGGCGTTGAAGCTCAACCATGCCGGCAACGCCGCGCCGCTGCTCAGCGTCGCGCTGTAGGTCAGCGTGTCGCCGTTCGGATCGGTGAAGGTGTTGGCCGGAATGGTGTACGTGAACGCCTGCGACGGCTGCGCGGTCTGGTTGACCAGCGAGCCCGCGGTGTACACCGGCGGCGTGCTCGGCGTGGTCACCGTGAAGGTGCGGCTGGCGGTCGCGCCCGCGGTGTCGGTGGCCGTGAGCGTGATCGACCAGCTGCCGACCACGCCCGGCATGCCGCTGAACGTGCGCGTGCTGGCGTTGAAGCTCATCCAGGCCGGCAGGCCGCTGGCCGTGTAGGTCAGCGTGTCGCCGTTCGGATCGGTGAACGCGGGCGCCGTGAAGCTCCACGACACGCCCGCCGTCGCCGTCTGGTTGCTGATGGCCGGCGCCACCGGCGCCGAGTTGGCGACCGTCAGCGTGAAGCTGGCGTTGACCGTGCCGCCGCGGCCGTCGTTGGCCGTCACCGTCACCGCGTAATTGCCCAGCGCCACCGTGGTGGTGCCGCTGATCACGCCCGCGCTGCTGATGCTCAGACCCGTCGGCAGGCCGCTCGCCGTGAACGTCAGCGGATTCGAATTCACGTCGCTGAAGTAACCCGCGACGTTGACGTTGAACGCCTGGTTGCGGCCCGCGGTCTGGTTCGGAATCGTGCTCGCGGTCGGCGGCGTGTTGGTCACGTTGAAGGTGAACGTGCCGGTCCCGGTCAGCGAACCGTCGCTGGCGACGATCCGCGCGCTGTAGCTCGTCTGGGTCAGGTTGCTCGCCGTGCCGGTGATCTGGCCGGTCGCGCTGTTGATGCTCAGACCGATCGTGCTGATGTTCACCCATGTGCTGCCGACGTACACCTGCGCGCTGTAGCTCAGCGCATCGCCGTCCGGTTCGGTGAACGCACCGGCCGGCAGCGGGATGTTCACCGCGCCGCCGTGCACCAGCGTCGGGCTGGTCAGACCGCCGTTGTAGACCGGCGGCGAGTTCACCCACGGCTGCAGGTTGAACACGATGTCGCTGTCGGCGGTGTTGCCGGCGCCGCCGACGAACTGTTCGTTCGCCGCGCTCACCCGGCCGCGGCTGTCGGTCGCCTTCACCCGGACGATCATCGAACCGGCCGACTGGCCGGCGGGCACCGTGCCGCTGAAGGTGCGCGTGGCCGGGTTGAACGTCATCCATGCCGGCAGCGGCGCGTATTCCACCCAGTTGACGGTGATCTGCGACGGCGGAATGGTGTCTTCCCAGTAGGTTTCGCTGTACTGGGTGATCAGCTGCGCGTTCAGCGCGAAGCTGTCGGCGTCGGCATCCGAGAACAGACCGTCCGGGATGGTGTAGCTGAAGGTTCGGCCGATGCTGAGCGTGCGGTCGGACAGCGCGACCGCGGTGCGCGCCGGTGCGGTATCGGTGCCGATCGTGATCGAGAAGGACTTGGTGCCGGTGAGGCCGGCGATGTCGGTGGCGCGCACCTGGAACGACAGCGTGCCGGCCTGCGCGTTGCTGTTCGGGCGGCCGGAGAAGGTGACCGTGCCGGCCGCGTAATCGACGTTCATCCGCAGCCATTGCGGCAGGGTCGAACCGTTCGGCCAGAGCGCGGTGAGATTGAGGCCGTCGTTCTCGGGATCGCTGAAGAAGGTCGACAGCGCGAACGTCTGGCTGTAGTTGTCGTTCACCCGCAGCGGCGGCAAGGTCTGCGTGCCGGCGGTCGGCGCCGGCGCGCGATTCGCGAACACCCGCACGCTGAGCGTGGTGGAAGTGGACGCACCGTCGACATCGGTCGCGGTCATCACGATGTTGTAGACGCGGCCGCTCACTTCGTCGGCCGGCACGTTGCCGGAGAAGACGATCTCCGGCGTCGCCTGATCGTACAGATACTGGAACGACATCCACGCCGGCAGCGCGCTGCCGTCGGACAGACGCGCGGTCACCTGCAAGCGGTCGCCTTCGGCGTCGGTGAAGACGTTCGCGAGCGGACGCGTCCACTCGAACTGGCGGGTGATGATGGCGTCGACCGGCGGCGGCACCGCGACCACCTGCGGCGCCGCGTTGGGCGCGGTGGTGATCTGGAATTGTTTGACGACGTAGGCGCCCTGCTGGTCGGTCGCGCGCAGGCGCACGGTGAACGTGCCGGACGTCGTCGGCGTTCCGTTGAGGCGGATCGCACCGGGATTGCTGGCATCGACGGTCAGCCACGACGGCAGCGACGCCTGGTTCTCGATGCTGAGACTCAGCACATCGCCGACATCGACTTCGCGGAAGTAGTCGCCCGCGACCAGATCCTTGTTCCAGGGCTGGTTGGTCTTGACCCGCAGCGCCACATCGCCCGTCTGCAGCAGGGTCGGCGCGGTGTTGGTGCGCACGCGCACGACGAAGGTCGTGCTGATGGTGTTCGCGGCGTTCGCGGTCTCGGTCGCGGTGAGGCGCACCACGATGTCCTGGTCGGCCAGGCCGGCCGCCGGGTTCGCGGTGAAGACGATTTCGCCGGTGTCCGGATCGCGGGTGGCGACCAGCCACGACGGCAGCGCGGTGCCGTCGCTCTTGGCGATGGTCAGGCTCAGCGCGTCCTGTTCGGCGTCGCGGAAGATGTCGGTGAACAGCAGACTGAACTGCGAGGTCAGGCCCTTGCGGACGGTGCGGTCCTCGACCGCGCGGATCGCCACCGGCGCCGTGTTGGTCACCACGATGCCGTCGACGTTCGGCCCGTAGCCCGAGACCGCGCGCACGTGGCGGCGGTTGCCGTTGGCGTCGTATTCGGTGATCAGGTCGAAGATGCGCTTGTTCGCCAGCTGGTCGTGCTGGGTGACGCGCTCGACCCGGTTGTTGCTGTCGTAGGTCGTGCGGGTGATCGTGTGCACGGACAGGCCGTAGGTGTCGGAGGTGATCACCTCCTCCATCGTGCGGTTGCCGGTGGCGTCGTATTCGTAACGATAGGTCGTGGTGCCTTCGACCACCTGGCGGATGCGGCCGTTGGCGTAGTACGTGATGGTCCTGCTGCCGTTGCCGGTGGTGATGCCGTAGCCGCCTGCGGCGGTCTCCGACGTCAGCTGGCCCGATGTCGCGTTGTAGACGTAGTTGCTGTCGCGGCCGCTGAGGTTGTTGTGGTCGGTCGCGCGCCCGAACACGTCGTAGTCCCAGGTCTGCTCGTCGATGCGGACAGTCTCGTTGTCGCGGTCGAGCTGGGTGCCGATCGTGCCGGAATACGCGTTGGTTTCGCGGATCTTGCGCGCGGCGGCGTCGTAGGCGTACTCCATCACCACGCCGGTGGCGGTCTGGCTGCGGATCAGCTGGTTGCGGCTGTCGTAGTCGTAGCGCGCGGTCTGGGTCAGGGCGTTGGTCACCGCGATGCGGTCGCCGTTCTCGTTGAGCACGTAGCTCTGGAGCACAGCCTTGTTGCGGGTGGTGCCGGTCGCGGACGGCAGGTAATCGCCGATCGCGACGACGCGGCCGGCGCGGTCGTATTCCTTGAAGGTGAGATAGCCCAGCGCGTTCTGGGTGATGCGCTGGTTGCCGAAGGCGTCGTAGGCGTAGCGGGTGGCGTTGCCGTAGGCGTCCCTGGAGACGGTCAGGCGACCGGTCTGGTCGTATTCGTTCGCGCGCAGATTGCCGTTGGCGTCGCGGGTGGCGACCAGGCGGCCCAGGGCGTCGTAGTAGCGTTCGTTGACCGGGCGCTGCCAGGTCGTACCGCCGTTCTCGGACACCACCTTCACCAGCGGACGGATCTCGCGGACCAGCTGGTTGAGGCTGTTGTATTCGTAGTCGGTCTGATAGCCGCGCGCGTCGATGATGCGCACGACATTGCCCCAGCGGTCGACGGTCTGGGTGATGCTGCTGGTGGTCGCGGCGACCGCGGTGTGCGACGGCAGCGTCACTTCCAGAGTGCGGCCCAGCTTGTCGACGCGCGAAACGGTGATCGCGTCGATCACGCCATCGGTCGCATTGAGGTACGCCTTCTGCGCGGTGCGCACCAGATGCCCCGCGAGGTTGTAGCCGTAATTGCGGGTGGCGCCGCTCTCGTTGGAGGAGATCAGGCGGCCGGCGGCGTCGTAGCCGTAGACCAGCGTGCCGCTGAGGCCGTGATGGGTCTTCTGGGTGATTTCGCCGAAGGCGTTGTAGACCACGGTCTCGCCGCTGTCGACGACCGTGCTCTGATAGGCGCCGTTGAGCATCAGCTCGCGATCGATCCGGTTGCTGAGCTGGCGACCGGTCTTGTCGTAGGTGTTGGTCGAAACCACCACCGCCGAGCGGCCGTTGTTGCCCTGCAGGCTGTAGCGCACTTCGGTCACGTTGTCGGCCGCATCGTAGCGACGCGTCACCGTGGCGCCGGTGGCGTTGCGCTCCCACACCGCACGGCCCTGCCAGTCGTAACGCATCAGCTGGACCTGGTCGCGGGTGTCGTCGGCGACCGCGGCGTTCGCGCCGTTCTTGCCGTTGGCGTAGCGGCGCACCACCACCGCATTGCCGAAGGCGTCGTAACCCATCGTCGTGAACGGCGAGCGCTGTTCGTAGATCAGACCGGTGGTCAGGTCGCGGCTGGCGCTGGTGCCCAGCAGGCCGTCGACCGACTGCACCAGCACGCTGCGTGCGGCTTCCTGCACCGACAGGGTGCGGCCGATGGCGTCGTAGACGGTGCTGGTGGTACCGGTATCGTCGGTGATCGACGTCACCCGGCCCTCGTTGTCGTAACCGTAGGTCGCGACCACGTCGCGACTGCCGGTGCTGCCGTCGACGCGACGGTACTGGCGCACCGAGGTTTCGCTGATCTTGCGGCCCAGCGCGTCGTAGCTCCAGCGGGTGATGCGGTCGGCGCCGATGGCGGCGTCGCCCGGCGCCGGCAGGCCCGGACGCGACGCCGGATTCGGCGTGCCGGCGAGCGCGCGCGCGTACTCGATGGTCTCGGTCGCTTCGCCGGTGGCGTTGTACTTGGTTTCGGTGACGTAACCCAGCGCATCCACGGTCAGCGTGTTGCGGCCGAGCGCGTCGTAGTAGCGGGTCGCGGTCGCCCAGACCGCGCCGCCGGTGCCGGGCACGCCTTCGATCAGGTCGGATTCCAGCGTGAGATCGCCGAAGGCGTTGTAGGCGAAGGTCTTCACGGGCGAACCGGTGGTTTCGACGCCGTCGGCCCGGTAATACGTGACCGAGGACTGGGTCACCGTCGACTTGCGGCCGAGCGCGGTGTACACGGTGTCGATGACGCGATCGTTCGCGCCCGCGGTCAACACGCCCGCGGTCTGCAGCTGCGCCACGCTCAGCGACTGGCCCTGCGACCAGCCGGGGATCGCGCCCGCGCTCATCGCGGTGGCATGGCGGCGCAGCGTGCCGACTTCGCCGAAGGCGTTGTAGGTGTAGGCGGTGACGTGACCTTCCTGATCGACTTCGTACGCGACCCGGCCGGCCGCATCGTAGGCCTTGTAGCTGTGGAAACCGCGCACGTCCTTCTGGACGACCGCCTGGCCCAGCGCGTTGTAGGTGATCTCGATCGTGGCCTGCACGCCGGTGGCTTCCAGCGCGTTGGTGCCGACGTTGTAGGCGCCGGCGTCCGGGAAGATCGTGCTGACCTGATAGCCGCGGTTGTCGTAGACGTAGCGGGTGGTGCGGCGGTCGGCGGTGACCGGCGCATCGGCGTTGTCGATGCGGGTGAGGACGTTGCCCAGGCCGTCGTAGGTGAAGCGGGTGGCGATCGCGCGGTTGGCGGTGGACACGTTGCCGGCGGCATCGATGCTGGTCACCGCGACCTGCGGACTGATCTCGGCGGTGCGGCGGCCGGCGGCGTCGTACTGGTAGGTCCAGACCGCGTTGTTGCGATCGGTGCGGGTCAGCATCCGGTCGGCGGCGTCGTAGGTATAGCTTTCGGTGCGGTTGTTGGCGTCGGTCTTGACCTGCAGGCGGCCGGCGGCGTCGTAGGCCGAACGCGTGCGGCGCACATCGGCCGCGGGCTGGGCATTGGCCCAGGCCGACAGGCCGGTCTCGGTCGTGGTGGCCGCCGGAGGACGCTGCCCGTAGGCGATGGTGTCCGTCACCCGGCCGGCGCCGTCGTAGCGCCATTCGGCGAGCGCCCCGGTGGCATCGAGCATGAAGCGCTGGCGGCCGGCGGTGTCGTAGACGTAACGCTGGCTGCGGATCTGGGTCGCGCGGATGAGTGGATCGGTGCTCAGCGCGGCGTTCAGCGCGGTGCCGACGCCGCTGTCGGTGTAATTCGTGGCGAACGCGATGTTGACGCCGTAACGCGACTGCACGACCACGCGGCCGGCGGCGTCGTACTGGGTTTCGGCGACTTCGGCGATGCCCGGAGCGGAACGGGTGATCGCATAACGCTGGCGACCGGCGCTGTCGTAGACCAGCGCCTGCGCGCGCGCGGCCGCTTCGTTGGCGGTGGCGAAGGCAGAGAAATCGGCGGCGGTGGCGGTGCCCGCGCGCAGCGCGTCGCGCAGCGACGTGCCGATCGCGAACGGTGTCGCGTAAGTGCGGGTGACGGTCATGCGACCGGCCGCGTCGTAACCGACCTGCTGCAGCGTGCCGGCGAGATCGACCAGATAGATCACCCGGCCGGCCGCGTCGTACACGCGGTATTCGCCCAGATCGCTGGCCGCATCGACGACCAGCGCCTGCAGCGCGGCGACGGTGGTGGCATCGCCGACGGCACCGAAGTTCACCGTGGTGGCGTAGCGGCGCGAGGCGACCACGCGGCCGGCGGCGTCGTACCAGTTGCGGGTGACCGCACCCACGGCATCGAGCATGAACACGACCTGCCCGGCCGCGTCGTAGACGTAACGGGTCTGCACGTCCTTGGCCGCATTCGCGCCGGCCAGCGCGCGCACCGTATCGATGGTGGCGGTGCCCGCGCGCAGCTGTCCGCGCAGGGTTGCGCTGAGCGCCGCGGCCTGGGCGTAGCGGCGCTCCAGCACCTTGCGGCCGGCGCTGTCGTAATCGATCTCGATGACGCCGCCGGCGCCGTCGACGGTCATCACCAGGCGGCCGTCGCGGTCGTAGATCCGGTAACCGACGTCGTCCTGCGCGTCGTTCGCGAGGGTCTGCGCCGTCACCAGCGCGGCCATGTCCGCTTCGGTCGGCGCGGTGCCGAGACCGGTGATGTTCGCGACCTTGGCGTAGCTGCGGGTCATCGTCGCGCGACCCGCGGCGTCGTACGCCACTTCGCTGACGCCGCCGGCGTCGTCGACGCTGAAGCGCATGCGGTTCGCGGCGTCGTAGCTGTAGCGCGTGGTGCGGCCGCTGGCGTCGGTCTTGCGGACGACGTTGTCGTTGGCGTCGTAGGCGTAGGTGGTGACCAGGTTCAGCGTGCCCGGCGACACCGTCTCGGTGATGCGGCGACCGAACGCGTCGTAGGCGTAGGCCACCGTCATCGCGGCCGCGGTGCCCGCGCCCTGGGTCATCGTCAGCTGGCGGCCGTCGCGATCCCAGGTGTAGGTGGTGCGCAGCGCCAGCCCGTTCGGGTCCAGCACCGCTTCGATCAGATTGCCCTTGCGGTCGTAGATCAACGACGTGCGCACGTTGCTCGCGTCGGTGACGGTGAGCTGGCGGCCCTGACCGTCGTAAGTCCAGGTGGTGGCGAGATTCAGGCCGGTCGGATCTTCGCGACGGGTCAGCGTGCGGCCGGCGGCGTCGTAGCTGTAGTCCACGCGGCGACCGCTGGCGTCCACGGTCGAGGTCAGCAGTCCGCGCGCATCGTAGGTGTTGTCGACGACGGTGCGGTTCAGCGCATCGACGACGGTATCGACCTGACCGTCCTTGTTGTAGGTGGTGGTCGTGGTCGCGACGGTGCCGTCCGGCAGGGTCTGCGACAGGGTCACCGACTGGCCGAAGCGGTTGGAAACGGTGGTCGCGGCCACGCCTTCGGGCGTGGTCACGGTGATGCTGCGCGCGGTGTCGCTGTGCGTGTAGGTGGTGACGCGGCCCAGCGCATCGGTCTGCGTGACCACGCGATCGAAGGCGTCGTACGTGGTCGACACCGTCTCGTTGCGGCCGCTGACGTTGTTCGCGGTCTGCGACAGCACGCGGCCGAGGCGATCGTAGACGAAGCCGACGGTGTTGCCGCGCGCGTCGGTGCGCGTGGTGGCGCGACCGAAGGCGTCGTAGATCACGCCGACGCTGCGGTTGAGCGCGCCGCCGGCTTCGCTCTGCGCGGTCAGCAGGCCGCGGCCGTCGTAGCTGTTGGTGACCGTGCGGCGGACGCTGTTGTCGAGTTCGAGATCCTGCTGCGTGCGCACTTCGCCGAAGGCGGTGTAGGTGTACAGCGTGCGGTGGTTCTCGGCGTCGATCCGCTCGCTGAGCTGACCGCGACGGTCGTAACGCAACTGGATGCGGCTGTCGGTCGCGGCGTTGATCGTCAGCGACTGGATCGCGCTCTGCGCGCTGGCGCGGCTGCCGGCCACCCCCAGCGTGATCCGGCCGGTGTAGGCGATGCTGTCGACGACCTGGCCGAACGCGTTGTAGCGCGTTTCCTGCACTTCGCCCTGCGCGTTCTGCACGTTGAGCGCGTCGTGCATGCCGCGGACCACGAAGGTCTGGCGGCCGGCCGCGTCGTAGAAATACCAGGTCTTGTTGCCGGCCGCGTCGATGCTCTCGGTGCGGCGGCCGACGAGGTCGTAGCCGTGGCGCACGCCGTACTGGGCGTAGATCGCGTCGATCTGCGCCTGGCTCATGCCGCCGATCAGGAAGGTCGAGCCCTCGCCGCTCAGCTCACCAGTGAGGTTGCCGAACACATCGTAACGACGATTCCCTTCGCGCACCTCGCTGGTGCCCGCGGCGCTCTGGGTCTTCACCAGGCGTCCGGCTTCGTCGTAGAAATAGTTGGTTGCGGTGCCTTCGTGGTTCAGTTCGGTCGCGACCTGGCCCAGCGCGTTGAAGCTGCGCTGGGTGAGGCGGAACGCTTCCGCCGGCGCGCCGGTGGTGGCGCTGGTGCGCAGCGCGGCGAAGGTCTCGCCGCCGCCGAGGCCGGTGAGCTGCTTGGCATACGCCTTGACCGCACGCTGGTTCGCGGCTTCGTCGTAAACATATTCGGTGAGATAGCCTTCGGCGTTGAGCATGCCGATCTGCAGGCCGCGGGCGTTGTAGAAGTAGCGCGTGCCCTGATCGGCGGGATTGGGCGCTGTCGGACGCAGATCGGCCAGGGTGCCGGTCGCGCGCAGCGCGACGTTGGTCGGCGTCGCATAACGCACGCTGCGGATCAGGCGGCCACCGGCATCGTGGATCGCTTCGACCAGATAACCTTCGGCGTCGAGCGTGCCGACCACGCGGTCGGCGTTGTCGTAGAACATCCGCTGCACGCGCGGCGTCACCGTCGCATCGCCGGGCTTGCTCAGCGTGGTCGACAGCAGGCGGTTGGCGGCGTCGTAGGCGTAGGTCGTCAGCAACCCGGCGGCGTCGGTCTCGGTCGCGACGCGACCGCTGTTGTCGTAGGTGCGGGAACCGCTGCGGTCGTTGGCGGCATCGGTCTGCACCCACGCCTGATTCGCGGTCAGCCCGGGCGCGGTCGCCGCGAACACCAGCGCATCCTTGGTGACGGTGTTCCCGGAGATCCAGCCCGTGGTGTTCACCCTGATCGCATACGCGATGGTCTGCACGCCGCGGCCGACGCCGTCGTACACGGTGCGCGCCACCGCGCCGGTGGCATCGACCACCGCCGACAGCCGGCCGGCGCCGTCGTAGAAGTAATACGTCCGCCCGCCGGCGGCGTCCTGGCTGGCGCGAAGTCGCCCGCTGGCGTCGTAGAAATTCTGGGTGGTGCGGGTGACGAGGCTGCCGTCGACCGTACCGGCATCGCTGGCGCTGACCAGCTCGCCCGCGCGGTTGTGGGTCGCGGTGCGGGTCGCACCGGTGTCGAAGGTCACCCGGATCTGGTTGGCTGAATCGACGTAGGCGTAGGCGGTGAGCAGCGTCGCGGCGTCGTTCGCGGCCAGCCACGTGGCGTAGCCGGTCGGATCGATGCGCGCATCGGGCATCGCCGCGGTGGCGGCGCCGCGGGCGACCTGGGTCAACAGTCGGCCCATGCCGTCGTAGACGTAATCGACGATCTCGCTGACCGTCGGCGCGGCGCCGGCGAGCGTGCGGCCGGCGCCGCGCACGGTGATCTTCTGGCGCAGCAGGCCCTGCGCATCGTAGGTGTAGCGCACCAGATCGGTGGCGGCGTCGAGCACGCCGGTGCCGTTCACGTCGGCGCTGACGGTCGCATACGATTCGGTCTGCGAAACCCGGCCCTTGGCGTCGTAACCGTAGACCGTCAGCGCGCTGTTCGCCTTGCGCAGCGCCGCGGCATCGGTGGCCCAGGTGTTGAGCGCCGCTTCGGTGTACGCACCGCTGTAGGTGGCGCCGAGGTAACGGCGCTCGCTCGCCAGCTGGCCGATGCCGTTGCCGCTGGTCGCGTAGCTCAGCTCGCGCACTTCGCCGGCCGCGTTGACCACGAAACGCACGCGATTGCGGCTGTCGTAGATATAGCGGGTGGTCAGCGCACCCGACGGCAGATTGGTGGTACCGGTGTGGTTCGGATCCAGACCGTCGGCATCGGCGACGGTGTAACGGGTTTCCTCGGTGACCTGGTTCGCGCCGTTGTACGTCCACGCGATGGTGTTGCCGAGCAGGTCGCGCTGCAGGATGCGATTGCCGTTGGCGTCGTAGCGGAACACGGTGTCGAGCACCGCCGCGCCGCCCGCGGTCGCGGCCTGGGCGACGCGGATCAGGTTCCCCGACGTGTCGTAGCTGTAGCTGGTCTTCTGGCGCAGGCCGTCGACGGCCGGTTCCAGCACGCCGGTCAACTGGCGGTTGGCGTCGTATTCGTAGGTCCAGGTGCGGCCGGCGCCATCGATGACATCGGTCGAATTGGCGTTGTAGACGAAAGTGGTCGTCTGCGTGGAACCGTCGCCGCTGCCGCCGCGGGTCACCGTCTTCACCCGGAAACCGCCGGCACCGTCGGCTTCGTAGGTGTAGGCGACGGTGACGCCGTCGCTGGTGCTCACGCTGGCGATGCGCAGATCGCTCGCGGTCGTGCTGACATAGGTGTACGACGTGCGGAAGCGCCTGCCGTCGTTGTTCGCGGCGGTGGTCGCGTCCCAGGTGTTGTCGGTGGAGATCTCGGGCGTCAGATCGGTCTGCACCCAGGCGAGGCGACCGCTGCCGTCGCCGTTCTCGTAACCGTAGGTCACCTGCACGCGGGTGGTGCCGCCCTCGCGGGTGCTGATCGACGCCAGCTGGCCGGCGGTGTTGTAGGTGAACAGGATGGCGTCGCGCGACGCCACGGCCGCGCCATCGACCGAACGCACCTCCGAGATGCGGTTGCTGGCGTCGTAAACGATGTCGTACTGCGCGGGCGTGGTGCCGTCGCTGCGCAGGTCGCGGATCCACAGCAGACGGCCCTTCAGCGTGGCGTTGGCGTGATCGGCGTAGCGCTCTTCGCGCCGGCTGCTGCCTTCGGTGTAGGTCCAGACCGTGCCGTCCCAGACAAGCGAATCGTGCGCACCATCGCCGCCGGTGGTGGTGTAGGTGTTGGTCGTACCCGAATACGTGAACACCACGCTCTGGCCGTCGCCGGTGTTCAGAGTCATGGTGCTGCCGACGGCGTTGAGCGTGCCGGTGAGCGTCACGTTGCGCTCGAAACCGGTGACCCAACCGTCCTGGCCGGTGCCCGCGACTACGCCGCGGCTGTTGTAGGTGCGCAGGAACGCGGCATTGAGGCCGCGGGCGATCAGACTTTCGTCGAGATCCTGCAGGACGAGGTTGCCGGTCGCCAGATTGACGTATTGGTTTTCGCGGCTTTGGCCGATGCCGGCATTGCCGCCGGTGGCGAATCCGAGCTGGGTGTACGACGTGTTGTACAGACCCAGACCACTTCCCGTGAAGACGGCGACCATACGTGATTCCTCGAAACAGATCCGTGAAAGGCGTGGGCGCAGTGGCCCGAGTTACATGCCTGTTCCAATACCGGGCAAAGATGTTTAGGGGAAATTCACTCCGAACTTTTCCGGATCACCGGGGCGGCCCCGCCCGGCCCGGCACCATCGGCGCATCGCGAATCGCGCGTGTTCATCTGCAATCCCGCCGGATATCGATGCGTGGCGCCGGGCGGCACGGGCCGGCGGACCCTTGCATCGAGCCGGCCGGGCATTTACGTTAGACGTTACATAACGGCCATCGAATGCCATGGACTACATCGCCCATCTCGGACTCGTCGCGCTCGGCAGTCGCATGCGCGCAGTCAGCGACCGCCTCTACGCCACCGCCGACGAGGTCTACCGGCTCAGCGGGCTGGAAATCCAGGGGCGCTGGCTGCCGCTGCTGCGCATCCTCCACGACCGCGGTCCGCAGACCGTGGGCGAGATCGCCGATGCCGTCGGCCAGACCCACTCGGCGGTCAGCCAACTGGCCGATCGGCTCGCGGAACAGGGATGGTTGACGGTGCAGTCGGATCCGGCCGACAGGCGCCGCCGCCGGCTCGCGCTTACCGCCCGCGCGGAGACCGCGCTGCGTGCGGCGAAGCCGCTGTGGCGCGCGATCGAAGACCTCTTCTCCGAACATTGCCGCGAACACGGCATCGATCTGCTGCAGACGCTCGCGACCTTCGAACGCGCGCTCACCCCGACCCTGGCCGCCGACATCGTCGCGCGCGCCGCCGCCAGCGACCGCAGCGCGCTGCGGATCGTGCCGTTCGCGCCGGCATTGCGCGCGCATTTCTATCGGCTCAACGAAGCCTGGCTGCGGAAATATTTCTACGTCGAGGCCATCGATCATCGGGTGCTGTCGCATCCCGAAACCGAGATCATCGCGCGCGGCGGCGAGATTCTGTTCGCGATGCAGGGCGACGAGGTCGTCGGCACCTGCGCACTGATGCCCGACACCGAAGCCGAAGACCGCGCGGACGGCGTCTACGAACTGACCAAGATGGCGGTGGACGAATCGCGCCAGGGCCTGGGCATCGGACGCGCGCTGATGGAAGCGGCGATCGACGCGTTCCGCCGTCGCGACGGCCGCCGGCTGTTCCTCGAAACCAACAGCAAACTCATCCCGGCGGTGCGGCTGTACGAGAGCATGGGCTTCGAACGCCAGCCGTCGATCAAACCCGGCTCGCATTACGCGCGCGCCGATGTCTACATGGTCTGGCACGACCCGCAGGGGACGCGCGCGACACCATGACCGCAGGTGGCGCACCACGCCGCCGCAATGCACAACGCATCGCCTGCCGCCGCGGCGTATTCTGTCGGCAACGCCGCCGCCCGGAGCCCGCCCGTGTTCAAGCCGAAAACGCTGCTGTATGCCTTCATCGCCGGCTTCATCGCCACGCTCGTGTTCCATCAGGGCCTGCTGCAGCTGCTGCATCTCGCCGGCCAAATCCCGACGGCCGCCTGGAACATGGACCCCACGCCGCCGCTGGGCGTGCCGAAAGTCCTCTCGCTCGCGTTCTGGGGCGGACTGTGGGGCATCGCACTGTGGGCATTGATCCGCAAACGCGGCGGCGCGGCGCACTGGCTGCTCGCGGTGGCGCTCGGCGCCGTGTTGCCCAGCCTGGTCGCGTGGTTCGTGGTGTTCCCGATCAAGGGCATCGCCCTGAACGGCACCCTGATCGCCGGCGCGCTGCTGCTCAACGGCGCATGGGGCCTCGGCGTCGCGCTGTGCATGCGGCTGTTCGGGCAGCGCGCCTGATCCTGTCCGCTGCCTCCACCTCCCCCGCATTCGACACCCGGAGACGTTCTCGGTGAAATCCCTCGCCACCCTCCTGTGCTGCACCACCCTCCTGCTCGGCGCCGCAAACGTCGGCCACGCGCGCACGCCGACGCTTCGCTTCGAAACGCTGCAGGTCGAAGCCGAAACCGCGCCGCGCTGGTGGCACGGCGCCACCGTCTACGAGATCTGGCCGCGTTCCTTCCAGGATTCCGACGGCGACGGCAACGGCGACTTCAACGGCATGACCGCGAAGCTGGACGATCTGAAGGCGCTGGGCGTCGATGCGATCTGGCTGACCCCGGTGTTCGAGGCGCCGTCGTATCACGGCTACGATTTCCAGGATTTTTACGCGGTCGAACGCGACTACGGCACGATGGCCGACTTCGAGCGCTTCATCGCCGAAGCCCACAAGCGCGACATGAAGGTCATCCTCGACCTCGTGCTGAACCACGTGTCCGACCAGCATCCGTGGTTCCTCGCCTCGGCGAAGAAAGTGAAGGGTTACGAAGACGCCTTCATCTGGCGCAGCACGCGTCCCGACGGCTGGGGCCAGGCGTGGTCGAACCAGCCGAACCCCGGCGCGGTGTGGCACTGGAACGAGACCCGCCGCGCGTACTACTACGGCGCGTTCGGCAATTCGCAGCCGGACCTCAACCTGCGCAATCCCGCCATCGTCAACGAACTCGACGCCGTCGCCGCGTTCTGGCTGAAGAAGGGCGTCGATGGCTTCCGCCTGGACGCCGTGCGCTACGCGATCGAGGACGGCCCGCTGGCCCAGCAGGCCGACACCCAGGCCACCATCGATTACTGGACCGCGTTCACGAAGAAGGTGAAGGCGATCAACCCGGATGCGCTGCTGGTCGGCGAAGCCTGGGCAGCGCTCGAGACCAGCGGCCGCTATCGCAACGGCGGCCAGGGTCTCGACTCGGCGTTCGATTTCGATTTCGGCAACATCGTCATCGCCATCCTCAATCCCGACAGCGAGCGCCGCGCCGACTTCGGCACCGTCAGCGACACCGATGTCGGCCGCAAACGCGACAGCCTGTGGGCGAACCTCAAGCAACGCGCCGACGCCGCACCGATGGGGTATTTCGCGCCCTTCCTGACCAATCACGACCAGAACAGGATCATGCACACGCTGGGCGGCGACACCGCCAAGGCCAAGCTCGCCGCCAGCCTGCTGCTCACATCGCCCGGCACCGCCTATCTCTACTACGGCGAAGAGATCGGCCTGTCGCAATACAAGACCGGCGACGACCGCTATCGCCGCGCGCCGATGCAGTGGACCGAGGACGCGGGCGCCGGCTTCAACGCCACCGGAAAAAACTGGATCGATCTGCCCGCGCCGCGCGGGTATCGCGGCGATCAGGGCGCATGGTGGGCGAAGTACTGGAAACAGCAGCGCGGCCAGGGCCGCTCGGTCGCCGCGCAGCAAGCGGACGCCGGTTCGCTGTATCGCCATTACCAGCGACTGCTCGCGGTGCGCAACGCCAATCCCGAACTGAAACAGCCGACGGAACTGCGCTACTACCCGGTCGACGCCGCCGATGTCTGGGTGCTGCACGCCGCATCCGCCGCAGGTGATGCCTGGGTGGTGATCAACCTCGATCCGGCGAAGCCCGTGACCTTCGCCGTGCCGACCGAACTGCACGGCACGCGGACCGACCAGATCAGCGGCGAAGCGAAGACGCTCGGCGACCGGTTCGCGCTGCAGCCCGGCGAGGCGCTGGTGTTCTAGCGCGCATCGTCGCCTGAGGCTGCGACACATTGGTGGAACGTCCCGATCCGTCACCGCAGCCCCTGTAGGAGCGACGCAAGTCGCGACCGCCTTCGGAAGGTCTCTCCTTGAGCCCGTCGCGACTTGCGTCGCTCCCACAGGAGACATGTCCTGGCTCGATTCAAGGCTTGAACGCTGCGGCGCGTCGGTTGGCTATGCTGTGTACCTCCCCACGCACAGGCCGCCCGTCATGTCCTCCGTTCGCACCGCTGCCCTGCTGTCCGCCTGCGCACTGGTCCTCGCCGCACCCTTGTCCACGGCCAGCGGCGCAGAACCCATCAGCTTCGAGCATCAGGATTGGGAGCTCGTCTGCGACAACACCCGCACCTGCCGCGCTGCGGGTTATCAGGACGAAGAAGCCAGCGCTCCGATCAGCGTCCTGCTGACCCGCAAGGCCGGGCCCGGCACCGCGGTGACCGGCCAGGTCGCGCTCGCCGACGGCTGGGACGAACCGCTTCTCGGCGATCTGCCGAAACAATTCCGCCTCGCGCTGTCCATCGATGGCCGCGCGCACGGCAGCGTCGCGATGGAACAGACCGACACCGTCGCCGATCTCACGCCCGCGCAGGTGACCGCGCTGCTGAAGGCGCTGGCGCGCGACACCCGCATCGAATTCAGCGCCGGCGCGCACACCTGGACGCTCTCCGACCGCGGCGCGTCCGCGGTGCTGCTGAAGATGGACGAAGCGCAGGGCCGCATCGGCACGCCCGGCGCGCTGCGCCGGCCCGGCAAGCGCAGCGAATCCGACGTCCTGCCGCCGGTGCCCGCACCCGTGGTGCGCGCGGCGACACCGCATCCGCCCAAACCCACCGACGCCGCTTTTCTCGATCGCCACGGCGACGCACTGCGCGCCGCACTGCGCAGTACCAGCAACGCCGACGACTGCATGGATCTGTACGACGAGAACGACGTGCAGCCATTGGAGATCGCGCGGCTGACGAAAACGAAGCTGCTGGTTTCCACCCGCTGCTGGCTCGCCGCCTACAACGCCGGCGACGGTTACTGGATCGTCAACGACACGCCGCCGTTCAAGCCCGAATTCGTCACCGAACAGGCCAACGGCTACGAAGACGGCACCCTGTCCGCCTCGCACAAGGCGCGCGGCATCGGCGACTGCTGGGGCTCGCAGGAATGGACCTGGGACGGCAAGGCCTTCGTCGCCACCGGCGAAATGAGCACCGGCCAATGCAAAGGCTTCCCCGGCGGCGCATGGCAACTGCTGACGCGGGTGACGGAGGTGGTGAAGGCGTCGAAATAGGGTGCGGCCCTGGCGCACCGGCCTCTCGTTGCGATGACTTCATCGCGAAAGGTGCAAGGCGCCCGTCATCGCATTTGCGGGCTGGGTGCTTCGCACCCGGCTTGAGCGTTCGAGCAATGGTGCTGGGTCGATGACCCAGCCTACGAGTGGCGGTGTCTATTCGCGGCTTGCAGCGCACGTCGAATTCCGATTTCCCGTAGCCCGGGTAAGGCCGCAGGCCGCACCCGGGGATCTTTCGTTGTTCCTCCCGGGTGCGCTTCGCTTACCCGGGCTACTGGCTACGGGCTTGCTACGAAATTAATGATAAATTTATTCCATGAGATTTCATTCCGATGGCCCCTCTATTCCCGACATTCTGCTAGAGCGCCGCGATGCTGGCCGCGTCGTTTTTCTGTGCGGTGCCGGAGTTTCATTTCCATCTGAAATGCCGGACTTTGTCGGCCTGACCCGGTACGTCATAGAATCCCTTGACCCACCCGCCGACTCAGGAATCATGGTCGCATTTCGGCCATGGTTGGAAGATCAATCCGCAGCGAATGTTCCTCTCGACCAGATCTTCAACCTCCTCCACCTTGAATATGGCAAGGATGAGGTCAACGCTCTAGTCACAAATCGGCTGCGCACCGCCCCACTCACCAAGAATTTAGCGCGTGAGCATGGCCTGATCAAACGTATTTCTTCAAGCCCGAGTGGCATCCCACAGATTGTCACGACAAATTTCGACCGGTTGTTCGAGATAGGCCCGGAAGGAGAGCAGCTGGTTCCGCATGTAGCGCCCGCGTTTCCCGACCTGAGCCTCGGATCGAAAATAGAGGGAATCACCTACCTACATGGGCGGCTTGTAGACGAAAACTCGGAAAGCCACGACTACGTGCTGAGCAGTGCTGAATTCGGGCGCGCTTATCTTTCAGAAGGATGGGCGACAAATTTCATAAGGCATCTCCTCCAAAAATATACGGTCGTACTGGTCGGCTATCAGGCAGAAGACCCTCCCGTCAAATATCTTCTTCAAGGCCTCAACCACGACGGCAAGTACAACAGCTCCAAGCTCTATGCTTTCGATCGTGGACTTCCTGAAGAGATCGAAGCCAAATGGCGTGACCGGGGTGTGAAAGCCATAGCCTATTCTGATCATTCGGATCTGTGGAAGAGCATGGAAGCTTGGGCAGATCGGGCCGATGATCCCCGTCGATGGCGTGCATCCATCATCGATAAAAGCCGATTTGATCCCAAGGATCTCGCCCCTCATGAGCGCGGCCAAATTGCTCATGTTCTGCGCTCAGTACAAGGAGCGAGATTATTCTCGGAAGCGGATCCAACACCTCACCCGGAATGGATCTGTGTCATGGATGCTAATGTTCGGTCTGCCGAACAGAGTCGTGGCTATGGCGATGATGAAGAAGTATTCGATCCTCAGGCAGCGTATGGACTGGATGACGATCTGAATGATATCTCTGAAGATGATCGCAGGCAGGGCGTCAGTAACGACAATCTGCTGGTCTGGCGAGAAGGAGACGAAAACCCAAATGAATTTCATCGGATTGGCGAGCGACAAGTTCAAGGTTTCGAGGCGACACCGAAAAGACTAGGCCATCTCATCAGCTGGATCGGGAAGTCCATCGATAGTCCTGTTTTGGCATGGTGGGCCATACGCCAGAACGGACTGCATCCTCGACTACTGCGACGGATCGAATGGCAACTGGAGCGCACTAGGACGCTGCATAAACGTGCTCGCCACATCTGGAATCTGATCCTCGAACACCATCGAGACTCTCGCAATAACGGATGGCATAGCCAATGGTTCGATCTGAAGAATCGGATCAATGCTGAGGGCTGGAATGCTAGTGTCATACGTGAATTTATGTGGTTTTCGACACCTAGACTGAAAATCAAACCACCATTTGGCTTGGGGCAGTCAAGACCTCCGAGGCTATCCTGGGACGAAATCCGCTTCAGCGACCTTGGCCAATGGGAAGTCGTATTCTTTGAAAGACGCAGCGAAGGCATAGACGTCCCAGACGATCTATTGCCGCAGGTATTTGGAATCTTGGAAGAACAGCTGCTCGTCGCCGCAGGACTACTTGGCGACATCGAGACCGCCTACTTCCAAACACCAACTTGTTATCCGAACCGTGAGGTCGATGGAAGGCAGCACATCTCGAGTGCTGGAAAGATCGTGACTTGGTTTATGCAACTTTATGATCGAATGGCTTCCAAGTGGCCTGAACTCGCCAATGCACATGCAACGACTTGGCCTGCAACAGACCAGTTCTTTTTTCGGAAGCTTAAGCTGTATGCATTCAGCAAGGCTGGCGCATTCAAAGCAGACCATGTTGTTAAAGAAGTTTTGTCCTTAGATCAGGAAACATTCTGGGACTACAATGTGGTCCGAGAGATTCTCTTCTTGCTGGTGGATAGATGGGAGGAGTTCTCTCATGACAGTCGGAACCGACTCACTGACCGCATTTTGGCAGGCCCCGATCGAAACTCCCACTGCTCTGAAGAAGAATATTCTGGGCTACGGAATAGGTTGGCCGCTAGATACGCGAGGTACCTTGAACTACAGGGCTGCGAACTGGCGGCCGATCGCAGTGAACGACTTGCCGAGATGACCAGAGGCATTCCCGAATGGAGCGACAACTGGGCAACCGGAATGGTGGCCGAACAAGGCTCTAACGTACGCTCGGTCGGTACGGACGAAAAACCGGATGCACTGATCAGCCTCCCGGTAAACGAAGTGGTCTCCAAGGCAAAGGAAGATCTGAAGCGAGACTTCGGCAGCTTCACCGAGAAGCGCTCCTTCACTGGCCTGGTCAAGGCCAAACCACGAAAGGCGTTGTCTGCGCTGACGGTTGCAGGAAGAGCCGGTGACTATCCCGAGGCGTTCTGGTCGGCCATGATCAACGAACTTCCTGCGGACATTACGCCGCGGCTACGACGTGTGTTCCTGAGCCGAGTAGCGCGACTACCGCATTCGGTCATTGCCAAGCTTGGCCACACATTGAGTCGATGGCTCCAAGAAAACCTGGTTTCCGTCTTGAAGTTTGATGATGGTTTGGGTTGGGCCGCTTTTGATCACATCATCAATGGCATCCTGAGCAGCGGCGAGAATGCGACGAGAAGCGGGCTTGGTGAAATCCATCAGGGCGGGAGGGCCATTCAACGATCCCGACGCACGTTCAGCCATGCGATCAACGGCCCGATTGGCAGATGTGTCGAGGCACTTATTCACGCGGTGCCCGGAGAAGAGCAGGAGGCCGGGTCTCTTGTCCCGGATTACATCAAGTCACGTATCGAGCGACTCTTTTCGGCGCCTGGTGAGGGTGCAGATCATGCCGTTTCCATAGCATGCAGACAGCTTAACTGGCTGATGTTCGTCGATCCCGTTTGGACGAAGGGACGCCTTGTTCCAATGCTGACTTTTGAAAATCCTGCTTCCGAGCCCGCATGGAACGGATTTCTTGGTAGCGGGCAAGTACCCAGCCAACCGTTGGCAGAGATCATCAAGCCGCTGCTTCTTGGGCTTTTCCCTTGGATCGAAAGATTTTCATGGGATGACGACATCTCAGAAGCAGCGGCCCAATGGCTGGGCTATATGCGGATATTCCATCCTGATGAGCCAAGCGGTCTTTCAAGAGGTGAAATGCGCTCTGTCTTGCGTGCGATGTCTGACGATACTCGGAACCGATTCGTTTTCTGGCTAGGACAGGTTGGGCAGAGCAACGCCGATGGCTGGGAAAAACACGTCATACCCTTCATCAACGATGATTGGCCGCGAGAACGTCGATACAGAACCTCTGCGTCGATGCGGGCATGGTTCGGCATGCTTGATGACACCGGCGACAGATTCCCGGCCGTCTACGAAGCAGTGAAGAAGTTCTTGGTGCCGGTGGAGACAAACGACCACCTGTTCTACAGGTTCACGCGAGAGATCAGTGATGAAAAGCCAATTACCACCCAGTTTCCTGAAACAACGCTGGATTTGATGAACAGAGCCATACCTCAGGCAACCATTCGTCAACCATACGGGTTGCCGGAGGTACTAGCACTGATCTCTGAAGCCGCGCCAGAGTTGACATCCGATTCACGCTATTTACGCCTTATCGATCTTGTTGAACGTAGTTAAATCTCAACCTCCACGAGCAAAAAATCAGTAGCGCGCCCAGTTTTTTGCGTAGCAGATCAAACCCCTGAGCTTAAGAATTTTCTCCGCAAGAAATCCAGAGCCAATCATCCCTATGACTCCCGAGAGACGCCCGCACACAGCCTCAGATCTCGCAACATCACCAAACCACCAGCGGCCTAAAGGACGCTCTACCCCGGTGCGGTGATCGTTGTTCGCTGACATTGCGGGGGTGCTGGGCTTGCTGCGCTCAGCACTAGTCGACGTCTCGCGCGCGCGAGGCAGTTTTCGCAGGCATTTGCGGTGATTTCCGCGAACCTGAACACGACAGCCCGCGCGCAGAGTCCGCTGATGGCGTAGGATGGCGGCGCCAGCGCTGCATTCGCGCGTCGCGCCCGTATCCGAACAGCCTGACCGAAGCCCGATCAGCGTCGGAGTCTGCATCCGGTCGTTCCGCTTCCCCTTCTGCGTGACCGTCCCGTCCGGGACGTCGTCCTCCGGGAGCATCCATGCCGGGTTATCACACGCGCCAAATCACCCACGCCGTCGGCGGATTTCCGTATCGCCTGCGCGTGCTCAGCGATCTGCAGCAGTTCGCCGATCCCGACGGGCACGGCGAGCGCCTGGGCATTTCGCCGGCGCAGTGGAGTCTGTTCGGGCAGTCGTGGCCGTCCGGGCGCCTGCTGGCGCAGGCGATGCATCGTTTCGACATCGGCGGCAAGCGCATTCTCGAACTCGGCTGCGGCATCGGTCTGGCGAGTCTGGTGCTGCAGCGGCGCGGCGCGGATGTCGTCGCCAGCGACATCCATCCGCTGGCCGAGCCCTTTCTCGCCTACAACGCCGCGCTCAACGGATTGCACGCGCTGCATTACCGGCAACTGCGCTGGGACGAGCCGCTGCCGGCGCTGGGGCATTTCGACGCGATCATCGCCAGCGACGTGCTGTACGAACGCGGGCAGGCCGAGCGCCTGTGCGAGGTGGTGATGCGGCACGCGTATCCGTCGGCCGAAGTGCTGGTGACCGACCCGGGCCGCGGCAACAGCGGTCGATTCACGCATTTGCTCGGCGAACTGGGCTTCTCGCTGGAAACCGACGCCTGCCCGATGGACGACGAGGATCCGCCGCCGTATCGCGGCACGGTGCTGCACTATCGCCGCGACGTGCGGGCGGCGAACGCATGAGCGCATTGCCGAAACCGCTGTCGACCGCACAGGCGGCGCCGAAGGAAAAGAACGTGCACTGCAGCCGCTGCGATGCGCTGTGCTGCCGGCTGACGGTGGTGTTGTTCGAGGAAGACTCGATTCCGTCCCACCTCAGCGAGTTCAACCCGCAGGGCGTGCGGGTGATGGCGCGCGACGACGACGGCTGGTGCGTGGCGTTGGACGGCGCGAAGATGAATTGCGGCATCTACGACACGCGGCCGACGATTTGCCGCAAGTTCACGATGGCTGGCCCCTACTGCCTCGATGTGCGCGCCGAAGCGCGACGCGCGGCGCGGCCGGTCGACATCATGCTGTTGTCCTGACGATGCCCGCATCGCGCGCTCCCTGTTCATCCGTTTTGTTGATCCACCCGCTTCGCCGATCGAAGTTGTCCCGATCGAACTGTCCCACCCCATGTGCCATGCCGACTCCGAACTGTTGACGCCATCGCGTCGAGGCCCACCGATGACCGAGAAAAAAACCGCTCCGACCCCCGCAGCCGCGCCCACGCCGGCACAGGCCGCGAAGCCCGCCGCCCGCAATCTGTTCCGCGCGACCAAGGAAGAGCGCCGCAGCGCGCTGACCCACGATCAGATCGCCGACGATCTGGCCGAATTCGAGCGCACCGGCGGCACGATCGAAGTGCTGGGCAATACGCCGATGTTGCGCACGATTCCGCTGTCGCCGACGCCGGCCGCCACCGGCGCGCGCAAGCCCGCGGGCAAAGCGACGGCCGCCGAAGCCAAACCGGCGGAATAACCCGCCGGCCGTGGCGGCCCCGCCGGCCGGCCACTACACTCGCGGCATGAACCTGCCCATCTCTTTCACAGCGCCGCCCTTCACGGCGCGGCCCTCGGTGCCGCACACGCGCCGCCCGCTCGCCCTCGCCACTCTGCTCGCCGTCGGCCTGTTCACCGCCGCTCCTGCGCCTGCCCTGGACGGCAAATGGACGCCCGGCCAGGTGCTCGACATCGATGCGAAATGGCTGAAACGCCAGGGCCTGAAGCTGCCGCCCTCGGCGCTGTGGGATGGCCGCCGCGGCACCGGCCTGCTGACCGGCGCGGTGAGCATCTCCGGCTGCACCGGCGCCTTCGTCTCCGACACCGGGCTCATCGTCACCAATCATCACTGCCTGTTCGGGGTGGTGCAGGAACACAGCACCCCGGCGCGCGATCTGATCACCCAGGGGTTTCTCGCACGCACCCAGGCCGAAGAATTGCCCGGCAGCACCACCCGCGTGGAGATTCCGAAACGCTTCACCGACGTCACCGCGCAGGTGCTGGCGGCGGTACCGGCCGGCGCCGATCCCGCGGCGCGGCTGCAGGCGATCGACGCGACACAAAAAGCACTGGTCAACGAATGCCAGCGACAGCCGGACACCAAGTGCAAGGTCGCGACCTTCGACGACGGTGTGGCCTATACCCTGATCGAATCGATCGAGCTGCGCGACATCCGCCTGGTGTATGCGCCGCCGCGCGCGATCGGCGAATATGGCGGCGAGATCGACAACTGGTCATGGCCGCGGCACACCGGCGATTTCGCGATCGCCCGCGCCTACGTGGGTGCGGACGGGCGGCCCGCGGATCGCGCCGAGACCAATCGCGCGTATGCGCCGGAGTTCTTTTTCCCGATCGCGAACGATGGCCTGGACGAAGGCGATTTCGTGATGGTGCTGGGCTATCCCGGCGTGACCTATCGCGCGCTGATCGCCGAGGAAATGCGCGAACGCCGCGAACGTTTCTTCGTCCGTCGCGAGGATCTGTTCGGCGAGTGGATCGCGATCCTGGAACGCGGCAGCGCGGACGACGCCGCGGGGAAAATCGCGGTCGCCGCGAACCTCAAGGGCATCCACAACCGCTACAAGAACGCGCAGGGTCAGATCGCCGGCCTGGATCGTGGACGCATGGTCGACAAACAGGCGGCACAGGACAACGCGGTCGCCGCCTGGGCGGCGACGCAGCCGCAATACGCCGATGCGGTTGCCGCGCGCGACGGCCTGCGCGCGGTGCTGGCCGAACGCGAACGCACGTGGGAGCGCGATTTCCTGCTGAATCTGATCCCGATGGGCACCGACAGCGTGGCCGGCGGCATTCCGCCGCTGCCGAAGGGTCTGTACTTCGGCGCGACGCTCGCGCACAACGCGATCGAACGGGCCAAGCCGAACGCCGCGCGCGCATCGGGCTTCACCGATGCCGACCAGGGCAAGCTGCGCGACCGCCTGCGGAGCGAACAGCGCAATTATTTCGCCGCCGCGGATCGCAGCGTGTTCGCCGCGCTGGTGCGTCGCGCGCTGGCGCTGCCGGCCGACCAGCGCATCGCCGCGGTCGACGCCGCGTTCGCGGGCAAGACCCCGGCGCAGATCGACGAGACGATCGCCGCGATGTACGCCGCGTCGCCCCTGCTGGACGCGACCGCGCGCGAAGCGATGCTGGCCGAGCCGCTCGATGCGCTGACCGCGCGCAACGACCCGCTGCTGGCGTTCGGGATCGCCTGGAATCGAGACCTGCGCGCGCTGCGCGAACGCGAGCGGGACTGGAACGCGCGCGCCGCGCTGCATCGCCCGGCCTGGCGTCGGGCGGTGGCCGCGCATGCGGGCCAACCGATCGCGCCCGACGCCAACGGCACGCTGCGCATCAGCTTCGCCCACGTGCAGGGCTACGCGCCCCGCGACGGTGAGACCTACACGCCCTTCACCACGCTCGCCGGGGTGATCGAGAAACACACCGGCCGCGAGCCCTTCGACGTGCCCGAGGCCGTCCGCCGCGCCGCCCGGACGGCCGGGGCAGGCGCGCAGCGGGTGAACTTCCTGGCCGACGGCGACACCAGCGGCGGCAATTCGGGCAGCCCGGTGATCGACGGCCGCGGCCGGCTGGTGGGCATCAACTTCGACCGGGTCTGGGAAAACGTGGCCGGGGACTTCGGTTTCAACCCGGCGGTATCACGCAACATCAGCGTGGATATCCGCTATCTGCTGTGGATGCTGCGGGACGTGGAGCGGGCCGAAGGGCTGCTGCGGGAACTCGGCGCCGGTCCCGACTGACGCGATATGATCGGCCGGGCCGCCGCAACCGGCGGCCTCAACGCCAGGGACGGGGCGTTCGATCTCCCTTCGCCGGAGCCTTCGTCATGTCCGCGGTACCGCCCTCCAACCTGACCGACCTGATCAATCGGCGCGCCTCGGTCGACAAGCCCGAACTCGAGGCGCTGGCGGCGGCGCTGTGGCCGAAGCTGGAACGTCTGGCCGCGCATCAGTTGCAGGGACGCAATGGCCTGACCCTGCAGGCCTCGGATCTGGCGCAGGACGCGTACATCGCGCTGATGCACGAATTCCCCGGGCGCTTCAACAACCGCGAACATTTCTACGCGCTGGCGGCGCGGATCGTGCGCAACATCGTGGTCGATTATCTGCGTCGGCGCAGCGCCGAAAAGCGCGGCGGCGGACTGCCGTTCGAACGGCTGGAAAAAGCCGAGAACGATGTGTCCGCGGCGATCGACGATTCGGTCGACTGGATCGCGGTGGACGCGGCGTTGACAGTGCTGGCGCAGAAGCACGAAGCAGCGGCGCAGGTGGTGGAACTGAAGTTCTTCGCCGGCCTGACCAACGAACAGATCGCCGAGGCGATGGATCTCTCGCGCGCCACCGTGATCCGTCATTACCGGTACGCGCGTGCCTGGCTGATCGATCATTTCGGGGCGGAGCCCAGGCTCGATGCATGAGGGCTCGATGCATGAGGGCTCGATGCGTGAGGGCTCGATGAGTGACGACGCGATGGATGAAGGCACGACACAGCCGCGGGGCGACGACGCGATCGACGAAGGCGAGCTGTTCGAAACGCTGTGCGAACTGGAGCCGGAGGCACAGGCGCAACGGCTGAAGGCGCTGGAAGATCACGATCCGGCGATGGCCGCGCGGCTGCGCAGGCTGCTCGCGATCGACGAGGCTTACGGCACCCACACCGCGCGCAGCGTGCTGGCGACCGAACTGCCGGACCCGGTCGGCGACATCAGCGACATCGGTGCGTTCCGGCTGGTGCGGCAGATCGGCCGCGGCGGCATGGGCGTGGTCTATCTGGCCGAACGCCGCAGCGGCTTCGATCAGCAGGTCGCGATCAAGATCATGCCGCGGTTCGCGACCGATACGCCGGGGCGCGAACGCTTCGCGCAGGAGCGCCGGATCCTGGCGCAGCTGCGGCATCCCAACATCTGCAGCATTCTGGACGGCGGCGAGTTGCCCGACGGCACGCCGTGGCTGGCGATGGAATACGTGCCCGGCGAACCGCTGTGCGCGTGGTGCGAACGCCGCGGCGCGGGGCTGCGCGAACGCATCGCCCTGTTCCTGCAGCTGTGCGATGCGGTGCAGGCGGCGCATCGCAATCTGGTGATCCATCGCGATCTGAAGGACAACAACGTGCTGGTCGACGAGACCGGACACCTGAAGCTGCTGGATTTCGGCATCGCCAAATCGCTGTCGGCCGCGGCCGTCGCCGACGGCCACACCGCCGCGCACGATCGCTTCTTCTCGCCGATGACCGCGGCGCCGGAACAGTTGCAGGGCGAGCGCATCACCATCGGCACCGATGTCTACGCCCTCGGCGCGCTGCTGCATCAACTGCTGTGCGGGTTTCTGCCGTTCGAGCGACCGTCGCGACCGCCGCTGGAACTGCAGCACGCGATCCTGGAGACGGTGCCGTCGAAGATGAGCGACGCGCTGCAGCGCGAGGCCGCCGCGGGACGCGCACCGGCCGATGCGCAGCCGCCGCAGGCGCTGCGCGGCGAACTCGATGCGATCGTGGCGCACTGCCTGCGCAAGCGCGCGTCGGAGCGTTACGCCGATGTCGGCGATCTCGCGCGCGATCTGCGCGCATGGTTGTCCGGGCATCCGATCTCGATCTCGCAGGGCGACCGCGTCTATCGCACCCGCAAATTCCTGTTGCGCCATCGGGTCGCGGTCGCGATCTCCACCGTCGCGGTGGTCGGCGTGCTCGGCGCGCTGGCGGTGACGCTGTGGCAGGCGGCGGCGCTGCGCCGCGAGCGCGACGCCGCGGACACCGCGCGCCAGCGTTCGGAGATCGATCGCGACCGCGCGCGCGCGGTCGCGGGCTTCCTGCGCGATACCTTCGAACAGGCCGATCCGGGCCGCGCGGATACCGGCGGGCTGCTGGCGCGCGATCTGCTGGAACGCGGCAAGCGTCGGCTGGACGGGCTGGACGGTCAGCAGGACGTGCAGGCCGAGCTGGCACTGCTGCTGGCGGAGAGCGACGCCAACCTCGGCCTGATCCGCGAGAGCGACGCCACCTTCCGCAACCATGCGGCGGCGATCGACGCGCTTTCGGAGACCGATCCGGACGTGCGCCTGCGCGCCGGCAAACTGCGGTTGTCGAATGCGCTGACCCTGGAGGAAGACAGCCCGCGCCTGGACGCGGCGCTGGCGGCGCTGGCGCGATTGGCGGACACGCCGACGGCGCAGGTGGACGTGGCTCGATTGCAGGAGCGCTTGCTGGTGCGTCGTTCCGAATTCAACCGCGCGGCGCGGACGCTGGAAGACGCCTGGCGCCGCCACGGCGATGCGCTGGACCCGGCCGCGTCGCTGCGACTGCGCGTGGATCTGGGCAATGCGCTGTTGAACGTGAAACGCGACGAGGACGCGCGCCGGATCTGCGAAGGCATCGACCGCGCGGCGTTGCGCACCCAGACGCCGGCGCTGCAGATCCGCGCATTGCGGCTGATCGTGCGCGAACTGAAGCGGCGCGAAGATGCGGGCACGGCGCTGGCGACGGCGGTCGAGCAATGGCGGCAGACCGCGGAACGGTTGTACGGCAGCGATTCGCTGGAGGCGGCCAGCGCCTATCTCCACCAGATCGATCTGGTCGCCGATCCGCGCGAGCAGGATGCGCTGATGGCGAAGGCGTATGCGATCCAGCGCGCGAAGATGCCGGCGATGTCGTCGGCGCGCGCCTATGCCGAATTCAACATGGCCGCGTTCCATCTGGAAAAACGCCGGCGCCCCGACCTCGCGGAACCGCATCTGGCCGAAGCGGTGCGGATCGGACGCCGGGCCACGGCGCGCGATCACGGCGACGTGCGTCTGTTCGAACGGACATGGGCCGAGACCCTCAATGCGCTCGGGCGGCACCGCGTCTGCCTGGACCAGCTGTCGGACCCGCCGGGCGATCCGGAAGACGGCGAAGACGCCGAACGGCTGAGCGGGCTGCGCGTGGCGCTGGCCCGCGCGGCCCTCGCCCTGGGCCAGCCGGCCCGCGCAAGGGCGGAAATCGCTGCGGTCGAAGCCCTGTGGCGGACGCTCGACACGCCGATGCCGGTCGCGCTGGCGGACGGGCTGCGCGATCTCCGAGCCGACGCCCCAGCCGGTCTCAGGGGAAAAGACGGGGATGGGTGATCCTGTTTTTTCCGCTTCGCCGAGGTACACGACAAGGATCCGATCCCGGCGCGACAAGGACTCCGCCCGCGCCACCCACGCTCGGAAGGCTTCGGCCTCGCACAACACGATCGCGCTCGACCCGATCACATCCACGGAGAGACCCATGTACACACGTTGTCTGCCCCTGGCGCTCGCACTCGCGCTCGCCTGGGCACCGAACGCCCACGCATTCCCCCCCTGCCCGCGCGAGCCGATCGTGCTGACGTCGCTCGACGAATCCGGCGACGGCCCCACGAACGTACCGCACTGGTACAAGGGTCAGTATGGGCTGGTCGGCAATCCCCTCGTGATCGGCGGCCTCGCACGCTGGACCCCGGAAGAGGATGCGCTCATCGGCGGTCCCACGCCCAGCAACGGCAAGTGCCACGACCGCCTGCCGATCCCCGGCGACAATGCCGACACCGGCAACATCACGCTGACGCCGACCTATCCCGACGGCGCCGGCTTCGGCATCCTCGCCCTGCCCGACCTGCGCTACAACACGACGAGCGACCTGCGCATCCGCTACACCCTCGGGTTCTCGGTCGACAACCTGCGTCTGGTCGAAGCGGGCGAATGGCTCGATATCGCGCAGCTCGAATTCCGCTGGAACGAGATCGACGATCACAAGGATCCCGCCGCGATCTCCGCGATGTATCGCATTCGCAAGACGCAGTCGGAAAAAGACCGGCTGGCGATCGAGGTGATCGAAGTGCGCGTTCCGTACATCGCGACCGGCAGCCGTCCGCCGGTCTTCGAGCGCGTCGTCGCCACGATCCCCGCGGCGGAAGACATGTCCGCGACGCCCATCGCCCTGCGCTGGTCGCAGGTCGCCGTCACGCCGGAGCGCGGCACGCAATCGGGGGACGACCTCGCCACCGGCGACATCGTCATCGGCCCGCCCATCGTCACGAAGAACGAGGTCGCCTCGCATCTGGAGGTGATCGGCCCGGGCGGCCACGTGCTCTACGGCATTCCCTTGCCCGGGCAGTGGGCGAACAGCCTCTCGATGGGACTGCTGAACTACAACGTCGGCAAAGGCTCCGACTACAGCAACCGCTACGGCGCCGAGATGATGGCCACGTCGCTGTGCGCCGAGACGATGGGCGCATCGGATTGCGCCCCTCCGTTCTGAGTCCGGCGCGCCGATCGCGTTCGCCAGGGATCGGAGGAGACGCGGCGGCGGGAGCATCACCCAAACGAGAAACGGCCCGGTCGCCCGGGCCGTTTCCGTGTCCGGCACTCGCGTCGGACTCAGTGCTCGTACGCCGCTTCGCCGTGCGAAGCGATGTCGAGACCTTCGCGCTCGGCGTCCTCGTTCACGCGCAGACCGATGGTGTACTTCACCAGGGTGAAGGCGATCAGCGATACCAGACCCGACAGCACCACCGTCACGACCACGCCCTGGAACTGGATCCAGACCTGCGAAGCGATGCTGTACTCCGCCAGCGCGGTTTCGGTGACGTAGTCCCAGAGGCCCGCGCCGCCCAGCGACGGTGCCGCGAACACGCCGGTGAGCAGCGCACCGGTGATGCCGCCGACGCCGTGCACGCCGAACACGTCGAGGCTGTCGTCGGCGCGCAGCAGTTTCTTCAGGCCGGTGACGCCCCAGAAGCAGACCACGCCGGCGATCGCGCCGATCGCGAGCGCGCCCATCAGACCGACCAGACCCGCGGCCGGCGTGATCGCGACCAGACCCGCGACCGCGCCCGACGCACCGCCGAGCATCGACGGCTTGCCGCGTGCCAGCCATTCCACCGCGCTCCAGCTCAGCACCGCGGCCGCGGTGGCGAGGAAGGTGTTGGCGAACGCGAGCGCCGCCACGCCGTTGGCTTCCAGCGCCGAACCGGCGTTGAAGCCGAACCAGCCGAACCACAGGATCGAGGCGCCGACCATCGTCTGCGTCAGGTTGTGCGGACGGATCGCTTCGCGGCGATAGCCCAGGCGCGGGCCGATGACGTACGCGCCGACCAGACCGGCGATGGCCGCGTTGATGTGCACCACGGTGCCGCCGGCGAAATCCAGCGCGCCCTTGGCCCACAGATAGCCGGACTTGGCGAGCACGCCTTCGACCGCGGCCGTATCGGTGAACGCATCGGGGCCGGGGAAGAACCACACCATGTGCGCCATCGGCGTGTAGGCGAAGGTGAACCAGATCACCGTGAACACCAACAGACCCGCGAACTTCACGCGCTCGGCGAACGCACCGACGATCAGCGCGCAGGTGATGCAGGCGAACGCGCCCTGAAACACGAAGAACGCCAGCTCGGGGATGTACACGCCCTTGGTGAAGGTCGCGCCCATCGCGCCGTTGAGGCCTTCGCCGAACAGGCGCGCGCCGCCGCCGATGAAGGCGTTGTTTTCGGTGAACGCGAGGCTGTAGCCATAGATCACCCACAGCACCGCGACCAGCGAGAACACCACCAGGCACTGCATCAGGATCGACAGCACGTTCTTGCTGCGCACCAGGCCGCCGTAGAACAGCGCCAGCCCGGGCAGGGTCATGAAGATGACCAGCGCCGCGCAGACGAGAATCCAGGCGGTGTCGCCCTTGTCGGCGGTCATCGCCGGTGCGGCTTCTTCGGCAGTGGCCTCTGCTGCGTCTGGTTCTGCTGAGGCTGGTTCTGCGGAGGCAGGCTCCGCAGCCGTTTCGACCGCGGTTTCGGCGGCGGGCGCCGCCTGTGCGGCAACGGTCAGGGCCGTTCCGGACAACATCGCGCCGCACAGCAACGCGACCAACAACGTACGGGTTCGCAACCCGGAAAAGAATCCAGTGTTCATGGGACGGTCTCCGAGTGAGGGTTAGAGCGCGTCCGCGCCGACTTCGCCGGTGCGGATGCGGATGACCTGCTCCAGCGCGGTGACGAAAATCTTGCCGTCGCCGATCTTCCCGGTGCCCGCGGACTGCTGGATGGCCTCGATCGCGGCGTCGAGCCGGTCGCTCGCGACCGCCACCTCGACCTTGATCTTGGGCAGGAAATCGACGACGTACTCCGCGCCGCGATACAACTCGGTATGTCCCTTCTGTCGACCGAAGCCCTTGACCTCGGTGACGGTGATGCCGGACACGCCCATCTCCGACAAGGCTTCGCGCACCTCGTCGAGCTTGAACGGCCGGATGATGGCGGTGATCAGTTTCATGCGCTCTCCCCGTGGATGGATGAGCGCCGACGCCGTGGCGCCAGCGCCCGTGGATGAACCCCGCATCCCCGCGCACCGCCCCGGAAACCGACCGGGAACGATGCGCGGGGACCGTGGGTCCCGGGGGAACCGCAGCGCAGTCCGACGTGGGGAAGGAAGCTGCGTCCGCGTTTCCCGTGCCTCGTCTAGCCAACTCTCCGTCGCATCCGTGCGACACCGCTCCTTTCGATACCGCTACTCTCGATGACGCTTCCGCGCGTTCGACGACGACAACTCGATCACTACAGCTCGCCGACTACAGCTCGATCGTCATGAACACGCTGTACGGGTCCTCGACGTAATCGCCGAAGGGCCCGCATTCCTCGAAACCGAAGCGCTCGTACATCGCGCGCGCCGGCAGAAACGCATCCGGCGATCCGGTTTCGAGGCTCAACCGGCGGTAGCCGCGTTCGCGCGCCACCTGCAGGATGTGCCGCATCAGGGTCGCGGCGACGCCCTTGCGCTGGTGGCCGGCGGCGGTGCGCATGGATTTGATCTCGCCATGCGCCGCATCCAGCGCTTTCAGCGCGCCGCAACCCAGCAATGCGCCTTCCTTCCAGACCGTCCAGAAGGTGATCTCCGGACGGCGCAACCGTTCGAGATCCAGCGCATGGACGCTTTCCGGCGGCGAGTGCAGGAACATCTCGTCGAGATGTTCCTGCAGCAACCGCGCGATCTCGGGCCCGCGGAGGTCGTCGACGCGGATGTCCATGGTCGTTTCGCCTGTCCCCCGGTAGAGCGGCCTTCAGGCCGCTGCAGCCTTCGACCATCGGTACAGCGGCCTGAAGGCCGCTCTACCAAAGCGTTGGATCAGATCGTGTAATACATCTGATATTCGAGGGGGTGAGGAAGGCATTCTCGTGCGGCATTGCCGCGCATGCCTTCCGAACGCCCGGCGCGCTGCGCCGGGCCGGACATCCGCCGGCCCGAAGCAATGGCGCATGGCGTCCCGATCGCGCATCAGATCGTGTAATACATCTGGTATTCGAGCGGATGCGTCGCCGCACGGAAGCGGGTCACTTCCTGCATCTTCAGCGCGATGTAGCCATCGATGAAATCGTCGGAGAACACGCCGCCGGCCTTGAGGAAGTCGCGATCCTTGTCCAGCGCTTCCAGCGCCTGATCGAGGCTGTGGCACACGGTCGGAATGTTCTTCTCCTCTTCCGGCGGCAGGTCGTACAGATCCTTGTCGCTGGGCGAGCCCGGATCGATCTGGTTCCTGATGCCGTCGAGGCCGGCCATCATCAGCGCGGCGAAGGTGAGGTAACCGGAATTCATCGGATCGGGGAAGCGGATCTCGATGCGGCGCGCCTTCGGATTCGCCACGTACGGAATGCGGCACGACGCCGAGCGGTTGCGCGCCGAGTAGGCCAGCATCACCGGCGCCTCGAAGCCCGGCACGAGACGCTTGTAGCTGTTGGTGGTCGAGTTGGCGAACGCATTGATCGCACGGGCGTGCTTGAAGATGCCGCCGATGTACCACAGCGCGGTCTGCGACAGGCCGCCGTAGCCGTCGCCGGAGAACAGGTTCACGCCGCCCTTGGCCAGCGACTGGTGCACGTGCATGCCGCTGCCGTTGTCGCCGACGATGGGTTTCGGCATGAAGGTCGCGGTCTTGCCGTTGCGGTGGGCGACGTTCTTGATGATGTACTTCATCGTCAGCAGTTCGTCGGCCTTCTGCACCAGGGTGTTGAACTTGGTGCCGATCTCGCACTGGCCGGCGTTGGCCACTTCGTGATGGTGCACTTCGACTTCGATGCCGACCTCTTCGAGCGTCTTGCACATCTCGGCGCGGAGGTCGTGCAGCGAATCCAGCGGCGCGACCGGGAAGTAGCCGCCCTTCACCATCGGCCGGTAGCCGGTGTTGCCGCCTTCGT
>CAMLLG010000004.1 GCA_946480825.1 uncultured Lysobacteraceae bacterium
GCCCTTCACGGCCCACCATTTCCCGTTGCGTCCTGCGGCATGCGTGAAGGATTTCCGGCTCTCGCGCCGGGCGCGAGGCAGTGCTTCGCAGGCGCGCCGCCCTTCGCGGTTCACCACTTCCTGCTTTCCGAATCGGGACGAAGGCGCGCGATCAACCCAGCGCTGTCGGTTCGGTGAACGCCAGGGGTTCGGCACCGGCGGCGATCAGCTTTTGATGGATGCCGGGATGATCCGCTTCGGTGGTATCGACCACCAGCAGGATGCGGCCGGCCTCGATCTCTTCTTCGAAGCGCCGCCGGATCGGATCGGGCAATGCCGATCCCGCGAGCGCCGACGCCCATGCGCCGGTGGCCGTGCCGATCAGCGCGATGGCCGCGGCGCCGGCGATGGTGATGCCGATGGCCGGCACCGCCACGCCGATCAGCCCCGCGAGCAGACCTGCCGAGCCGCCGCCGAGCGCGCCGCGCAGTGCCGCAGGCATGAAGTCGGTGCTCGCGTTGCGATAGTCGTCGGAGATGTCGGACATCTCGATGTCCGCGCGCGCGATCATCGCGATGTCCTGCTCGGGCATGCCGTCGTTGCGCAGTCGCGCGACCGCGCGCTCCGCGGCCGGCAGATCCCGCATCAGATACACATGTCGTGTTTTCATCTTTCCTCCTGGCCGGACGCGCCGGCGCGACACGGTGGTGGCGAATCGATCGATCCGACCGGAGTGTGGCTCGCACCGGCTGAACCTTTGTGCGGATGCGTCGCATGGCAGTCGATCATCGATGCCATCGATCGCACCGCCATGCATTTCGCCCATCCGACAGGCGGTCGGCGTGCGCAACGCATGATGTGTTTCCATGGCCGCACGCGAACAGGGGAAACACGATGCGGTCGATGCAGGCGGTTGCCCGAGGGCGCCGCGTGCAGGGAAGCGGGGAAACGCAGGGAGCGCGCGCGGTAAGCACGAAGGCGACGGGGGCTGCGCGCCGGCCTTGCGACCATGTTGATCACACTGCTGGTCGGCTTGGGGCATCCCGGCAGCGTGCCGCGGGCCTGGGCGCAGACGCCGCCCGACCCGTTCGACCTGATCGGCGATCAGGCGCCTGTCGATCTTTCGGCCAGTCTGCCCGCGCACGACCCCACCGTCGGCCGTCTCGCGGGCGAAGCCGGTGTGTCCGGCGGTGCCGCCAGCTACGACATTCCGATCGCGATTCCGCCAGGCAGACGGGGCATGCAGCCGGGCTTCTCGCTGAGCTACAGCAGCCGCGCCGGCAACGGCATCGCCGGGATGGGCTGGTCGTTGTCGGGATTGTCGTCGCTGCATCGCTGCCCGTGGACGCTGGAGCAGGACGGCCAGATCCGTGCGGTGCAACTGGATGCACAGGATCGGCTGTGCCTCGACGGCCAGCGCCTCGTGCTCACCGCCGGCACCTACGGCGCGTCGGGCGCCACCTATGGCACCGAGCTGGAATCGTTCGCGCGCGTGACCCAACTCGGCGGCGATCTCACCTCGGCCACCAGCTATTTCAAGGTCGAGCGCAAATCCGGCGAGATCGCGTGGTACGGCGGCTTCAGCACGGCCGCTTACAACGCCCGCGTCTTTCCGGGTGGAGCGAGCGTCCCGTTGACCTGGATGGTGCAGCGGGTCGAGGACCGCGTCGGCAACGCCATCGATTACGGATACAACAACTACGGCGATGGCGAAACCGTTGCCGGCACCATTTACTACACCGGTTACAACGGCACGCTCGGCGACCGTCGCGTGGTGTTCAACTACGAAGACCGCCCGACGGGCGCAGGCATCAACGATCGTTCATCTTCCTATCTCGCTGGCGGCCTCACCCGCCAGACCAAGCGACTGGCCGCCATCGTCACTTATGCCGGCGATGAGGCGGTGCGCAGCTACGTGCTGAACTACGGCAGCATCAGCACGACCACAGGCCGCAGCCTTTTGCGTTCGGTCACCGAATGTGCGCACGACGGCACGAACTGGATCTGCCGGCCGCCGACGACCTTCGCCTGGCAGGAGGGCGGGGCGTCGCACACGCTGAAGCAGGCGAATCTGCCGATGGAAACCGCCGGCGCCACGGTCACCGCGATGGCCCCGCTGGGCGACATGGACGGCGACGGCGCCACCGAAGTGCTGATGAACCTCAACACCCTCGTCTCGCTGACGCCGGAGCGGACCGTCCGCTGGTCGATGTCGGTGCCCACGAACTATGGTGTGATCGATCTGAAACTGGGCAGCGCCGATTTCAACCAAGATGGCCGGGTGGATTTTGTCGCCCGCGATAGCAACACCGGCACGCTGGTGGTGCGCGCCTGGAACGGTGCGCCGACCGACACCACATTCGCGGCCGCGTTCGGCACCCTGTACGACACCGGCATTGCGGTGACCGGTACCGGCAGCGGCGTCGACGGCCTGCGGCATATCGGCGACATGGACGGCGACGGTCGCGCGGACATCGTGATCGTCAAAGGCTATGGCGGAACCGGCAGTTGCGCGACGAAGATTCATATTTATCGCAATACGCCGAACGGATCTGCGGCGCCGACCTTTCCCGAAATGGCGGTCCATTGCCTCGGCAACGGGCACGTCGGCGATGTGATGTACGAAGGCGAGCGGTTGCAGGGCGTCAGCGATTTCGACGGCGATGGTCTTGCGGATCTTATGATCGAATCGTCGCTCGAATTCTGGCCCACGCCCATCGGCACCGAGAAGGGACGTCGTCTCGACCGCATCGTCTTCGGCACCCGCAACGGCAGCGGTTATTCGCTGGTGTCGAAGGCGTTCTCGACGCTGTTCCAGTCCGGACATGCGCAGACTTCGCATGAGGCCAAAAAAGGCCTGTATTCGAGCTGGATCGACGCCAACGGCGATGGCCTGAGCGATTGGCTGTACATCGGCAGCGACGTGAAATGGAAGCTGCGCTACAACCGCGGCGGCACGCTGGGCCAGGCCTACGATCTGAACAGCAGCGCCGGCCTTGCCGGCTGCGGCGACGGCACGCCGCAGGGCGACAGCCGCTGCGCCGAAATCTGGCAGCCATGGCAGGCGCAACACCTGGGAGCCAGCGATTTCGACGGCGACGGTCGCAGCGAGCTGAGTTTTCCCGTGGCTTTCGCATCGAACATCTGCATCTACAAGCCGGTGGACAACGGCGCCTGCCCGGGGGGCGACGGCACCGGCCTGGCCTGCCAGGAACGTTGGGTGTGCCCGGAAGATCCGGTGACCGGTCTGCCGATTCCCGGCGGTGGCGCGACCGGCGTCAGCGTCGATTACGACAACAACGGCGTGCCCGAGACCCAGATCAATCAATTCGCCATCGGCACCCACGAATACGGGTTCCCCGACTACAGCAGCTACAGGCTCAATGCGCTGCGCATCACCGAAAGCGCGAGCGGCGCGCCGGTGGTGTCGGAAGTCGCGACGGGCCTGATCTCCGGCGCGATGAATCTGCCTTCGGAAGATCTGTACGGCGATGGTCACGGCGATGGCCTGCTGCTCAACGCGCCGCGCTTCGGCCTGCGCGATTCCTTCGGGATTCTCACCTCGCGCGGCGGTGCGGCAGTGTCCGAAACGGTGTCGCCGCGATCGTTGCCCGGCGGTCTGCCGATCCTCACCGACAACGTCTTCATCAACGAGAACCTCGGCCCCGGCGCGCTCAAGAACGGCGACAACCTCACGCCGCAGACCCAGGATCTGCTGGCGATGGTCACCGATGCGTTCGGCCAGCAGTCGTCGTGGAGTTACGCGCCCTTGGCGGGCAAGGCCGGACGTACGGCCGGCATGCTGCCGCTGTACACGGTGCCGACCGTCGCGGCGCAGCGTTACATCGACGAACGCCACATCTATTTCACCTCGTCGATGCCGGTGGTCGAATCGATGATCCGCAGCGACGGCATCGGCGGGTATCGCACCTGGCGCTACGGTTACGGCGAGGCGATGTATCACACGCAGGGGCGCGGGTTCCAGGGCTTCCGCACGATCGTCGAAGAAGATGTGCTTGCGGGTCTGCGCACGACGACGACGTTCCACCAGAAATTCCCGCTCACCAGCCAGCCCGAACGGGTGGTGGTGAATCCGATCTCGCGCAGCGGCGAGGACGGCGCGATCAGTCGCGAGCAGTACGCGTGGCGCTGCGACCGCGCGAACCGCGCGAATGCGACGGCGTGCGTGCCGAGTCTCGGGACGCCGACGCGGTATTTCCCGTTCCTCGACACGAAGGAACGCTGGACCTTCGATGCGACCACCGCTGCGGCGGGCGGCACCCCGGCGACGTTGGGTTACACGCTTGAGATCGCGGCGAACGACAACGCCTGCAGCGGTACGGTGTCGAATGTCTCTGGCTACGATGCGTACGGCAACCTGACCGCGCGCACCGCGCTCAGTCGCGACCTCGGCGCGGGCAGCGCCAGCGGCACGGCGAACCGTCTCGACACGCAGTGCGTGAGCGAGAGCAGCGCGTTCGTAATCGACACGGCGAACTGGTGGCTGGACAAGCTCACCGCGAAGACCGCGGCCACGCAGGTGGCGTGGGACGGCGCGCAGCACGCGCTGCCGTCGGGCACGGCCAACCCGATCCGCACGGCGACGAGCGATTACGTTTGGAACGCGGACCGCACGCTGGCCAGCGAGACGGTGCAGGCCGGCGTGGCGAACCAGCAGCGGGTGACGGTGTACACGTATCCGTCGACGAACAACTACGGTCTGCCGACGGGCGTGGCCGTGAGCGCTTCGGGCGACCCGCAGAGCCCGCGTTCGACCGGGACCAGCTACACCGCCGACGGCTACTTCCCGCTGGCGGTGGTGAACGCGCTGGGCCACGGCGCGAGCACGGCGGTGCGCGCGCGCGACGGCCAGCCGACGCTGGTGACGGATGCGAACGGCCTGCGCACGCTGATCGAGTACGACGCGTTCGGGTTCGCGACGCGGAAGAAGTTCCGCGGGACCACCGACAGCGTGATGGCGGCGCCGGATGCGCGGATGGCGATGGGCCGCTGCAACCCCGGGGATTGCTGGAGCCCGAGGGAGCAATACCAGGTGATGGCCGTCCAGGACGGCAGCCCGGTGCGGCTGACGCGCTACGACGCGCTGGGGCGCGAATGGACGGTGGCCGAACAGCAGCAGGACGGGGCGTGGACGCACGTGCTGATGGAGTACACGGCGCTGGGCCAGCTGCGCTGGAAGACCGAGCCCTTCAAGGCGTCCGACCCGGTGCCGGTGACGGTCCACGAATACGACGACGTGCTCGGTCGCGCCACGAAGAAGATCGTGCCGAAGCAGGGCGAGGACGGCCGCGGCGACATGGTCACGACCTACGCCTACGCGGGCCGGACGACGAACATCCAGGTCTGCGGCAGCAACGACAGCGGAACCGGGAACTGCCTGAACCTGTCGCGCACCACCGACAGCCTCGGCCGATACGTCGAGACCCGGGATGCGCTGAACGGTCGAACCCGGTTCTGGTACGAGGCCAACGGCAACGTGGCCGCGATCGAGGACGCGAACGGTGTCGTCACCAGGGCGAGTTACAACGCGATCGGCCAGCGCACGAGCGTGAGCGATCCGAACCAGGGCGGCTGGGGCTTCGCTTACAACGCGCTGGGCGAGGTGCTGGCGCAGTCGGACGCGCGCGGGATCGTGACCCAGATCAGCTACGACATCCTGGGCCGTCCGCAGTGGCGGACGGCGACGGTGGACGTGACCGGCGACGGCGTGGCCGATACGGTGCAGGATCACTGGAACTACGACCCGGCGAACGCGAAGGGTGCGCCGGCCAACGACGCGCGCACGATCAACGGCGCGACCGAGCGCTCGACCGGTCACGTGTACGACAGTCTGGCGCGTCCGATCCGGACCGACGTGACCCAGGCGCTGGGCGCAGGCACGCAGAGCTATCGCCTGCGCACGAAGTACGACAGTTACTACGGAAGACCCATCGGGCAGGAATATCCGAACGGCGAAGCGGTGCAGGTGCTGTACTCCAGCCGGGGCCACGCCATCGCCGAGAAGGACCCGGCGACCGGGATCGAGTACCGGCGTCTGGACACGACCAACGCGCGCGGGCAGGCGACGCAGGAGACCTTCGGCAACGGCGTGGTGCTGACGCCGACGTACCAGTTCCAGACCGGACAGCTGACCGGCCTGAGCTACAGCAAGGCCGGGAGCCACCTGCGGCAGCTGGGCTACGGCTACGACGTGTTCGGCAACCTGACGCGGCAGAGCCTCAACGCCAACGCCAGTCGCGAGGATTACGGCTACGACAAGCTGCACCGGCTGGTGCAGTCGATCCGCAGCGGCGCGGCCAGCGGTACGGTGCGCTACGGCTTCGACGCGGTGGGCAATCTGACGAAGAAGAGTGACTTCAGCAGCGACATCGCGAACGCGTACGTCTACACCGGCGGCAGCTGCGGCGGCGGCGCGAACGCGGTGAAGTCGGTGCAACTGGCCGCGGGCGGGACGCGCAGCTACTGCTACGACGCGAACGGCAACCTGACCGGCGACGACGCGGGCCTGTCGATCGCGTACGACCACCAGAACCTGCCGTACAAGGCGACGCGCGGCGCGCAGACGGACTGGTTCCGCTACGGCAGCGACGGCCAGCGCACGCGCAGCTGGGGCGCGGATGGCGCGCGCGTCTATCTGCCGGGCTACGAACACCGCACCGACACCGGCGAGACCAAGGTGTACGTGGGCGACTACGCGGTGATCCGCAGGACCGGAGCGACGCGAACGGTCGAGTACTTGCTGAAGGACCGCCTGGGCAGCGTGGACGCGGTGGCGAACAGCACGGGCACCCTCACCGAAACGCGCGGCTACGACGCGTTCGGCAAACCCAGAGACGGCAACTGGAACGACCTGAATCCGGCGAAGATCGCCTCAACGGCCGTCACGCCGAAGGGCTTCACCCAGCACGAGCACCTCAATCAGCTCGAGCTGATCCACATGAATGGGCGCGCGTACGACTATCACCTCGGAAGATTCACGGGCGTGGATCCGTTCATCCAGTTCCCGTTGAACTCGCAGAGCCTGAATCCTTACAGTTACATCCTCAACAATCCGCTCAGTGGAACGGATCCGACGGGGTATCAGTCGCGAGGCAGCGTCTGCGCGATCGGCACGAGCGGCAATGCGAATGGCTGTATCTCGGGAGCAGGCTCTGATATCCCGACCGGGACAGAAAAGATCAACAAGCTGGGCAAGCCGTCAGAGAATGACAGGGGCAAGCACCCGACTACGAACTCAGGCAATGGGGGTGGCAATACGCAGGGCACGACTGGATCCGGTGAGCGGAAGGACCAGGCGGCGAATGCGAGCGAGAAAATTACGGCGGCGGATTCTTCGGATAACGAAGAGATTGTGGGATCGAGGCAGCACGAAGTGAACTCAGTCAGCAGAGCGCCGGGGGTGAAGGGCGGTGGAAAAAGAGTCGTGAATCCATCTCCAGAGGCCAAGAGAGCCTTCGCTCTTCTGGAGGCTGCTCTTTCGAAGAGTTCTTTTGACAATGCAGATCAAGCCATTGATGCTTTCGAGAAAGCATTCCTGCCGTTTACCGAAAGGTATGGCGTTGAGGTGGGTGCAAATATCGACAAACAGGGTGATTACTGGGTGCGCGATATAACGTTGGGAAACAGCCATGAAGTCGATGTGCCGATTAGCGGGCTCACGGTCTTCTTTGTGCACACGCATCCTAAGGGCAGTAGAGATGGGTTGAGCGGTTACGTTGCGCTGCATCGCGGGGTCATTACGGCATATGATGATGCTGGCCATGCATATGAAATTGCGCAAAGATCATCTCAATTCAGGGGGGCTTATGCGATTAGAGCCGGAGATGGCGCGCGTTGGTATTTTGACTACTCTGCGTTCAATAAGGCTTTGAGAAAAGAAAGAGAAAAAGGCGGCGTTGGCTATCTCTTAAGTGACGGATTTGTTAGGAGGGTGAAGTAATGCGCACGACTGTGAAATTGATGTTTTCCGCAGTTATTTGCATTCTGGTTGGGTGCAAAGAACCGCAAGATGTTTGTGTTCACTCGCGTGAATTCTGCAATACATCTTTTGTGGCTTTAGTTGCGTATCGGCAAGAGTTGATGGGAAGGATGGTCTCTTTTGAGGGCTTCCCGAGAAAAAAAGGCGATATGTACTATGTGTATATGGACTTCGAATCCGCTCAGTACTACGACCAAACATCGGCAATTGAATTGCAAATTGAAGCGCTTGAAGGTGTGGAAGAGGAGCTTGACTATCTAGAGCTCAAGAGGTCTGTATTTATAGGGGTCTTCACTAGATCGAATGGCAATGCATGGGCAGGTCTGAAGTTGACGAAGGTGCCTGGGCAGGCGGCTATCAAAATCGAGAGTCCTCCTCCTCCGCCACCGCCTCAGCCGTCAGAAGCGACGCATTAAAAATCGTGGCGAAAATTTCTCATTGAAAGAACGATCGTAGAGTGTTAGCCGGCAGTGCCGGAGTTAATTTAAATGAATCTAATGTTTTTCGCCCTTATGCAACTGATGGCGCCTGCCGGAGAAATTGTTGGGACACGCATAGATACCTCAGGGTCAGAGTGAACTTTTCCTGATGTGTGTCTGCTGATCGAACGCCAAGCCCCGCATTGGCAGGGCTTGTGCTTGTGATCGATGGGTGATTCATCATTCGTCATACCCGCTGCGCGACGGCGCCTTCGCGCATCACAATCCCGGCAGCGGCGTCAGTTTCAAACGCGAGCGGCCGCAACGTCATCGAGGGTGGCGAGCAGGGTGCGTGGTGGTCGCCGTATGGGAAGCAGCAGCGCTGCAAGGGCATCTCGGCCGCCGTGCAGTAGGTGTTCCCGGCAGTAAAACGGGGTCAGGTTCACTTCTCGCTCGCCGATCGCAACGAACAAGCCCCGCTGAGGCGGAAAAAGAACGGGGGTCAGAGTAATCTTCCCTGCTGTAAATTGCCCGGCCCGCTGAAGTTCCGGGTCGTTCTTTTCTATCTGGAAGCAAGAGCAGCGATTCATTGCCCCCACCCGTTGCGACGGGGCTTGTTGCCGGAGCGCCGGTCGTCTCTGTCGGGCGCGGTACGAGGCCAACGGCAACGTGGCCGCGATCGAGGACGCGAACGGGGTCGTCACCAAGGCGAGCTACAACGCGATCGGCCAGCGCACGAGCGTGAGCGATCCGAACCAGGGCGGCTGGGGCTTCGCTTACAACGCGCTGGGCGAGGTGCTGGCGCAGTCGGACGCGCGCGGGATCGTGACCCAGATCAGCTACGACATCCTGGGCCGTCCGCAGTGGCGGACGGCGACGGTGGACGTGACCGGCGACGGCGTGGCCGATACGGTGCAGGATCACTGGAACTACGACCCGGCGAACGCGAAGGGTGCGCCGGCCAACGACGCGCGCACGATCAACGGCGCGACCGAGCGCTCGACCGGTCACGTGTACGACAGTCTGGCGCGTCCGATCCGGACCGACGTGACCCAGGCGCTGGGCGCAGGCACGCAGAGCTATCGCCTGCGCACGAAGTACGACAGTTACTACGGAAGACCCATCGGGCAGGAATATCCGAACGGCGAAGCGGTGCAGGTGCTGTACTCCAGCCGGGGCCACGCCATCGCCGAGAAGGACCCGGCGACCGGGATCGAGTACCGGCGTCTGGACACGACCAACGCGCGCGGGCAGGCGACGCAGGAGACCTTCGGCAACGGCGTGGTGCTGACGCCGACGTACCAGTTCCAGACCGGACAGCTGACCGGCCTGAGCTACAGCAAGGCCGGGAGCCACCTGCGGCAGCTGGGCTACGGCTACGACGTGTTCGGCAACCTGACGCGGCAGAGCCTCAACGCCAACGCCAGTCGCGAGGATTACGGCTACGACAAGCTGCACCGGCTGGTGCAGTCGATCCGCAGCGGCGCGGCCAGCGGTACGGTGCGCTACGGCTTCGACGCGGTGGGCAATCTGACGAAGAAGAGTGACTTCAGCAGCGACATCGCGAACGCGTACGTCTACACCGGCGGCAGCTGCGGCGGCGGCGCGAACGCGGTGAAGTCGGTGCAACTGGCCGCGGGCGGGACGCGCAGCTACTGCTACGACGCGAACGGCAACCTGACCGGCGACGACGCGGGCCTGTCGATCGCGTACGACCACCAGAACCTGCCGTACAAGGCGACGCGCGGCGCGCAGACGGACTGGTTCCGCTACGGCAGCGACGGCCAGCGCACGCGCAGCTGGGGCGCGGATGGCGCGCGCGTCTATCTGCCGGGCTACGAACACCGCACCGACACCGGCGAGACCAAGGTGTACGTGGGCGACTACGCGGTGATCCGCAGGACCGGAGCGACGCGAACGGTCGAGTACTTGCTGAAGGACCGCCTGGGCAGCGTGGACGCGGTGGCGAACAGCACGGGCACCCTCACCGAAACGCGCGGCTACGACGCGTTCGGCAAACCCAGAGACGGCAACTGGAACGACCTGAATCCGGCGAAGATCGCCTCAACGGCCGTCACGCCGAAGGGCTTCACCCAGCACGAGCATCTGAATCAACTCGAGCTGATCCACATGAACGGGCGCGCGTTCGATTACCACCTGGGCCGGTTCACGGGCGTGGACCCGTTCATCCAGTTCCCGTTGAACAGCCAGAGCCTGAATCCTTACAGTTACATCCTCAATAGTCCGCTCGCGGGAACCGACCCCACCGGGTATGAATGCACGCCGATGACGGGCAGTCACGTTTGTGGAGCAGATACAGGTGCCCAGAATGGACAATCTACTTCTGAAGTTACACATCGCGATGAAAGTGGCGACGCAATCACTACTCGCAATACTGTTTATGCGAACGGTACAACCGTAACGCATGTTTCAAGGCCAGCGAATGGAGCAGAGAAACAAGGAAGCGGAACAAAAGATAAGAAAGAGTCGACTGAAACCGGAAAGACTGTCAAAGATCAGACTGATAGTGATGGAAAGCTGGCGGCTGGGCAGTACAAAGGCGAAGCACCAAGGAGAGGCACATACTATTTTGGTGGTGCTGGTATGGATGGCGACTACGTGGGCGACACAGTGGATGCGATGAGGGATGCCGGGATATCTGGTGTTAGTGCTGCTGATACGAATACGTTCTCGAATGGAACAGGGAATGATGCAGCAATTGGCGTTCAGGCGATGGTTTATAACTTGCCGGACTACAATGTCAAGCTTCCGCAATCTGATGTGGGGAAAAATAGCAGCCAATTTAATTTGGTTGGATATTCATATGGTTCTCTTGTGGCTGCGCAGATCGCAGATGAGTATGCGAAATCAGGTGGCATAGTGAATAATCTTGTTCTGGTCGGCTCTCCTATTGGCAAGGATTTCATGGCTGACATTTTTCGGCAAAAGAATATCTTGAACACGATCATCATAAATCTTAGGAATCGTGGAGATCTGATCTATGCGGGCATGTCTCATAAGCACCTTTTGATGATTTCACCTGTTCTTGGTAAGCAGATGAAGGATCAGAACGGGCACTTTTACTACGCACCAAGTTCCGATGAGGGGAATGCGCGTAGACGAGGTCTGGCGAGTGTTCTTTACGCTGAAGGGCTGAGGTGATCAGAAATGATAGAGATTGCACGCCGAGGATGGCTTCATTGGATCGCGTTGTTTCTTGCGGTAGCTAATACTGCCTGTTTCGTGTACCTGAACTACAGGGGTGTCATCGAGTGGAAGGGTGTTGGGGTCTATACAATTCCGGTCTTTGCTCTTGGTGCGGCGGTTTCTTCAGCTTGTTGGTTTATTGCTCGCCTTAGGTCAAGGAGTGGCTTGTCCATGCTTTTTTGGGTGGTGTTATTTATCCCCCTAGTGCTCATGCTTCTTCTTCCCGTGGTCTTCTTTGTTTAACAAAGAAGTAATGGGTGTTGCCGCCGACCGAAAACTGACTCGGGATGAAGATGACCACACCTGGTGGCCGTCTGTGGAGGAAGAGCGGGGGTCCGAGTAATCTTCCCCGCCACATCCGCGCTTTAAATTGCCCGTCGCGCTGAAGTTCCGGATCGTTCTTTTCCATCTTGAGGCAAAAGCGGCGATTCATTGTGCTCGCTCGTTGCGACGGGGCTTTTTGTCGCGGCGCCGGTTGTCTCTGCCGGGCGCGGTTCCGTTACGGCAGCGACGGCCAGCGCACGCGAAGCTGGGGCGCGGACGGATCGAGAGTCTATCTGCCGGGTTACGAACACCGCACCGATACCGGCGAGACCAAGGTGTACGTGGGCGACTACGCGGTGATCCGCAGGGCCGGAGCGACGAGAAAGGTCGAGTACCTGCTGAAGGACCGGCTGGGCAGCGTGGACGCGGTCGCGAACAGCGCGGGCACCCTCACTGAAACGCGCGGCTACGACGCGTTCGGCAAGCCCAGAGACGGCAGCTGGAACGACCTGAATCCGGCGAAGATCGCCTCAACCGCGGTGACGCCGAAGGGCTTCAATCAACACGAGCATCTGAAACAGCTCGAGCTCGAGCTGATCCACATCAACGGCGGCGCCTTCGATCATCACTAGGAACGTTGTATATGCGGCATGCAAGGGATCGCAAATCCAAACAGCGCAGGCGCTGATCGTGCAACGACGACATGCGCAAGAATTCGCGCGCTTTAGCGCTTAGTGTTTTGTCGATGTTTCCCGGTGTCTGCTTTCCGGTGCGGGCATCGTGCGGGCGCACACCGGATCGCGCGGCGGCGCGCCGCAACGCCAGAGCGGGATACGGCCCGGGACGGCGCCGAGTTGTGATGCCAGCGTTTGTCCGCGGGGAACGCCGCAGACGATTTTTGCTTCGCCGCAGACATCGGGCAGCGTTTCGCAACGCTTCGCACCGGCGAGTTTCCAGGTCGGCGGTCGGACCACGACCTTGCCGGCGATGACCACGCCCTCGATGCGTTCCGCGCCGCCGCCCAGCACCGATTCGGCGACGGTGCCGTTCTGCCTGACGATCAGCAGGTCGGCCCAATGTCCCGACTTCAACTCGCCCAGCCGGTTGCCCAGATTCGCGGCGCGTGCGGCATCGCGTGTGGCCATCGCGAACAAACGCTCTCGGGTGATTTCGGCTTCCCCGATCGATGCGGCATGGTCGAGGGCGCATTGCGCTTCCGACTGCAGATCGGCGCTGCCGGTCGACGACCAGTCGGTCGAGATCGCGACTTTGACCCGCGAGCGGATGAGTTTCCCGATCGGTGTCGTCGCGCCGTACAAGGCGAGATTGGAGCGCGGCGACCAGATCACCGACTGTTGCGCTTTCGCAAGCGTCGCGATGTCGGCGTCGTCGAGCCGGATTCCGTGCACGATCGCCAGCCGCGGGTCGTTCTTCCAGCCGAATTTCCACATGCAACGCAGCTCTTCCGCAGCGTCGACGGTCGTGCCCTCGGCGAGATGGGCGATGAAACTGGGCGTGTCGATGTCGTCCGGTTCGGGTCGACCGTCGTAATCGCAATCTCCGGCGTCGTAGCCGTTCCGGCGTTGGTCTTCCAGCGGAAACGTGCTGGCGGTGACGGCGAGCGCGCCGTCGGGCAGTTCCACCGTGTTGAGATTGCGCGTCAGTCCGCTCTGGGATTCTGCGGCGGCGATCGACGTGGTGCCGTGCAGCAGGTGGCGCAATTCGACCCGTGTGATCGGTTGGCCGGACAGCGGCGCGGGGTCGTATCGGGGTTTCGCGTTCAGCCCTTTGCGCCATTCGTTGCGGTGCACGTAATGGGCGTCGACCGCGATCTGCGAATGGTCGTACACCAGATGCTCGTGCAGATTGATCAGGCCCGGGACGATCCAGCGCTTGCCGCAACGCAGTTGCGTGGCCGACTCCGTATCGGGCACGCGGCATCCGACGGCGGCGATCGTGCCGTCGGTGCCGATCAGCACGCTGCCGTTCTTCAGGATCCGCTCCGGGGTCGCGATATCGCCGACGATGAGCAGGCGTCCGTCTCCGGGACGGGTTTCGCAACCTTGATCGGGGACGTCGACGTGCTGACACCATTCGATGCCCGGCACAGACAGCGGCCCCCAGCGGTCGACATGGAAAGCCCGCGGGGGCGAATCGCACGCCGCCGGTGTGCAGAGGACGATGGCGAGGAAAAACGATCTTGTGGCGGTCACGGCGGTCCTTGGCAATCCGTTGTGGCTCCTTCCGGTCGCTCGCGGCAGTCGCGCAGTCGACGTCACAAGCGGCGGTGCGACGTCCGCTGCGCGACGACACCTTCTCGCATCACAACGGCGGCAGCGGGGTCAGTTTCAGCAGTCGTCCGCCGGAGCCGTCTTCCAGCACCCACAGCGCGCCGTCGGGGCCCTGTTCGATTTCGCGGATGCGGCGGCCCATGGCGTAGCGTTCGGCTTCGCGCGCGGCGACGCCGTCGAACTGGATGCGGATGATCGCCTGCGAGGCGAGGCCGCCGATGAAGCCGTGGCCCTTGAAATACGGGAACAGATCGCCGGAATAGATCACGAAACCCGCGGGTGCGATGACCGGTGTCCACCAGGCTTCAGGCGGGTTGAACTCCGGGCGGGTCGGGTGATCGGGGATGGGCGTGCCGTCGTAGTTGTCGCCGTTGGAGACGATCGGCCAGCCATAGTTGTTGCCGCGTTCGATCAGGTTGATTTCGTCGCCTCCGGCCGGGCCCATCTCATGGGTCCACAAACGCCCGGTCGCGTTGTCGAAGGCGATGCCGAGCGGATTGCGATGGCCCAGCGACCACACCTGCGCGGCCACGCCGCCCTGATTCGCGAACGGGTTGTCGGTGGGCGCGCTGCCGTCGTCGTTGAGGCGGATGAGCTTGCCGAGATTGCCGGACATGTCCTGCGCCGGCGTGGCCTTCTGACGATCGCCCGACGTGATCCAGAGTTTGCCGTCGGGGCCGAAGGCGATGCGGTGGCTGTAATGGCCTTCGCCGCTGACCTTGGGCGTCTGTTCCCAGACGATCTGCGATGTGCCGAGACTGCCGCCGCCGTTGTTGTCGAGCGTGAGCTGCGCGCGCGCGACGACCGCGCCGCGCGTTCCGCTCGCGCCGCTCTGCGCGTAGCTGTAATACACGTAGCGGTTGCTGGCGAACTGCGGATGCAGGACCACGTCGCCGAGACCGCCCTGGCCGCCGTAGACGACGACGGGCACGCCGGTGACGGTGCCGGTGGTCTTCGTGGTGGTGTTGAACAGCCGCAGCTGTCCGGACTTTTCGGTGATCAGCAGACGGCCGTCGGGCAGGAAGGTCATCGCCCAGGGCTCGTTGAACGTGCCGAAGCTGGTGCTGGCGAAGGGCGGGTTGGGCAGCCGCCGTGCGCGCGACTGGCCGCCGGTGATCCGCGGTTTGGTCGCGGCGTCGGTGGTCGCGGTCTGCGCTGGCGTGGGCGGCTCGCGGCGCTGCGGCTGTTCCTCGCGGGGTTTGCCCGCGAAAACGCGCTTCTCGTCGTCGCTGCCGGGGCTGGCGGCGCAACTGCTGATCAGGAGGGTGGCGCAGAGGAGGGCGAACGTGGACGGGGGCATCGGGGGCTGCCTCGGAGTCGGGTGATGGCGGTTGTAGCGGACCGCGGCCGGTCTTGCCGTGACCGGGTTAACAGGCCGGCGGCACGGACATCTTGCGCCGCACGCGGGCAGGCTGTCTGAACGAGGCCGCCGGCGGGATTCGACACCCTCTATGACTTCCGGCGGGTTGAACCGGGGCCGTGGGGACCACATTCCAAGCCGGTCTTTTTCCCTTTCCGGAGTTCCGCGCATGAAGATCCAAGGCTTTCTCGACCAGTTGCTGAAGACCGCCCAGCAGAGCGCGGGCGATCTGGGCAATGCCGCAGGCGTCAAAAGCGGCGCCGATTTCGGCAAGGGCGCGCTCGCCGGCGGTGCGTTGGGTCTGCTGCTGGGCAACCGCAAGGCGCGCAAGATGGGCGGCAAGGTCGCGGTCTACGGCGGCCTGGCCGCGGTCGGCATGCTGGCCTACAAGGCCTATGGCGACTACAAAAAGCAACAGGGCATGCCGGTGGCTGCGGCCGGCGCCGCGCCGCAGCCGCTGCACACGCTGCCGGCGCCGGAGATCGAATCGCACAGTCAGGCGATTCTCAAGGCCCTGATCGCCGCGGCGAAGGCCGACGGCCACGTCGACGACCGCGAACGCGAAGTGATCGAAGGCGAATTCAGTCGCATCGGCGCCGAGCCCGAAGTGCGCCAGTGGCTGCAGGCGGAACTGAGCAAGCCGCTGGACCCGGCCGAAGTCGCCAGCGCCGCGACCTCGCCCGAGATCGCCAACGAGATGTACATCGCCAGCCTGATCGCCGCCGATGATCAGAACTTCATGGAACGCGCCTATCTCGACGAGCTCGCGCGCCAGCTGAAGATCGACGACGCGCTGAAGGCGCGGCTCGAACAGCAGGTGAAGGACGCCGAAGGCGCGGCGTGATCGACTGATTCCCCAACAAAAAAGCCCGGGCCGAAGCCCGGGCTTTTCGTTTCGAATATTGGTGGAGCCAGGGAGGATCGAACTCCCGACCTCGTCATTGCGAACGACGCGCTCTCCCAGCTGAGCTATGGCCCCACGCGTGGGACGCGAAGTATAAGCCGCGGCGTCAGCGCTTGCCAATCGCCGCCAGAACCGGGGCGAGGGTGGGTTCGAGTTGAGTGCGGCGCCAGCCGGCGAGGGCGCCGGGCCAGTCTTCGCCGTCCTGCAGGGCTTCCAGCCAGCGCCGGGAGGCGAGGACGCCGTCGGGCAGGCCCAGTGCGGCGCTGCGTTCGGCCACGGCCTGCTGCAGGCGTTTGTAGGCCTGGCGGTCGCGATCGTCGATGCGGGCCAGCGGCATCGCGTCTTCGTCGGGCAGCGGCGTGTGCAGGGCGTCGAGCACCTGCGCCGTCAGTTTCCGCGGGGCCTTGGGCTGGCCGTCGAAGAGGTTCTGCAGTTCGGCCAGATCGCGGGGCGGGGTGCGGGCCAGCAGCGGCGCCAGTTCGTTGTCGAGAATCCAACTGCGCGGGCGGTCCGAGGCGCGGGCCTGGGTTTCGCGCCAGCGCAGCAGGCGCAGCAGGCGGATCTGGCCGTCGCGGTCGAGAAATTGCGCCGAGCGCATGGCGAGATGCGGCCAGCGTTCGGGTGCGTCCTGCGCGGCGTTGGCGAGCATCCGCGTGCAGTCCTCTTCCAGCCAGGCCATGCGCCCTTGGGCCTCCAGACGATCGCGCAACGCGCGCCAGACGGCGGCGAGGTGGCGCACGTCGTCGGCGGCGTAGTGCAGCTGCGACGGCGACAGCGGGCGGCGCAGCCAGTCGGAGCGGGTTTCGCCCTTGTCGACGGTGACGCCGAGCAGTTCCTGCACCAGCCGCTGGTAACCGAGGCCCGCACCGATGCCGCACAGCGCGGCCGCAATCTGGGTGTCGAACAGCGGCTGCGGCAGTGCGTTGCAGGCGTATTTGAGGGCGATGAGGTCTTCGCCGGCGCTGTGCATCAGTTTCAGCGAGCGCGGATCTTCGAGCACCCGGGCGAGAGCGGCGGGCATGCCCGGGGCCAGCGGATCGACCAGCAGAATGTCGTCGTCGCCGTCGCCGGCCGCGATCTGCACCAGCGCCAGTTGCGGCCAGTAGGTGCGTTCGCGGACGAATTCGGTGTCCAGTGCGAGCACGGCCGGCGGGGCGGCGACGAGGGCGTCGAGCGCGGCGGGGTCGGTGATCCAGTGCGGCAAGGGAAGGCGGTCCGGCAACGGGGGTTGGCTATGCTAACCGGAGCTGACCGAAGTGCGGTGCGGGTCGCGCCCGATGCGATAAGGTGGCCGGCGCGGATCGGGCGGAGGTGGAACGGACAGTGGCGTTGCGTGCGACACGACAGGCATGGGCGATGGGCGCGCTGGCGCTCGCGCTGCTGTGCGGTTGCGACCGCGATGCGAACCGCGGCACGGGCGATGCGCCCACCGGCGAGGAGACGCGCGTTGACGGCGAAGTGACGGTCAGCGGCGACGACGCCATCGCCGAACGCCTCACTTGGCGCAGCCCGGAGATCGCATTGAGCGAAGCCGATGTGCCCGCGGCCCGGCAGCGCGCTGCGAAGGCGCTCGCGGCCGACAGGCTGTACGAAGATGCCGACGCGGCGATTCCCCTGTATCTCGCGCTGTTGAAGCGCGACCCGGCCGATGCTGCGGCGAAAGACGGCCTGCAGCGCGCACTGGCGCGGTTGCCCGCGGTCGGCGATGCCGCCCTGGCCGATGTCGGCGACGACGCCGAGGCGCTTCAGCGCGCGCATGCGGTGGCTGCGGTGATGCGCAGCGTGGGGATGGCGGACGATGCGGGCTATCTCGAACGCCTCGATCGCGCGGATCGGCTGTGGGAACTCAACGAAGCCGGCGAAGCGGCGCTCGCCGCCGGACGTCTGGACGAGACGGACGGTGGCGCGCTGCCGCTGTTCCGGCAGGCGCTGGCGCTGGCGCCGGGCCAGACGCGGGCCAGCCAGGGCGTGGCCGCGGTGGAAAGCGCGATGATCCGCCGCGCCGAGGCGGCGGCGATGCGCGCCGATTTCGTGCAGGCCGAGCGCTGGCTGGCCCGGGCGAAAACCGTCCGCCCCGGGATGGAGACCGCCGAGGCCGGGCGTGCGTTGGTCGAGGAGATCCGCCGTATCCACATTTCCCGGCTGCGCGACGAAGGTCTGGCCCTGCTGTCGCAGCCGCAGCGACCGAATCACCTGCCGTGGGCCCGCGAACGTCTGGCGGAACTGCTGCGGATCGCGAAGCCGGGCGATCCGGCCGCGGCCGAACTGCGCACCCGGATCGATCTGGCCACGCACTACGGCCTGTTGCGGCCGGGCCAGCGCTTCACCGATGGGTTGCAGGGCGGCGGCCGCACGCCGCAGATGGTGGTGGTGCCGCACGGCGGCTTCCGCATGGGCGCACGCGACGGCGAGCCGGATGCCGGCAAGGCCGAACGCCCGTCGCGCTATGTGCGCTTCGACCGCGGCTTCGCGATCGCGCGGACCGAGATCACGGTCGCCGAGTTCCGCCGTTTCGTCGATGCCAGCGGCCATCGTCCGCGTGCGGTGCGTCGCGGGCATTCGCTGGTCTACGACGAGCGCGGCGGCAACTTCGTCCGCCGCAGCGGCGTGGACTGGCGGCACGATGCCTTCGGCCGTCTCGCCGCGGACGACATGCCGGTGCTGCACGTCAGCGCCAAGGATGCCGAAGCCTATGCGCGCTGGCTGTCGGAGCGCAGCGGCCAGCGGTATCGCCTGCCCAGCGAGGCCGAATTCGAGTACGCGCTGCGCGGCGGCGCCCCGGGACGTTATCCATGGGGCGACCAGCCGCCGACGCCGGGCACCGGCAACCTCACCGGTGGCAGCGATCGTTCGCCCGGCGGGCGCAACTGGGGCAATGCCTTCGTCGGGTACGGCGACGGTTACTGGGGCCCGGCGCCGGTGGCGCGCTTCCGCGCGAATGCGTTCGGCATTCACGATCTCGAGGGCAACGTCAGCGAGTGGGTGGCCGATTGCTGGCATGATGGCTATCGCCGTGCGCCGACCCAGGGCGAGGCATGGGTGAACCCCGGGTGCCGCATCCGCGTCGTGCGCGGCGGCGCCTGGGCGAGTGCGCCCGCGCAGACGCGCGCGGCCTGGCGCAGCCAGGCCGAAGCGGATGCCACCAACGCGCTGACCGGTTTCCGGGTGGTGCGGGAGCTTTGACTTTCATTCCGGCGAGGCCTCGACGATGCGACAGAATCCCTTCGGCGGTCAGCGACATTCGGGCGACGGCCGCCGGCGTGGCGGCGGCATCAATCCGCGTTTCATCATCCTGATCCTGTTCGCGCTGTACGGCGGCTGGTACTGGCTCTCGAACCGGACCGAGGATCCGTACACCGGCGAAAAGGTGCTGATCGACAGCAGCATCTCGGTGGATGAGGAAGTCGCGATGGGCCTGCAGGCCTATCAGGACATCCTCGCGAAGGAACGGCCGGTCGATCCGAACTCGCAGATCGCGCGCCAGGTGCGCGAGATCGCGAAACGCCTGATCGCCAAGGTCCCTGAAGTCGAGGCCGCGCTCGCCGCCGAGAACGGCCAGCAGCCGAATCAGGTCTGGCAGGAGTTCGAGTGGGACGTGCAGGTCATCCAGTCCGATCAGGCGAACGCATTCTGCCTGCCGGGCGGCAAGATGGCGGTGTATACCGGCCTGCTGCCGGTCGCCGAGAACGCCGACGCGGTGGCGGTGGTGATGGGCCACGAGATCGCCCACGCCCTGCTGCGCCACGGCGCGCAGCGCATGTCGCAGCAGAAACTCGGGCAGATCGGCCAGATGGCCGGCGCCATGGGCGGCCTGGACCCGCAACAGCAGCAGATGATGCAGGCCGCGATGGGTTACGGGTATCTGCTGCCGTACGCGCGCAAACACGAAACGCAGGCCGACGCCGTGGGCCTGATGCTCGCCGCCGCCGCCTGCTTCGATCCGCAGGAAGCGGTGCCGCTGTGGGAGCGCATGAGCCAGGCCAGCGGAGGGCAGGCACCGCCGGAGTTTTCGTCGACGCATCCCAACCCCGGCACCCGCATCCAGAACCTGCAGCAGCTGATGCCGAAGGCGATGGAATACCGGCAGAAGTTCTGCACGCAAACGGGAGGCTGACCGCGGCATGGCGACGATGCGCGCGCGCGCCGCGGCCTGGCTGGAACGCCCCGGTGTCGGCTTCCTGCTGGTCGTCCTGATCCTGTTTTCCGCGGCGACGGTGCCGCTCGAAACCCTGCCGGGTCTTTCGCCCGGATTGCAGCGTTTTCTGTCCATCGCCGAGATCGTCGTCGTCGCCATCTTCACCGCCGAATACCTGCTGCGGCTGTGGGTCGCCGAACGGCGATGGCGTTTCGCGACGAGCATGCAGGGCATCATCGATCTGCTCGCGATCCTGCCGTTCTATCTCGCGTTCGCGATCGATCTGCGGGCGGTCCGTCTGCTCAGGGTGTTCCGGCTGCTGCGGTTGCTGAAGCTCGCCCGCTACGATCGCGCGTTCAACCGCATCTGGCGCGCGCTGATGGAGTCGCGCGAAGAGTTGGCGATCTCGCTGCTGGTGCTGGGCATGGCCGTGTACTTCGCGGCGTTCTGCATCTTCCACTTCGAGCATGCCGCGCAGCCGGACAAGTTCGTCACCATCGCCGACGGCCTGTGGTGGGCGGTCGCCACCGTGACCACGGTGGGATACGGCGATATCTATCCGATCACGGCCGGCGGTCGCCTGTTCACCTTCCTGTTGCTGATCGTCAGTCTGGGCCTGGTGGCCGCGCCGGCCGGCATCTTCGCGTCGGCGCTGTTGTCGATCCGCAACGACGAGAAGCGGACCGAAGCCCGGCAAGCGGCACGTGCGGACGACGAGATCGGGTCCGGTCACGACAGGGACATCGCACCGGGGTGAACCGATCGCGATGCCGGGCCGCGCGCAGCGCGCGGCGTGGAAATCGCGTCGACTCAGAGTCCCTTGAAGAGCGTCGACAGCAAGAGCAGCACGAATGCGGTCGTCAGCAGCCAGAACGCGTTCGGCGCGGCGATGGCGAAGTAGCCGAGCTTGCCGGCGATGCCGGCGCCGCCGAGCAGCAGGGAAATCAGGAAGGCGGGCGTGCTGGGCGGGGTGAGTCTGATCATGTCGGAGGCCGGAAATCGTGAGCGATGGAAGACGCGCAATGGTAGCGTGGCCGCGCCCGGCGCCGCGCGATGAGCCCGTGCGCGCAACCCGGAGTCTCCCGCATCAGAAACTCATGAACATGCCGCCGTTGACGGGGATGTTCGCGCCGGTGATGAAGCCGGCCTCGTCGTCGCTGAGGAAGACGACCGTGCGCGCGATTTCCGACGGCTTGCCGAGGCGGCCCACCGGCACTTTCTCGACGATGCCGGCGCGGATGTCCGCGGGAATCGCCATCACCAGCGCGGTCTCGCAGTAGCCGGGCGAGATCGAGTTCACGGTCACGCCCTTGCGTGCGACTTCGCGGGCGAGGGCCATGGTGAAGCCGTGCATGCCGGCCTTCGCCGCGGAATAGTTGGTCTGGCCGAACTGGCCGGTCTGGCCGTTCACCGAGCTGATGTTGACGATGCGCCCGAAGCCGCGCGTCATCATGCCGTCGACCGCGTGGCGGCACATGTTGAAGACGCTGTCGAGATTCACGTTCATCACCGCGTCCCACTGCACCTTGTCCATCTTGCGCAGGGTGCCGTCGCGGGTGATGCCGGCGGCGTTGACCAGGATGTCCAGCGCGCCGTGCTCGGCTTCGATCCTGCGCACCAGTGCGCCGCAGGCTTCGAAGTCGCCGGCATCCAGCGCTTCGAAACGGATATCCAGACCTTCGACATCGCGCGCGAACTGCTCGATGCGCTCGGCGCGCGCGCCGAGGTCGGCCGCGATCACGCGGTGTCCGGCGCGGGCCAGCGCCATGCAGATTTCCGTGCCCAACCCGCCGATGCCGCCGGTGACGACGGCCACGCGTTTGCTCATTGCCTGTGTCCCCTGTCTGCCATCTGCTGCCGTTGCGGGCGCAGTCGCGCCCGTGCGCGGCGGGGCCGCGCACCGCGCCGGTCTCGTGTCGGTCAGTCCTCGTGCGCCTTGCCGGCGGGCGTCTTGTCCTTCGGCTTGGCCGAAGCGCTGCGGCCCATGGCGCCGATGAGGTTGTGCTGGAATTCGCGCCACATTTCCAGATTGCGCTCGGTGAGCTGGTTCATCATCGTCCACGGCGTCTGGCCGATGAGTCCGCCCATCTGCTGACGGAACTGCTGCTGCTGATCGAGGAAGATCTGCATCGAGCGTTCGAGGTAATTGCCCATGAAGCCCTGCAGCGAATCCCCGTAGAACCGGATGATGTGGCTCAGCAACTGCGTGGACAGCATCGGTTCGCCGTCCTGTTCGTGCTCGGCGATGATCTGCAGCAGCACCTGGCGGGTGAGGTCCTCGCCGGATTTCGCATCCCGGACTTCGAAGTCCTCGCCGTCCACGATCAACTGCCGCACGTCTTCGATCGTGATGTAGCTGGAGATCTTCGTGTCGTACAGACGGCGGTTCGGATACTTCTTGATGATCCGCGTGGAGGCCATGGAGCCTTTACTCTAATGGAGTCGATCCGCGAGCATGGCGCAGGCGGAGGCGGGTTGCAACTCGCCGCCGCGAGGGCGTCTTCGGCCGGACCGGGCCGGGCGAAAACAGTGACGCGAGTCACGGCCACTGGCGCGCGACCGCTGATGTACGGCCGCTGACGTATGGCCGCCGGACCGGGCGTGCCGGCCCGGCAGACGAGCTCACCAGCCCATGTGGTGACCGCCGTTGATGTCGAGGTTGGAGCCGGTGATCCACGACGCCCGATCATCGGCCAGGAAGGCCACGCCGTAGGCGATCTCGTCCGGCGTGCCCAGGCGGCCGGTGGGAATGTCGGCCACGATCTTGGCGCGGACTTCTTCCGGAACGGCCATCACCATGTCGGTGGCGATGTAGCCGGGGGAAATGGTGTTGACGGTGATGCCCAGTTTCGCGTTCTCGCGCGCCAGCGAAATGGTGAAACCGTGCATGCCGGCCTTGGCGGCGGCATAGTTGGCCTGGCCGTACTGGCCCTTCAGGCCGTTGATCGAGCTGATCTGGATGACCCGGCCCCATTTGCGGTCGCGCATGCCCTCGATCACCGGGCGGGTGACGTTGAATACCGAGTTGAGGTTGGTATTGATCACGTCCTGCCACTGCTGCGCGGTCATCTTGTGGAAGGTGCCGTCGCGGGTGATGCCGGCGTTGTTGACCAGGATGTCGACTGGCCCGAGCTGGCGCTCGACCTCGCGCACCATCGCCTCGGCCTCCTCCGCGGAGGTCACGTCGCCCTTGGCCAGCGCGATGTCGTAGCCCTCGGCTTTCAACTGCGCCTGCCAGGCCTTCGCTTTTTCCTCGTTGCGGTAGTTGGTGGCGACCTTGTGCCCCATGTCGGCGAGGCGCTTGCAGATCGCCGTGCCGATGCCGCCGGTGCCGCCGGTGACCAGTGCGACGCGTGCTGTCATGTCCTTCTCCCTTCCCATCGTGTTCGGTGAATGTACGTGGCGCTCGTCGCGGCGCGCGTCGTGGCGCGCTGGCGATGCGATTCGCCCGATTCTATGCGGGCGCGATGTCGTCGCTATTGTGCAGCGCAGCGAAGGCCACGGGGCCGCGCGGAATGCGTGCGGAATCGAATTCAGCCGCCGCGCGCGCGAGCGTCCGCGCGATGCCGCCCGTCCCGTCGAGCGCGGCGAGGACTTGCCCCAGCGCACGCCAGGCAAGGCGCAACGCGGGCAGCGGATCGTCGCCGTCCACCGGCAGCGCCGCCAGCGATTTCGACAGCTTGTGGCCCTGCGCATCGACGATCAGCGGCAGATGCGCATAGGCGGGTGTCGGCAGCCCCAGCGCCCGCTGCAGCAGGATCTGTCGCGGGGTGGAATCCAGCAGGTCGGCGCCGCGGACGACATGGGTGATGCCTTGGGCGCCATCGTCCACCACCACCGCCAACTGGTAGGCCCAATGGCCGTCCGCGCGCAGCAGCACGACATCGCCGACCTCGGCCGCCACGTCCTGCGCGATCCGGCCGTGCACGGCGTCGTCGAAGGCGACGACGCCATCGTCGGCCACGCGCAGACGCACGGCGGCCCCGGCGCGGGTCGTGTCCGCCCGGCAGGCGCGGTGGATGCCGGCGGTGGCGGCGAGGTCGCTGCGGCTGCAGCGGCATTCGAAGGCGAGGCTGGCGGCCAGCAGCCGATCCAGGGCTTGGCGGTACAGCGCGTGGCGTTCGCTCTGGCGCACCACGGGGGCGTCGGACACGAGTCCGAAACCGGCCAGCGTCCGCAACTGCGCATCGGCGGCGCCCGGGACTTCGCGCGGAGGGTCCAGATCCTCGATCCGCACCCACCATTCGCCGCCGGCGCGTCGCGCTATCAGCCAACTGCCGAAGGCGGCGACCAGCGAACCGAAATGCAGCGGGCCCGTGGGCGAGGGCGCGAATCGGCCGCGGTGCCCGCCGGCCGGCGGTGGTGATGTCGTCATATAGGTGTCTGTCGACTGAATCATGTCCCGGCCCGGGACCCGTTCGCGCCGCGCGCGACTTGATTCCGCGCATCGCCGCCACAGCTTACCGGCATCGACGCGCATTCCGCGCGAAGGATGTCGACCATGTTCAAACGCATCGCCCTGTTCCTCGCCACCAACCTCGCCGTGCTGCTGGTCTTCAGCGTGGTCATGGCCGTCTTCGGGATCGATCCACGCACCAACAGCGGTCTGCTGATCATGGCCGTGCTGTTCGGTTTCGGCGGTTCGTTCGTGTCGCTGCTGATGTCGAAATGGATCGCGAAGAAAACCACCCGCGCCCATGTCATCCAGGAGCCGCGCAACGAGATCGAGCGCTGGCTGGTGCAGACGGTCCGCCGTCAGGCCGAGGCGGCCGGCATCGGCATGCCGGAGGTCGCGATTTACGACGCCCCGGAAATCAACGCCTTCGCGACCGGCGCCAACCGCAACAATGCGCTGGTTGCGGTCTCCACCGGCCTGTTGCGCGCGATGGATCGCGACGAGGCCGAAGCGGTGCTCGCGCACGAGGTCAGCCACGTCGCCAACGGCGACATGATCACCATGGCGCTGCTGCAGGGTGTGCTGAACACGTTCGTGATCGTGCTGGCGCGTGTGGTCGGCCGGGTCGTCGACGGCGCGCTCGGCGGCCAGCGCGACGACGGCAGCGTCGGCATCGGTTACTACCTGAGCGTGTTCGTGCTGGACCTGGTGTTCGGTCTGCTCGCCAGCATCATCGCGATGTGGTTCTCGCGCCAGCGCGAATTCCGCGCCGACGCCGGCGGCGCGAAGCTGGCGGGCAGCCGCAAGATGATCGCCGCGCTGCAGCGCCTGTCGATGACCTACGGCGAGAGCACGCTGCCGAAGCAGGTGCAGGCGTTCGGCATCTCCGGCGGCGTCGGCCGCGGCCTGCGCCGGTTGTTCCTGAGCCATCCGCCGCTGGAAGAGCGTATCGCCGCACTGCGCAAGGCGTCCGAGGCGGGCGCGTTCAATCGGCAGAGCGTGGTGTCGTAAAGACGGCCGCGAGTCGTTTCGGAATGCGCCCTTCTCCCCTCGGGAGAAGGTGGCCCGAAGGGCCGGATGAGGGTTCGGACCGACACGGCGTTTCAAGGTCGCCGGGCAACCGCCGGCCTCTCCCCGACCTCTCTCCCGATGGGAGAGAGGAGTCTCGGGTAACGGCGTTCCTTATTCGAAGTCGTAATTCATTTCCGGACCGGCCGTGGCCAGGAAATGGCCTTCGACGTAGTCGACGCCGGCGGAGAACAGGATCGACATGCTGGCCGCATCCTGCACGAATTCGGCGATGGTGAGGATGTCGAGGTCGCGGGACTTCTTTGCGATGTCGCGCACGCGCTGCTGGCTTTCGGCGTTCTTCGGCAGGTCCTCGATGAAGCTGCGGTCGATCTTCAGCAACTGCGGCTGCACGTGGGTGAGCAGTTGGAAGGAATCGAGGCCGGCGCCGAACTGTTCCAGGCCGAGGCGGCAGCCGTACTGGTTGATGGTGGCGGCGAACTGCTGCACCGCGTGCAGGTGGGTGAAGACCTTCGCTTCCTGCAGTTGCAGGGCGAGGTATTCGCCGGACGCGCCGCGCATCGCCAGTTGCTCGCCGACGAACGCGGCCAGCGCTTCGCTCTGCAGCGATGCCTGCGAGACCTTGACCAGCAACGTCACCGGTTTGCCGGCGTGTTCGCGCTGCCCGATCAGTTCGATCGCGCGCTCGACCACGTAACGGTCGATCGCTTCCAGCATGCCGTGGTCTTCGGCGATCTGCAGGAAGGTGGAGGGCGAGATCAGATCGCCGTCGCCGCCGTCGAGGCGCAGGAAAGTGTCGTAGACCGGATGGTTGTCGCCCTGCAGATTGATGACCGGCTGGAAATGCAGGACGAAACGCTTCTGATCGAGCGCTTCGCGCAGGCGCTCGACCCAGGCCTGGATGCGCTCGGCCTCGGCGCGGTCCATGGCGTTGGGGTCGAACAGTTCCAGACGGTTGCCGCCGACGCCGGCCGCGGACTGCACGCCGGCCGCGGCCTTGGCGAGGATCTGGCTGACGCTGGCGTTCTTCTGGCTGATCTGCACGCCGCCGATGCTGGCGGTGATGACGCTGGATCGCTGGCCGATGGCGAACACTTCGGCGGCGAAGGTGTTGCAGATGCGGGTGGCGAGGGTGGCGGTAGCGGCGTGGTCGCTGCCGCGCACCAGCACCGCGAGGCTGTTCTCGGAGAAGCGCGCGGCGATGGCGTCGCCACCCAGTTCGCTGCGCAGGCGCTCGGCGATGGCGGCCATGATGGTGTCCGCCGAGTCCAGACCGATTTCGTGCAGCAGGCGCTGGTAGTGGTCCGGTTCGATCAGCAGCAGACCGTGCTGGGTGCCGTTCTGCGCGGCGTCGGAGACGGCGTCTTCCAGCGCGATCAGGAAGGTCGGGCGGTTGAGCAGGCCGGTGACCTGGTCGCGCTGGCGCAGTTCTTCGACCTTGCGCGCCAGTTCCGGGTCCACCGCGGGTTCCTGGCGGCGGAAGATCACCTGCTGGCAGGCCTCGCCTTCGTACTGGGCCAGCGTGAATTCCATCACCGCCGGGAAGGCGTTGCCGTCGAGATCGCGGGCCTCCAGCTCGTAGCGCGGCGGCGGGGTCTCGCCCTTGCTCATGTTCTTCAGCAGTTGCTTGAAGCCTTCGACGTGCCGCGGCGCGACCAGATCCAGCAGCGACATGCCCTCGATGTCCTCGAAGGATTCGTAGCCGAACATGTCGAGGTAGGCGGCGTTGGCGCGGATGTGCATGCCTTCGTGCACGTAGGCGATGGGCTCGCGCGAGGATTCGATCAGCGCGTCGCAGCGGCGCTCGGTCTCGCGCACCTGCGCTTCGAGCCGGCGCTGGGCGCGGCGGGCCTCCAGGTCGGCCCATTCGCGGCGCACGGTGGCCAGCAATTGCGGCGGCTTGTGGCGCAAGGCCAGCGCGCGGACGCTGCCGCCCAGCAGATCGGCGAAGGTTTCGGTGTCCACGTCCTCGACCACCGCGATCAGCGGAATGTCCTTGCCGCTGGTCGAGACCCGTTGCTGCACGTCGGCGAACGGGAGACTGCGGCTGGCGTGCGCGGCCAGGACCAGGTCGACCGGTTGCCCGACCACCATCGTGGTCAGTTCGTCGCCGGTGGTCGGGCGCAGCGGACGGACCGCGATGCCCGCGTTGCGCAGCCCGCTGACGATGCCCTCGGCCTCTTCGACGCTGTCATCCACCAGCATCAGACGCAGCGCGGGGTCCTGGCGTTTCGACATGCGGGGCTCTCCGAGGGGATGGGGACACTCTATATGTTACGTGTTGCGGCTGCTGCGATCCGCGGCACGTGCCGGCACGGGCCGCAGCGCATCGCCGTCCCGGCGCGCACCGGAGTGTGACCGGCGACCGGTCGTCGCACGAATTCCGCGAATCGTCACTAAACCATTCCGCCCTGCCGCGGACAAGACACCGGATACGCCGGGCAGTCGTGCCCGCATGGCAGCGAACGAAAGGGAGTGCTGGGGAATGGTCGCGATTTTCACGGGGAACGGGTTCGGTCTGTTCGATTCGCCGCTGGGCACCGGGGCGACCCGCCTCGGCCAGGGCAGGGACAGCTTCAGCATCAATGCCGCGACCGGCAATCTGGTGCTGCAATCCTTCGATGAGAGCCTGCTGGTCCGTGGCCTCGGCGCCGCGTCCCTGCGCACCTACAACAGCCGCGGCCAGGTCGCCGACGTCGGCCAGGACGGCTGGATCACCGGTTACGAACGCCGCGTCCAGTTCGCCGGCACCCCCGGCGGCGCGGGCACCACCGCCACCCTCGTGCTCGGCGACGGCCAGCGCCGGGTCTTCACGCTCACCAGCGGCACCACCTACACCACTACCGACGGCGAAGGCGCCCACGACACCCTGACCTGGGACGGCGCCACATCGACCTGGCGTTACGTCGAAGGCAGCTCCCGGCGCGAGGAGACCTTCGCCAGCCATGCCGATGCCAGCCAGCTCGGCCGCCTGATCCGGATCCGCGACCTGCGCAGCGACGGCGTCACCCCGGCCCAGTTCGATGTGCTGTACGACGCCCAGGGGCGGGTGTCGGAAGTCCGCTCGATCGACGGTTCCGGCGCATCCGCCGACGCCATCGTCTACGCCTACGTCGGCACCACCCAGCAACTCGCCTCGGTCAGCACCCGCGAAGGCGGCGTGCTCAAGGCCCAGGTCAGCTACGGCTACGACGCCTACGGCCGCCTGTCCTGGGTGCAGACCGACCTGACGCCCGGCAACGCCGCCGACAACACCTGGGACGCGGGCAACGCCGCCGCCAACGACGGCCGTCTGTTCCGCACCAGCTACGAATACGCGACCGCCAGCGCCAGCGATCTGCGCATCGCGCGGGTCACCGGCAGCGATGGCGCCACCGTCGCCTACACCTACGAAGCCGACGGCGCCGGTGGCTTCCGGGTCAAGACCGTCACCCAGGGCAGCGCCACCGACGGTTCCGCGCGCACCCTGACCTTCACCTACGGCAGCGGCACGACCGACGTCAGCGATGCCGCCGGGCGCACCTGGACCTATCAGTACGACGCCGACAAGCGGCTGACCGCGGTGCTGGAACCGGCGGTCGGCGGTATGCGCGCGAAGACCGCCTACGCGTACGACGCCGCCGGCAATCTCGTCCGCATCACCGGCAATGCGATGACCGGCACCACCGCCGGCGCGGCGCAGCTCGACGTGGTGTTCCGCTACGACGCCAACGGCAACCGCACCCTGCAGCGCGATCTGCTCGGCAACACCATCGCCTGGACCTATGGCGCGTCGAACCAGGTGCTGTCGGAAACCCGCTATACCGTCGCCGATGTCGATGGGCTCGATCCCACCCATGCCGGCACCACCAATCTGCCGTCGGGCGCGCTGACCACGCAGTACGTCTACGACGCCCGCGATCGCGTGCGCTTCGTGGTCGACGCCACCGGTGGCGTGCGCGAGTTGACCTACGCGACCAGCGGCAACGGCATCGGTGCGCTGGCTTCGGAACGGCGTTATTTCGGCGCGGCCTACAGCGGCGCCTTCACCGAGGCGGCACTGTCGACCTGGGCCGCCGACGCCGCCGCGATGCGCCACGCCAACAGCGCGCTCACCACCTACGCCTACGACGCCAAGGGCCGTCTGCAGCAGACCGTGGAATACGCCACCGTCGGCGCCGATGCCGCCGGCAACGGCGTTTTGGACGCCGGTGCCTCGATCACCCGCTACACCCACGATGCCCAGGGCCAACTGCTGCAGAAGGTGGTCTCGCGCGGTGCCGGTCGCACCGACAGCTCGACCCTCGCCGGCAGCGAAGTGACCGAGTATGTCTACGATGGCATGGGCCGCCTGCTCAGCGTGCTCGGTCGCGACAGCGCCAGCGCCGCGGGCGACGATGCGCTCACCCTGCTCAGCACCTATGCCTACGTCGATTCGGCCAACCAGATCCGGGTCACGCTCGACACCGGGCTGATCCGCACCGAGGCCCGCAACCGCGCCGGCGATGTGTTGTCGATCAGCGAGGCCGGCACCGTCAACGGCGCCACGGTCACCCGCACCACCCGCCACTGGTACGACAACACCGGGCGCCTGGTCGCCAGCCAGGACGCCGCCGGCGGGCGGAGTTACGCGTTCTACGATGCGGCCGGACGCCTCAGCGCCGCGGTCGACGCCACCGGTGCGGTGCTGCACACGGTCTACGACGCGATGGGGCGCGTCGCCAGCGTCACCCAGCGCGCCACCCGCGCCAACACCACGACGTGGATGTCGGGCGATACGGTCGTCGTGCGCGAACTGGTGTTCGCCGCGACCGCGCCGACCCTCACCGCCGGTCAGGCGTGGATCGCCACCAGCGCCGCCAGCGATCGCGTCACCGCGCGCACCTACGACAGCGCGGGCCGGCTGGCCACGGTGACCGATGCCTCGGGTCTGGTCGTCACCCATACCTACGATGCCGCCTCGCGCCTGATCCGGCAGGTGTCGAACGACCCCGCCGATGCCAGCGCAAACGGTACCCGCACCACGCGCATGTTCTACGACGATGCCGATCGCCTGGTCGCCACGCTCGACGCCGAGGGCTATCTGGCCGAGCGGATCTACGACGCGGGTGGGCGCCTCGTCCGCACCGTCCGCTACGCCACGCTCACCAACAGCGCGTACTGGGCCGCCGGCACGCTGGCGCAACTGCGTCCTGCCGCTCATGCCAACGACCAGACGACCCGCCAGTTCCACGACGCGCGCGGACGCGTGATCGGCGAGTTGGACGCCGAGGGCCATCTCACCGAATTCCTCTACGACGAAGCCGCCAACCAGCGCGCGGTGAAGGCCCATGCGAAGCGGCTGACCGGCCTCACCGGCAGCGAAACGCTGGCCGCGCTGCGCACCGCCGCGGCCACCGGCGCGCCGGCCGAGTCCTTCCGCCTCACCCGCAACAGCTACAACGGCCTCGGCCAGCTGATCACCTCGCTCAGCCATGAAGGTACCGTCACCCGCTACACCTACGACGATGCCGGACGCCTGGTGCGCACCGAATCCGCGCAGGGCACCAGCGAGGTGCGCGAAGGCCGCCAGCGTTACGACGTCTTCGGCAATCTCATCGGCGAACTGAGCGGCGAGGGCGCGGTGCAGGTGCTCGCGGGCATGACCGAAGCCCAGCTCGACAGTGTGTACGCGCAATACGGCGTGCGTCACGTCTACGACCTGCTCGGCCGCCGCATCGAGAGTATCGATCCGCTCGGCAACAGGACCTGGTATTTCTACGACGCCGCCGGTCGCCAGACCTTCATCGTTCGCGGCGTCGAAGACGATGCCGGCCTGCGCAACGCCCGCGGCGACGTGTCCGAAATCCGTTACAACGCCTTCGGTGAGGCCAGCGAAACCCTCGCCTACACCGGTCGCATCACGATCGCGGTGCCGGGCGACCGCGCCAGCGTGCAGAGCGCGCTCGGCGCGCTCGCCTATGTTCCCGCGCAGGACAGCCGCAACCAGTACGCCTACGACCGCAACGGCCGGCTGCTGCAGCACACCGATGCCGAGAACCATGTCGCGACCTACGCCTACAACCGCTTCGGCGACCTGACCAGCGTCGGCAAGACCCTCAACGGCGCCGCCAGCACCACGGCCTACGCCTACGACCGCCGCGGCATGCGCGTGTCGCAGACCGAGACCGCCGGCAGCCTCACCCGCACCGTGACCAGCACCTATGATGCCTTCGGCCGGATCACGCGCCAGGTGGACGCGCGCGGCACGATCCACGACGCCGCCTACGACCGCATCGGCCGCCTGATCGCGTCCACGGTGCGCGCGGTCAGCGGGCAGGACCTCGTCGAGCAGCTGACCTACGACGCCTTCGATCGCGTGCTCACCCGCCGCGACGCCAGCAATCGCACCACCACGTACCAGTACAGCGACACGGCGCGCAGCGTCACCGTGACCTCGCCGGAAGGCGTGAGCGTCACCACGGTCCAGAACCGCTTCGGCCAGACCGTGGAAGTGCGCCAGCCGCAGCCCGGCGGCGGCACCGCGGTCACCACCTCGGTCTACGACCGCAACGGCAACCTCGTCCAGCAGACCGATCCGCTCGGCAACATCGCGCAGAACGCGTACGACGTGCGCGGCCTGCTCGCCACCAGCACCGACGCCACCGGCCGCCAGGTCGCCTTCACCTACGACGCCGCGGGCCGCATCCTCACCCGCATCGAGGATCCGGGCGCGGGCAAGCTCAATCTGACGACGCGCTACGTCTTCGATGGTCAGGGCCGCACCGTGCGCGTGACCGATCCGTCGGGCCGCGTCGTCGCGATGACCTACGACCGCAAGGGCAATCTCACCCAGACCGCGGTCGACCCTGCCGGGCTGAATCTGCGCACCACCTATACCTGGGACCGCGATGGCCGCCAGTTGTCCGTGATCGAAGGCGCCGGCACCGCCGCCGCGCGCCAGACCACCTATGTCTACGACGGCCTCGGCCGCCGCACCAGCGAAACCGTGGGTACCGGCGGCGCTGCGGTCACCACGAACTACGCCTACGACCTCAACGACAACGTCGTGCGCAGGACCGGCGCCGGCGGCACCGTGCAATACGCCTACGACGCCGCCGATCGCCTGCGTTTCAGCGTCGACGGCGCCAACGGTCTGACCGAAATCCGCTACGACGGCGCCGGTCGCGTCACCGCGCAGCGCGCGTACGCCAAGACCGTGAATCTGTCGTCCTTGTCCGGCGCGATTCCGACCGAAGCGCAGCTCACGGGTTTCGTGACCAGCCAGGCGCTGCGCGACGACGCGCAGGATCAGCTGCAGTCGATGGTCTACGACGGCGACGGCCGCCTGCGTCTGAGCATCGACGGCACCGGCGGCGTGATCGAGAGCGTGTACGACAGCGCCGGTCGCCGCATCGCCGAGAAGCGTTATGCGCAGGCGTTGCCGCTGACCGCCGCGCTGCGCGATTCGATCGCCGCCGGAACCGCCACCGTCGCTTCGCTGCTGGCCTCCACGCCGGCGAGCGCCAACGACAGCGTCTTCCGTTATTTCTACGACGCCGCCGATCGGCTGGTGTACACCGTCGACGGCAACGGCGGCATGACCCGCGTGTGGTACGACGCCGCCGGCCGCGCCGTAACCACTCGCCTGTTCGCCAAGCCGGCGAACGTCGCGACCCTGACCACCGCCACGCTCGCCAGTCTCGATGCCCAGCTCGACTGGGCCGCGGGCTTCGAAGGCGAGTCGAGCATCTACGACGGCGCCGGTCGTCTGCGCTTCCAGCTCGGCGCCGACGGCACGCTGCGCGAAACCCGCTACGACGCCGCGGGCAATGTCGTCGCCAGCCTGCGCTACATGGCGTCGGCCACCTCGCTGCAGAACAGCCTCAACACGCCGCTGCACGCGGGCACCGCGCAAGTGTCGGATTTCGCCGCGTTCGTCGCCGCGAACGAAGCCGGTGCGGCCGCGCAGTACGGCGTGTACGACAGCGCCGGCCGCGAGCGTCTCGCCATCACCCGCACCACCGCGACCCAGGCCGCGGTGGTCGAGCGCCAGTACGACCAGGCCGGCCGCATCGTCGGCGCCTACGCCTACACCGCTCTGCTCGCGGTGGATGCGACCCTGTCGACCGCGCTGTCGCAGGGCACCGCCACCGAGGCGTCGCTGTCGTCGTGGATGGCCGCGAACCGCGGCACCGCGCAGGTGCAGCGCATGGTTTACGACGCCGCCGGACGCGTCGCCTACACCATCGACGGCGCCGGCGCGGTCACCAGCACGCGCTACAACGCGCTCGGCGCAGTGGCGTCGGTACGTCGTCATGCGCAGACCGTCGCGCTGGGTCTTTCCGGCACCACGCTCGACACCGCGCAGGTCGCCGCGCAACTGGTCGAGACCGCGCAGGATCAGGTCGACTACAGCGTGTACGACGCCGCCGCGCGCCTGGTGTTCCGCGTGCGTGGCGATGCCTCGGTGCAGGAGGTCCGTTACGACGGCGCCGGCCGCGTGCGCAGCACGCTCGCCTATGCGGCGACCGCCAACGCCACGCTGATGTCGCAGCTCGCGGCCGGCACCGCCACCCAGGCCGGCTTCGCGAGCCATGTCTCCGCCAACGAAGCGGCCGCGCGCGTCGAAGGCCTGCATTACGATCAGGCCGGTCGCGTCCGCTATCAGGTCATGCGCAGCGGCGCCGGCCTCGGCCAGGTCACCGAAACCCAGTACGACGCCATCGGCCGGGTCATCGCGAAGACCCGCTACGGCGTCGATATCGCCTATGCGATCACTGCGACCACCGCGACCGTCGCCAGCGCGGTCTCGGGGGCGCTCAGCACCGATCCCGCGATCCGCGCGACCCAGAGCCGCACCCTCCGCTACTTCCACGACGCCGGCAATCGCGAACGCTTCGCGCTGGATGCGCTCGGCACGCTCAGCGAACAACGCTTCGACGCCATCGGTCGCGTGGTGCAGACGCTGGTCTACGCCAACCTGCCGTCGAACACCACCGACACCGCCGCGCTCGCCGCCTGGGCCGCGACCCAGCCGGCTTCGGCCTATCGCGTCATCGCGATGAGTTACGACAGCGCCGGCCAGGTGACCGTCCGTACCGATGCGCTCGGCCAGACCGAGTCCTACCAGTACGACGCCGCCGGCAACATCACCCGCCATACCGACCGCACCGGTGCGGTGTGGAACTACGAATACGACCGTGCGGGTCGCCGCACCGCCGAAATCAGCCCCGCGGTCGCGGTGAGGACCGGGGGCACCACGACCACGCGTTCGATCGTCGCGCGGATGGAATACGACGGCACCGGCAACATCCTGCGCCGGATCGAGAACGCCGACACCGCGCAGGCGCGCATCACCCGCTACGAGTACGACAGCCGCGGCAACACCGTGCGCATCGTGCTGCCCGATGCGATCACCGGCGGCAATCCCGTCAGCGGCGCGTCCGACACCATCGACATCGCCTACGACGCGCTCGGCAACGCGGTCTCGCAGAAGGATGCGCTCGGCAATCGCAGTTACCGCGTGTACGACACGCTGGGTCGCGTCGTCTACGAGATCGACGAAGAACAGCACGTCACCTCGCGCACCTACAACGCCTTCGGCGAGGAAACCCGCGCGGTGCGTCACGCCAATGCGCTCGTCACTACCGGTGCGGCGTTCTCCGCCGCCGGCTGGACGCCCGGCAAGGCGATGACCCAGGCGCTGGTGCAGTCGGGCCTGACCGTGAACGCCGCGCAGGATCGCGGCGTCGACAGCAGCTACAACCTGCTCGGCCAGAAGGTGCAGGTGCAGCAGGATGCGGTCGCCTACATCAAGGCCAACGGCACGGCCGCGACCGGCCGGCCGACGATGCGCAGCCAGTTCAACGCCTACGGCGAGGTGGCGAAGACGTCGGTCCTGCTGGAAGGCACGCCCGACACCGCCGATGCGGTCTGGGCCGACACCTGGCGCTACTACGACCGGTTGGGCCGCGAGACCGTCAGCGTCGACGCCGAGGGTTACGTCAATTCGCAGGTGTGGAACGCCTACGGCGAGGTCCAGAGCAAGATCGAGCATGCGCGCAGATTGCCGGCGGCGACGATCGCCGCGCTCGGCACCGTGCTGCCGCCGGCGTTGCCGGCCGCGGGCGATGCCGTCACCGGCTACGACCGGCGCATGGACTTCACCTACGATGCCCTGGGCCGCGTCGTCGCGCAGTCCACGCAACTGTTCGTCCAGGCCTCCGGCGGCACCGCGGGCCAGTGGTCGTCGGTGTCGACCCAGTTCGGCTACGACGGCGAGGGCCGGATCACGTCCGTGGTCGACGCGCAGGGCACCACGCTCACGCGCTACGACGCGCTGGGCCGGATGATTTCGGTGCAGCAGCCGTCGCGCGCGGTGCTGGTCGCGAACAGCGATACGCTGCTCGGCCAGTCCCAGAACAACACGCTGTCCACCGCGACGCTGTACGAACAGCGCTCGCCCTATACCGAAGTCGCTTACGACGCGTTCGGCAACGCGGTGCGCGTGGTCCGCTTCGCGAACGGCAAGATCGGCGCCGCGGCGGCGGTCGCCAGCGTCAACGATGCCATCAGCGAGACCGATTACGATCTGCGCGGCCGGGTCACGGCGGAGCGCGATCTCGCCGTCAACACCACGACTTACCGCAGCTACGACGCGGGCGACCGTGTCGTCCAGGTCCGGACCACGCTGCGCGGCGGCGGCGCGATCGACGGCAGCGCCACCACGATCGAATCCGATCTGTTCGTCAATTACACCTACGACCGCGCCGGCCGCCAGCTGAGCGCTGCGACCCTGCGCGAACGTTACGAAGTCGCCGGCGGCGTGCGTACGCTCAAGGGCACCTCCACCGATCAGTCCGAGATCGTGCGCTACAACGCCTTCGGCGAAGTCGTCGCCAAGGACGATCGCATCGCCGATGCCTTCGTCGGCGGCAACTTCATCGCCTACGAATACGACAAGGCCGGGCGCACGCTGCGCGACAACACCCAGGGCGGCGCCTGGCGCGATCTGGCCTACGATCTGGCCGGCCGTGCGCTGCGCGTCACCCGCAAGAGCTTCACCGTGAACGCGCAGGGCACGCAGGCCGTGGTCTCCGCGGTCACCGATCTGGCATACGACAAACTCGGCCGCGCGGTGCTGGAACGCCTGCCGTCGAACTCGGACGATCTCGCGCAGCGCCCGGAGGTGATCAGCGAATACGACCGCTGGGGCAACGTGACCCGCCGCGTCGACGCCCGTGGCTACGAGACGCTGTACCGCTACAACGGCTTCAACAAGGTCATCCAGGAGACCCGCCCCGAGGTCAAGATCGTCGCCGCCAACGGCACCGAGACGCGCGCCCGTCCGGTGTTGAACTGGTATTACGACGGCCTCGGCCGGCTCACCGAAACCCGCGACGCCAACGGCAACGTGCAGCGCGTGCTCTACGACAACGTCGGTCGCGCCGTCGAAAGCATCGACGCGCTCGGGAAGTCGACGAAGATCGCCTACGATCTGTTCGATCGCGAGCGCTATATCCAGAACCCGCTGGGTTACATCAGCTGGAAGGGCTACGACCGCGCCGGGCGCGTGTCCGCGCATGGCGATTTCACCAACGGTCAGGGCACCCGGCAGAAGAACACGCTGGAGACCTACGGTCTGCAGGGCAGCGCCGACCGCTGGAGCGTCGCCAACGCGCTCGCCCAGACCTCGCGCTACGACTACGACAGCCGCAGTCTGCTGTTGGGCAGCCGCAGCGCGGCGGGCGTGGTCAAGACCTACGCCAACGATCTGCAGGGCCGCAGGACCCGCGAAAGCAACGGCGATGCGGATCGCTGGCGTTATCTGCTCTCGGTCGGCGACGTCAACGGCACGATCACCGGTTACGGCACCGGGACCTGGTACTACGACGACTACGGCTACGGTTACGGCGGCGGTTACTACTACGTACCCGAGTACTACACCGGTCCGGCGATCCGCAAGGACCGCGAAGGCGAGTACGTCTTCATCGACGAACAGACCTGGGACTACGACGTGTTCGGCCGGATGATCGATCACAACGATCTCGGCGGCGCGGACTACGACTACATCTATCACGCCGAAACCGGGCAGTTGCTCAAGACCACCCGCGCCACGTCCACCAGCATGTACGTGGAACTCAGCGACGGTTACTCGGGGCCCGATCCCAACGCGCCGCCGCCTGACGGCACCGACGGCAACGCGTCGCTCGCCACCCAGCTCGGCCTCACCGGCCTGGGCGCGAGCGACCGTGCGCAGTACTACTACGCCAGCGGCCTGGTGAAGGAAATCCGCGAAGGCAGCAACTGGACGCGCTACGCCTACGATGCGGCCGGCAACCGCACGATGGAAGAGACCTATACCCGCGACGGCAAGGGCAATCTCGTCCATCTGCGCACCATCAGCACCTACGATTCCAACGGCCGGATCAGCATGGTGCGGCAGATCGACGTCGCCACCGGCTCGGAGATCATGACCACGCGTTACAGCTACGACGCCGCGGGCAACCGCCGTCGCGTGACGGTCGGCAACTCCGGCAGCGGTTCGACGTATCCGTGGAGTCTGTCCGGTTACGCCGGCACCGCGATCAGCAACAACTATACGTACATGGTGGCGCAGTTCGCGCCCGAGACCACGTTCACCATGTCGATGACCATGGCCGACGGCAGCGCGTTGCCGTCGTGGCTGACCTTCAACCCGGCCACCGGTGCGCTGACCGGTACGCCGCCGGCCGGCGCCACCTTCACCCTGCGTCTGACCGCGCGCAGCATCGACGATCAGTTCACGGTCGTGCGCGACATCAACGTCAACATCCTTCCGAGCCGCCCGCCGGTCTTCAACTACCCGAGTTATTGGCCGTACCCGGCGTACCTGACGGTCGGGCAGTACTGGGAGTTCGACGTCAGCAGCGGCTTCAGCGATCCCGAAGGATCGGCGCTGACCTTCCACCTCGAGTCCTACGGCAGCCTGCCGGCCGGCATGTCCTTCAACAGCACCACCGGTCTGCTGTCCGGTGCGCCCACGCAGGCCGGCAATTACCAGTACGTGTACGTGTACGCCAGGGATGTGCACGGTCTGCGGTCGTCCACCGAATCCATCCGTCTCGACATCGCTTCGGATTACGTGCCGCCGGACGACCCGCGCGATCCGCGCGATCCGCTCGAACCCTACATGGCGCTGCAGAGTCCCGAGGAAACGAGTCTCTCCGGCAGCACCGCGCTGCGGACCGTCGACGACGGCGGCAGCACCAGCACCGATCGCATCGCCGCCGAGCAGACCATGCTGTTGCTGCCCGAGGAGCCGATCGATGACGGCGGTGGCGGTGGTGGTGGTGGCGGCGGAGGTGGCGGTGGCGGTGGCGGCGGGACCTACGTCCCGACCACGCCGGGCGATGCCTATGTCTACGCCAGTTCCAGCTGGAAATCGTTCTGGTACGACTACGATGCGATGAACCGCGTCACCGTCGCCAACGCCAAACTCGTGAGCGGGCAGATCGTGCTCGGCAAGATCGACGGCGCGACCACGGACGTGAGCTATGCGCTCGATTACGACGATGCCGGTCGCGCGATCCGCCGTCGGATCCTCGAATCCGGGGTGACCAAGTACGAGAACACCACGTACAACGAACGCGGGCAGCGGACTTACGTCTACAAGCCGGCGGCGCTGGGCGTGAATCCGCAGATCGCGGAAATCCTGAGTTACGACGCCGCGGGTCGGCTGACTTCGCGCGTCGTCCCGCACGAGACCGGCACCGAATTCGCGGGTCAGGTCAAGGAGCGCTACGTCTACACCTACGATGCCGACGGTCGCCAGCTCACCCAGCGGTTCGCCGAAGGCGTGCGTACGCGCAACGGCACCTTCTTCACCGGCTACACCTACACCAACAACATCACCGATCGCAACGAGACCCGGAATTACTACGACCTCAGCCGCGACGCGCGGATGTACCAGAGCCAGTACCAGCGGTTCTCCAACACCAGCAAGGAAACCGACAGCATCGGTCCCTTCATCTGGTACTACAGCTATACCTACGATGCCCGCGAGGCCTATCTCGAAACCAAGGTCACCGGCACCAGCAACAAGAGCGGGTTCACGCCGGCCACCACCTCCAGCGTGTACGACGGCTGGGGCCGCCGTGTCGCCGTGCAGGACGGCCAGGAGCGGTTGTTCGCCTACGACGCCACCGGCAATATCCTGCAGCGCATCGACAACGGCGCGACCAGCTTCAAGACCACGCGCTACGCGCTGGTGTCGGGCCAGCAGGTCGCGGCGAGCAACAGCGGCTATGTCGACGCCATCAGCAACCTCACCGCCTACCGCAACAGCGAAGCCGGCAGCAGCAATGTCACGGTGATGGCCGGCGACACGCTGCGCAGCATCGCCCAGCGTGTCTACGGCAACGACAGCCTCTGGTACGTGCTGGCGTCCGCCAACGCGCTCACCGGCGGCGAAACCCTCACCGCAGGCACCACCCTCAAGGTGCCGGAAGTGCAGGTCAGCAAGAACGACGCCACCACCTTCAAGCCCTACAACCCGGCCGAAGTGATCGGCAGCACGGCGCCGTCGCTCGACTACGTGCCGCCGCCGCCGAAGAAGAGCTGCAACGTCCTCTCGGTCATTCTCACCATCATCGTCGTGGTGATCGTCGCGGTGGTGACCGTCTACACCGCCGGCGCCGCAGCGCCGCTGCTCGGCGCGAGCGTATCGGCGGCCACCGCCGCCAGCGGCACGATGGCGGTCGGCGCCGCGGTCCTCGGCGGCGCCGCGGGCTTCACCTGGGCGGCGGTCGGCGTGGCCGCCATCGCGGGTGCGGTCGGTTCGATGGCCGGGCAGTTGGCATCGATGGCGTTCGGCCTGTCGGACAAGTTCGACTGGGGGGCTGTCGCGGTGGGCGCATTGGGCAGCGTCGCCACCATGGGCGTGGGTTCGGCATTCTCGGGCGGCGCCGGTGTCGCGACGAACGGCGGCACCGCCGTGAAAGAGGTGGCATCGGGCACGAAGCAGGCGGCCGCCAACGTCTTCAACTTCGGTTCCAATTGGGCGAAGGGCGCCGCCCAGGCGGTGGCGGGCAATCTCGCCAACTACGGTTCCAACTGGCTGGTCAATCGCATCGATCCTTCGCGCGATCGCAGCAACGAAAAATTCAGTTGGGCCAATCTCGCCGCGAGCGCGGTGAGCGGTGCGGTCACCGCGGAGCTGGGCGCGTGGCTCGGCAGCAAGAGCGGCAGCGCGGCCTGGTTCGCCAGAACACCGGTTCTGAAGAGTTCGTTCGCCCAGACCGTCCTGAATGGAACGGTCACCGGCTTCGTCGGCAGCGCGACCCGGCATCACGTCGCCGAGCTGCTCGGCGAAGAGGGCGAGGCCGATTATGTGCGGATGCTGACGGACGCTTTCGGCAACGGGTTGGCGGATGCCACGAAGAAGGCGATCACCCAGATGGAGACCGCGGCGATCGCCAAGCGCAAGCGCGAAGCCGCCCTGGAGTCGATGAAGGAATCGCTCGCGGAGCGCGGTATCCATCTGCGTCGCGACGATCGCAATCGATTGGTCGCCGGCGTCGATGTCAGATCCGGCGAGAACATCGTGCGGATCGATTCGTACGCGACGGTCGACATGCTCGGCGGCATGTCGGACCAGATAGATGTTCTCGTGCTTCAGGGAAAGATCAGGCCTGAAGACAAGGAGGCGTACGTCCAGCAGATTCTCGGCAACGAAAACATCAATCGGACGATCAACAAGATCGCCCGTGCCGAGAACAGCGGCAGAATGCAGGAGTTGGCCAGGACCCGGACCGTCGGTGTCGTTTCCGAGCCGCCGCCGGTCGTGCCGGCCGACACCGGTACGACCGGCAATGAGCCCCCGATGAAAGTCGTCGAGCTCGCGCCTGTCGTCGTCACCGCCAACGCACCCGGCGCGCTCCAGCATCTGACCGATGCGATCGTATCGGGTGCTGAGGCCCTCGCGGACTTCGCCGACGACCATCCGATCCTGGCGACGATCGTCACCGCTGGCGTGCAGACGCTGCTGACCGGCGGTCCCGTCAAGTCGATGCTCATCAACTTCGCCAAGAACGTATTCGGCGAAGCGTTCGAAACGATGATCGACAAAGGCGCGGAGTTCGTCGAACAGAAGACCAAGGCCTTCCTCCAGGAGCAAATGAACTGGGGCGAGACCGCGAGCACGTTGGGATCGAAAGCGGCAGGCCTCGGCTTCTCTGTCGTATTCGGCGGTGCGGACGAGATCATCGATGCCGCGCGCGATATCCGCAGTTGGGCCAAGAAATTGCGCACCGATCGTTCTCTCGGCATCGTCGATGCCCGTACGGCGCGCAACACGGCCGCGGATGTGCTGGGTCAACTGGATGAAGTGACTCGGGGGCGCGTCGAGCGGTACGCCGAGATGGTGAACTCGAACAAGCCCTGGAAATGGCGCGAACTCGACGCATCGATGCCCAAGTCCGAGCGCGAGGCGATCCGCAGGTACGCGCAAGAGTCCGGCCTCGTCCGCAAGATCGAAGTCGATCCGATTACCGGTTTCCCGGATTTCAGCGACGTCGTTCATACCGAAGGGCGCCTTCCCGAGAATCTGTGGGGGGCGACCGACAGGGCGCAATTCAGATATCTGGATTCGCAGCTGCCGGGCGGCGTGAGGCCCGAGGGATATACCTGGCATCATCATCAGGAATCCGGACGCATGCAGCTCGTACCTTTCGGTGTGCATAATGTGACCAGTCATACCGGTGGCCGGAAGATCTGGTCTACCGGAAAACGGTAGCCGTGGAGTGTTCGCGTGAAAGAAATCCCGTTCGACAAAGCCAGCGCTTCGGATCCGTTCGAAGACCGTTACGTGCGTGAGGTCGAGAGCGAGGTCGGTCTTCGTTTTCCGGCCGACTTCGTCCGCATCATGAAAATCTCGAATGGCGGCGTTCCGCTACGGCAGATTTTCGATCTCGACGGCAACGAGAAGGTGGTCGAACGGTTTCTTTCTTTCGTGGAAGACTACAAGACCCACCGATTGGGCATGTACGACATCGAAGTCGTCTGGAGTCAGATCGAGGACCGACTGGAGGAATCGGTCTGTCCTTTCGCCGCGGTGTTCGCGGGAGACTTCCTCTGTTTCGATGGCCGCAGGGAAGGCGAACCATCGGTCGTTCTGTGGGCTCACGATGTCGTCGGCGACGAGCTTCCCGAGCTGATACCGGTCGCCGATACTTTCGGGCAATTCGTGGAGATGCTGAGGGAGTGAGGGTGCTCGGCGCCGTCCCGAACGATCGGGATGGCCTCACAACCCCCGCTTCGCCCCATCCCCCGCCACTTCGCGCACGAGTTTCGGCACGAGGTAGCCCGGGAGGCGGTCGATCAGCGCGCGATGCAGCGCGCGGGCGTCGTCGTCGCTCACTTCGAAATGCGCCGCACCCTGCACCCGGTCCAACTGGTGCAGGTAATAGGGCAGGGCGCCGGCGGCGTAGCCGCGTTCGCATAACGCAGCCAGCGCGTCGACAGAATCGTTGACGCCGCGCAGCAGCACGGCCTGGTTGAGCACGGTCGCGCCCGCATCGCGCAGTCGCGCCAGGGCAGCGTCGACATTCGCATCGAATTCCTGCGCATGGTTGGCGTGGATCACCACCGCCACCGGCCAGGGCAGGGCGCCGAGCCAGTCGGCGAATTCGGCGTCCACCCGCTCCGGCAGCACCACCGGCAGGCGGGTGTGGATGCGCAGCCGGCGGACGTGCGCGATGCCCGCGAGCTGCGCGGTCAGCTCGGCCAGCTTGGGGGTGGTCAGCGACAACGGGTCGCCGCCCGAGAGGATGACTTCGTCGAGGCTGGCATCGGCGCGGATCGCCTCGACCGCCTCGCGCCATTGCCCGGCGGCGGCGGTCTCGTCGGCGTACGGAAAATGGCGGCGGAAGCAATAGCGGCAGTGCACTGCGCAACTGCCGGTGGCGATCAGCAGCGCCCGGCCGCGGTATTTGTGGATCACGCCCGTGGCTGCCTTCGCCGCGCCGTCGCCCACGGCGTCCAGGTCGAAGCCGGGCATCGGCCGCAGTTCGTCGTCGAGGGGCAGCACCTGGCGCAGCAGCGGGTCGTGAGGGTCGGCGGGTCGCATGCGGGCCACGAAGCCCCGCGGCACCCGCAGCGGAAACTGCGCGGCGGCCCCGGCCGACAGCCCCGGTACCTGGCCTTCCAACCCAAGCAGGGCCAGCAGTTCGGCCGGATCGCGCACCGCGTCGCGCCAGAGGCGCTTCCAGTCCTGCCCGGCGGCGGGGGCGGGCTGCGTTGAGAGGGGGGCAGCAGGTATCATAGGGAGTTCGGTCGGGCCGTTCGTCGGGACGCGCCGGCATCCCGGGTCCGGTTTTGCATGACGGGGCCCTCCATTCTAAGCCGCCCGCGGATTCCACGGCCCGCGGCGGTCCAGCAGACGAATCCATCAGGAGCATTCCATGGCCAGCCTGGGCATGAACGACGTCAAGACCGGACAGAAGATCCTGGTCAACAACGACCCCTGCGTCATCACCGAAACCGAATACGTCAAGCCCGGCAAGGGCCAGGCCTTCACCCGCATCAAGTACCGCAACATCAAGTCGGGCCGCGTGGTCGAAATGACCATGAAGGCCACCGACTCGGTGGAAGTCGCCGATGTCGTCGACACCGACATGCAGTTCCTTTACGGCGACGGCGAGTACTGGCATTTCATGAATCAGGAAAGTTTCGAGCAGGTGCAGGCCGACAAGGCCGGCATGGGCGGCGCCGAGAAGTGGCTGAAGGGCGAGGAAGCCTGCGTGGTCACCCTGTGGAACGGCAACCCGATCACCGTCCAGCCGCCGAACTTCGTGGAACTGAAGATCGTCGAGACCGATCCTGGCGTGAAGGGCGACACCGCCGGTACCGGCGGCAAGCCGGCCACCCTCGAAACCGGCGCCGTGGTCCGCGTGCCGCTGTTCGTGGCGCAGGACGAGACCATCAAGGTCGACACCCGCTCCGGCGAATACGTCAGCCGCGTGAAGTGATTGATTCACAGAGGCCCGCGCAGCGGGCCTCGTCGTGAATCAATCATCCCGAGCCGCGGGCGAGGGATCTCAGCGTAGCGAATCAATCCTCCCGAGCCGCAGGCAAGGGATCTGCTGTCGAAAGAAGCCCGCCCGCCGGCGGGCTTCCGCGTTTGCGACGGCCTGCGGCCGGCCCCGGAGTACGCCCACGATGGGGCGAGTGCCGCCTCCGGCGCCGGAATGCGACAATGTCCCCATGACCTATCAGCCCGTGTCCGAAGCCCTCGTCCCGGAGCCCTGCGATCTCCTGATCGAAGCCCGTCATGTCGTGCCGATCGTCCCGCACGGCGCGGTGCTCGAGCATCACGCGGTCGCGATCCGCGACGGCGTCATCCTGGCGGTGCTGCCCATCGCCGAGGCCCGCGCCCGCTTCGAGGCGAAGGCGACGGTCTCGCGTCCCGAGGGTGCGCTGATCCCCGGTCTGGTCAACGCCCACGTCCACAACCCGATGACGCTGATGCGCGGGGTCGCCGACGATCTGCCGCTGAAGCAATGGTTGCAGGAACACGTCTGGCCGATCGAAGGCGCGATCATGGGCCCGGACTACGCGGCCGACGGCATCGCCCTGGCGATCGCGGAAATGCTGCGCGGCGGCACCACCTGCTGCAACGAGAACTACTTCTTCCCCGACGTGCAGGCCGCGACCTACAAACGCTACGGCTTCCGCGCGCGCGTCGGTCTGCCGGTCATCGATTTCCCGACCGCCTGGGCGAAGAGCGACGACGAATATTTCGACCGCGCCGGCGAAGTCCACGACCAGTGGCGCCACGATGCGCTGATCGCGACGGCTTTCGCGCCGCACGCGCCGTACACGGTGTCGGACGACAATTTCGAGCGCATCCGCATGCTCGCCGACCAGCTCGACGTGCCGGTGCACCTGCACACGCACGAGACCGCGCAGGAAGTACAGCAGTCGCAGGAGAAGCACGGACAGCGGCCGATCGCGCGGCTCGATCGTCTGGGCCTGATCAACGACCGCCTGATCGCGGTGCACATGACCCAGCTCACCGACGCCGAGATCGCGCTGTGCGCGGCGCGCGGCGTCAGCGTGGTGCATTGCCCCGAGTCCAACCTCAAGCTCGCCTCCGGCTTCTGCCCGGTCGCGAAGCTGTCGAAGGCCGGCGTGAACGTCGCCATCGGCACCGACGGCTGCGCCAGCAACAACGATCTCGACATGTTCGGCGAGATGCGCACTTCCGCGCTGCTGGCGAAAGCCGTGGCCGACGACGCGTCCGCGTTCGATGCCGCCAGCGCGCTGCGCGCCGCCACCCTCGGCAGCGCGAAGGCGATGGGCTTCGATCATCTGATCGGCTCGATTGAGCCCGGCAAACAGGCGGACCTGACCTGCGTCGATCTGTCGGCGCTGGAAACCCAGCCGCTGCATCACGTGCTGTCGCAACTGGTCTACGCCACCGGCCGGCATCAGGTGTCGGACGTGTGGATCGCCGGCCACGCGAAGCTGCTCGACCGTGTGCTGGTCGACATGGACATCGATGCGCTGATCGCGAATGCGCGGCAGTGGCGGGAGCGGATCGGTGCGATCAGAACCTGAATCTGTCATTCCGAGCGCAGCGAGGAACCTGCTTTGCTCCAACGTCTGCCGGATATTCAGAAGCAGGTCCCTCGCTGCGCTCGGGATGACAACAACGTGAAGATGACGGACATGCACGAAGCAAGCAGCAGAGATCACAACTTCAGCCAGGTCGAACTCGACAAGTTCAATGCATTGGCGAACAGGTGGTGGGACCCCAACGGCCCGCAGAAACCGCTGCACGCATTGAATCCCGCGCGGCTCGGCTACGTGCGCGAACGCACGACGCTACGCGGCGCGCGCGTGCTCGACGTGGGCTGCGGCGCTGGCCTGCTCAGCGAGGCGTTGGCGCGCGAAGGCGCGGACGTGGTCGCGATCGACCTGGCGCCGGACCTGATCAAGGTCGCGAAGCTGCATCGGCTGGAATCCGGCGTGCAGGTCGATTACCGACTCGACGCGGTCGAGACGCTGGCGGCGGAAGCGCCCGGCACGTTCGACGCGGTGACCTGCATGGAAATGCTGGAGCACGTGCCCGATCCCGGTTCGGTGATCGCCGCCTGCGCCACGCTGCTCAAGCCCGGCGGCCGCGTGTTCCTGTCCACGCTGAACCGTACGCCGGCTGCGTTCGCGCTGGCCATCGTCGGCGCCGAGTACATCGCGCGGATGCTGCCGAAGGGCACGCATCAGTACCGTGATTTCATCAAACCCTCGGAACTCGCGGCCTGGTTGCGCGCGGCGGACCTGTCGCTGGAAGACGTGAGCGGCCTGATCTACGACCCGCTGCGCCACACCGCGCGCGTCGGCAGCCGTACCGACGTGAACTACATCGCCTGCGCAATCAAACCGTAGGCGGGGCTTCAGCCCCGAGCTTTTTCCCGCGGACAACGCGCAATCGGGCCTGAAGGCCCTCCTACAGATTCGTCTCATCGCAGTGGAGCCACCGTTGTCCCAGACCCGATTTCCCCGCGGCGTGCTCTTCGACCTCGACGGCACGCTGCTCGACAGTGCGCCCGACATGGTCGAAGCGATCAACATCCTGCGCCGCGGGCGCGGCGAAACCGAGGTCGCGCACGACGTGCTGCGGCCGCACGTGTCCAAGGGCGCACGGGCGATGATCGGCTGTGCGTTCGCGCATCTCGATGCCGACGCGCGCGAAGCGCTGGTCAAGCCTTTTCTCGACGCCTACGAAAGCATCCTCGGGCGTTACTGCGTGCTGTTCGACGGCATCGCCGGCATGCTGGATGCGCTCGACGCCGATGGCGTGCGCTGGGGCATCGTGACCAACAAGCCGGAATATCTCGCGCGACCGCTGGTCCCGATGCTCGGCTGGGCAGACCGCTGCGGCGTGCTGATCGGCGGCGATTCGCTGCCGGAGCGCAAGCCGCATCCGCTGCCGCTGCTGCATTCGGCCGCGGTGCTCGGTATCGATCCGCGCGATTGCGTGTATGTCGGCGACGACGAACGCGACATCGTCGCCGCGCGCGCCGCCGGCATGCCGTCGATCGTGGCGCTGTGGGGATATCGATTGCCGGGCGACGACCCGCACACCTGGGGCGGCGACACGATGATCGAACAGCCGCATGCGCTGCTGGATCCGGCGACGTGGCCGGCCGCGGGCGCGATCGCGACGCCGTGAGCGATGACGTCGTGAGCGATGCTGCCCTGAACAACGCGAATCTCGATCCGGATCTCGACGATTTCCTCGACAAGTGGCGCGGGCGCTGGCCGGAGTGGCGCATCGCCCAGGCGTTCGTGACCGAGGCGCAGCGCGCGCGCGCCGAAGCATGGTTCGCGCTGCTACAGGAATGGACCGATGCCGCGTGGGCCGGCGACGACCCGACGCCCGGGTTCGCCAAACTCGGCTGGTGGCAGGACGAACTGCAGGGCTGGACGAAAGGTGGTCGACGCCATCCGCTCGGCCGTGTCCTGCAGAAGCGGTCGGCGCCGTGGGCGGCATTGGCGGCGACCTTGCCGGCGCTGCAGGCGGTGCGCGAGCCGCTGCGGCGCTGGGATGCGCCCGAAGGTTTGCTGCCGGCCCTGCAGGCGCTGGCCGACGCGATGGCGGACTGCGAGCGCGCGCTGTTCGCGGATGCGGCGACGCCGGCGTCCGCCGAATCGGACGCGCTCGGCCTGCTCGCGCTGCATGCGCTGTGGCATCGCGACGAGGACGGCGATGCGATGCCGCAGCGGACCTGGGCCGGGCGACTCGCGGCGATGCCCTCGTCGCGCGCGGCGACGACCCGGCCGCGACGGATCCACGACGCGCTGTGCCGCGGCCGCCTGCAGCGCTTCGCGACGGGCGGCGAGATCGTGCCGCTGTCGCCGCCGGTCGCGCTCTGGCGCAGTTGGCGCGCCGCCCGGGGCTGAAGACAACGCTCCGTTTCGGCCCGGTTCCCGAAGCCGGCGACCCGGCTGGGTACAATGGCCGCCCCTCCGCCGTCCGGCCCCCACCCGTGACCCTGCGACCGACTTCCCTTCCGATGCCCGACGTGGCCGGCGACGCCGCCGCCGCGGCGCGCGCGCTCGACTGGGTCGGCATGCGCAACATCGCGCTGCCGCTGCGCCTCCGCGGCGACGACGGCGGCAGCCTGCAGGTCCCGGCATCGGTCGACGTCTTCGTCGATCTGCGCGATCCCGCCGCCCGCGGCATCCACATGTCCCGCCTGTATCTGCGCCTTCAACACACGCTGACCGAAGAGGCGTTGACGCCCGCGCGCCTGCGTCGCGTGCTGCAGGAATGCGTCGAATCGCAGGGCGCGCTCTCGTCTTCCGCGCGCCTGACCCTGCGCTTCGAGCAGATGCTCAAGCGCCGCGCGCTGGCCAGCGACAACAGCGGCTGGAAGCGTTATCCGCTCGAAATCGATGCGCTGCTGATCGACGGCCATCTGTCGCTCGCGCTCGCGTATTCGGTCGAATACTCCAGCACCTGTCCGGCCTCCGCCGCGCTGTCGCGTCAGCTCAATGCCGAACGTTTCGCCGAAGACTTCGCCGCCGCGCATCCCTTGTCCACTCATGTGGTGCGCGACTGGTTGGCGTCGGAACGCGGCCTCGCCGCCACGCCGCACGCGCAGCGCAGCCGCGCCGAGATCCGGGTCGAACTGCAGCCCGCGTTCGACGAACTGCCGCTGTCGGATCTGATCGATCGCGCCGAAGCCGCGCTCGCTACGCCGGTGCAAACGGCGGTGAAGCGCGAGGACGAACAGGCCTTCGCGCGCCTCAACGCCGAGAACCTGATGTTCTGCGAGGACGCCGCGCGCCGCGTGGCTGCCACGCTCGCCGACGATGCCCGCGTGCAGCGCTTCGACGTGCGCGTCTCGCATTACGAAAGCCTGCATCCTCACGACGCGGTGGCGCAGGTCTCGGGCAAGGGTCGCGCCGCAGGCTGAGCGCCGTTCCCGATCGATGCCGTCGATCCTGTTGTGCAGGCCTTGCCCGCCGATCGCGGTCTTTCGATCATCTTCTGTCGATCGATCTTCGCCGGTATGCGTCGGCGCATGGCGCGCGCGATGCCCGTTTCGCGATCATGGCTCGATTGTGGCCCGATGGCGGAGCCCGTATGCTCGCTCCGCGCATGTCGCCGCTGTCGGCGCGGGCGCGATTCCAGTCTGCGGGATGCGGCGCGAGGAAGCAGGGGCGCGAAGCGGTCCCGTCCATCATCGAACGACACAGGAGGTCTCATGAAGATGCGATTGCTCGCGCTGCTGCCCGCTGCGCTGTTGTTGGCGGCCTGCAACAAGGAGGCGCCGCCGGCCGAGCCGGCCACGCCACCGGCGGCCACACCGGCACCCGCGCCGGCGACGACCGTCAAGCCCGTCGATATCCCGGCCGGTTACGGCTATCCCGGCAACCGCGACGAATTCCAGGCCTGGGCCGATACCTGGCAGATCGACAACATCACCACCGCCGCCTGGAACCTCTGGGCCGGCATGACCAGCGATTCCGGCCAGATCTGGGAAGGCGCGAATCTTCCGGTGTGGGAAACCTGGTGCGGCATCAGCGAGACCTTCAGCAAGGAAGGCTGCGTGGCCGGCATGACGCGGCCCGCGCGCGCCTTCCAGGCCGCGAGCCAGATCGCGCACAGCGCGCGCAAGGCCGGCCTGGCGGTGCCCGCCGACACGAACGTGGTGTCGTTCAACAAGTTCAACCCGTCGATGGCGGCCTATCTGGCCGCGCAGCATGCGGGTCCGGGCGGCGTGCAGTACAGCTATACCTCGATGCAGAGCCAGGTCGATCTCAACGCCGCGTGGCCGCAGGGCACCGCGGTCGCGGACCGCAAGGTCGTCGATGCGCCGTATCAGCCCGACAGTGGCGATACGATCGGATTCGCGGGCATGGAAACCAAGCCGGTGATCTTCCTCGTCAAGGCGACCGGCCTGACCCCGATGCCGCTGTGGCAGGGCCCGCAGCAGTCGACGACGCCGGCCAACGCGACGCCGGAAACCTGGCTGACCTGCGTGCTGCTGGATCCGGCCAACAAGGCCGGTCCCGAGACCGCGCCGGTCGCGGCGACGCCGGAGCAGATCAAACAGGCCGTGCCCAGCCCGTCGCTGGCGTGCCAGAGCTATCTCTATGCACCGCTGTCGACGATCTACAACTTCAGGATGGACCAGGCCGACGCCGACAACTGGAACAAGAACCTCGCCAACAACGGTGACCAGGGGCAGGGCCTCACCGCGACCGCCGGCGACTTCGGCGTGCTGGCCGGCATGCACGTCAACAGCAAGACGATCGTCAACTGGACCTGGGAAACCTTCTGGTGGCAGCCGGGCCCGGACGCGCCGAACGATTTCCCCGGCAGCAAGCAGGGCATGACCGCGAACGTGAAGGGCGCCTGGCGCAATTACGCGATGTGCACCGCCTGGAACCAGACCAAGGGCAATGCGTCGAGCGAGATGGTGGTCTGCTTCAATCCCTTCCTGGAAACCTCCAGCGGCATTCCCGCCGGCCAGACCAGCAACTGCATGAGCTGCCACGGCGTCGCGACCTTCGGTGCCGCCGCGATTTCGGGCACGCCGCCGGTGAACGCGGCGACCACGATGAACTATCCGGCCAGCTACACCGCGCCGATCGACTTCAACGCGAACGCGTGCACGCAGTCCACGCCGCCGGGCAGCCAGACCTGCTTCGCCGATTTCACGAAGACCGATTTCTCGTGGGCGATGCCGGGCAATGCGCGCAACGATCTGCCGCAGGCGCCTGCGCCGCCGGCCGCGGAAAAGAAGTGATCGCAGAGATCGATGTCGGATTGCCCCTGCAGTGATGCCGGGGCAATACCGTGACGGCGCTGGACTACCGACTATCCTGCAGTAAAAAAGGCGGGGAAGATATGAAACGCAAATTGAAGAAAAAGGTGCAACGCTGGCAGGCCGTCGGAATGATGTCGGCGTCGCCGACCGGACCGGGAGGCGATGGCCAAGGAAATGCCACGGTCTACAACGAGATGCTCGTCGCGACCCTGCGCTTCCTGGACAAGGCGACTGGCAGGGACATCACGGGCAATTACCCCGCGACATATCACCGGTCGACACCGCTTAACAAGATCGGAATTCCGGCCAAATCGCGTCCGACCTTGGCAGGCGCTTTCGATCAGGAAGTGCGCGCGACCCTGGTCGCATTGGGGCATCCGGTCGCGGGGCGCGAAATCCGCGCTGACGACATGCGTCATGTCGATACGATCGAATCATTGTGCCGCATGGCCTGCGGCGTCTACTCGGTACCGGTGCCTACGCCTTAAGGAGGCGATCGGATGAAAGCAAACGCGATGATCAAGTGCGCCTTCCTTCTTTTTCTGCTGTTCGCACCGGCGGCTTATGCCAACGGATGCCTCGCAATCGAGGACGATGCCGTGCGACTGCGGTGCTACGACGACAAGGCGCGCCCTGAGTCTGCTGCGCTGCCAGAAGGGGGCGCAGCGGGTGAGCCCGCAGCCATGATCGGGGCGCGCGAACTCAAGCTTTGTGTCGTCCTCGAACAAGGCATGGCAAGGTTGTCCTGCTATCGGCGGCAGCCCGGCGCGCCGGATACACAATGCGGTTTGAAAGAAGATCCGAATGCCGCGCTATCTTGTTTCGACGCAGTGGCCGGACGACGGACGGACACGGCAGTTTGTATCGCCATCGAACGGGGAGACGAGCGGCTGGAGTGCTATCGCCGGCAGCCAAACGCATCGGAGAATCCGTGCGATCGGAAGCGGGATCTCGACGTCATGCTCTATTGCTTCGACCAAGCTGCCGCGCGTTCGAGCCCGGACGATAGGTTCGTATTGCTGCCGCTGCCGTCGCGCAGCCGCATCATGCTCAAAAGCGACGCCAAGCCGATCACGATCATGGGCGAAATTGATGCGAAGCCCGCTGAACTGTCGGTGGCACGCAGGGACGGGGATCACTTCGTTGACGCCAAGGCTGCGCTGGTTTGGCAGCGCTCGATGTCGCAGGAGTGGTCGTGGTTCGGCGGCGGCGCGTGGACGCGAACCGACAAGGCTTCCGGCCGCAAGGACGTGCGCGGCCTGGAAACCGGACTGCAGTGGACCCGGCAGGGCGATTCCGTCAAGGAAGGTTGGTGGCATGTGGTCACCGGCTCTGTTTCGTACGAGAACAACATCGCCGACGACGCAGAGGCGACAGGCCTTGGTCTGCTCTGGGAATTCGGAAACCATGCATGGATGGGCGAACGCTGGACATTCGCGCCCGCACTGGGCCTCCGCACCGAGCGTGGCGACGAGGCCGGCAGCGACTACGACTTCTCGACGGTTTATGTGGTCGGCGCTGGCCGTTGGAAACCGAACGATATGGTCGAGTTGTTTCTCACCGGTGGCTATCTCGACGATTTCGACGCCAGCACCGGCGTGACCGAGCGCGACGGCGATTTCGGTAGCGTCGGGATTAAGTATTTCCTGTACGACAAGGCCGAGAAGCCGACGTTCAGGCCCGAACTCCGTCTGGTGCGCTATTTCGGTGTGAATCCGCTGGACCCCGATGCGCCGGTCAACGAAACCCGCCTGACCTTGGGTGTGCTGTTTGATAGCCTGCGTAGTGCGAAGTGACCGCCGCGCGCGGCGGAAGCCAGCCTACGGCGCGTCGTTGCGTTCGAGTACCAGCAACGGATCGACGCGCACGTCGAACCAGTTCATCCCCCAATGCAGATGCGGTCCGGTCGAACGCCCGGTCGATCCCACCGCGGCGAACACCTGCCCCTGTTCGACCCGGTCGCCCACCTGCACGTCGATGCGCGAGAGGTGCAGGAAATTCGAACTCACGCCGGCGCCGTGATCGATCAGCACGGTGCCGCCGGTGAGATACAGGTCGGGCGCGGCGAAGGTCACGATGCCCGCGGCCGGCGCCTTCACCGGGGTGCCCTGCGCGGCGGCGATGTCCATGCCCGAGTGCGGCGATTTCGGCGCGCCGTTGTAGATGCGCTGGTTGCCGAACCGGCCGCTGATGCGGCCTTCCACCGGCCAGATGAAACGTTGCGCGAAATCCTCGCGCGCATCGTCGCGGGTGCGCGCGGCGGCGACCTGCGCCTGTTCGCGGGCGATGCGCTCGGCGATCGCCGGCGGCGGATCCACCGTCGCCGGCGGCACGCCGTCGATGCGTTCGATCGGCCAGTCGCGCGGGGTCACCGCGATGCGATGTTCGACGGTGGCCGTCGCGGGCGCGGCGATGTTCACCACCAGCGGGCCGACGGCATCGCGGCCGACGCCGAAAGCGAAGCGTCCGGACGGCGACACCCGCACCGTGCGCCCTGCGTATTCGACGATGGCCTGCGGGTCGGTGCTGCCGATCACCAGCGTGCCCTGCTGCACCGATGCGGGCAACACGGTGGCGTGGACGGGAATCGCGCTGCCGACGGGAACAGGCGGCGGTTCGCGAACGACGGTCGTGCCGCCGCAGGCCGACAGCGCCATCGTCAGTGCCGCGACGACGACGGCACGCATTGTCGCCGCGCGTTTCAACGGTCGAATTCCAGGCGTTGACCACGCGGGCCGCCGACGAGCGCGCGGCCATCCCAGACGAGATGGCCGTTGACCCAGGTCGACGCGATGCGCGAACGGAAGGTGGTGCCTTCGAACGGCGACCAGCCGCATTTCGACAGCACCTGCGAACGTTCGACCGTGAACGGCGTGTCGTCGATCAGCACCAGATCCGCGCGATAGCCCTCGCGCAGGAAGCCGCGTTCCTTCACGTCGAACAACTGCGCCGGCGCGTGCGCGAATTTCTGCACGACCTGCGCGACGGTCAGCCGGCCTTCGTGCACGCATTCCAGCGCCGCCGACAGCGCGAACTGCACCAGCGGCAGTCCGCTCGGCGCGCGCAGATAGCCGTGCTGCTTTTCTTCCAGCGTGTGCGGAGCGTGGTCGGTGGCGAGCACGTCGATCGTGTCCTCGGCCAACGCGGCGATCAGCGCTTCGCGGTCCTCGCTGTCCTTGATCGCCGGATTGCATTTGATGAAGTTGCCGCGGGTGGCGTAGTCGCGGCTGTCGAAGCGCAGGAAATGCACGCAGGTCTCGGCGGTGATGCGCTTGCGGCTGCCGTCGGCGCGGATCAGCGGCCCGCGTTCGAACAGGGCCAGCTCGTCGGCGGTGGAGATGTGCAGCACGTGCAGGCGGGCGTCGTGGCGGCGCGCGAGTTCGATCGCCAGCCGGGTCGATTTGATGCAGGCCTCGCGCGAGCGGATCTCGCCGTGATATTCCACCGGGATCGCGTCGCCGTATTTCGCGCGGTACTTCGCCAACTCGGCGTCGATGGTGGGCGTATCTTCGCAGTGGGTGATGATCGGCGTCGGCGCGTCGCGGAACACCGCGTCCAGCACTTCCGGATCGTCCACCAGCATGTTGCCGGTGGACGCGCCCATGAACACCTTCACGCCCGGCGCGCTTTTCGGGTCCAGCGCGCGGATGGCCTCGATGTTGCCGGTGCTGGTGCCCATGTAGAACGCGTAGTTGCCCCAGGCCCGTCCGGCGGCGCGGCGGTATTTGTCTTCCAGCGCGTCGCGGTCCAGCGTCGGCGGGCTGGTGTTGGGCATTTCCATGAAGGTGGTGAGGCCACCGGCCACCGCCGCCGCGGATTCGGTGGCGATGTCGCCCTTGTATTCCAGTCCCGGTTCGCGGAAGTGCACCTGGTCGTCGATCATCCCCGGCAGCAGCCGTCGGCCGTCGGCATCGATCACGATCTCGCCCGGACGGGCGGACAGGCCGCTGCCGATGGCCTCGATGCGGCCATCGGCCATGCGCAGGTCGGCGTCGAATTCGCGGCCCTCGTTGACCAGTCGGGCGTTGACGATGAGGGTCGGTGGCGGGGTGGGGGCGTGGTCGCTCATGCGGAAGGCCTCTGTCGGTCGGGGGCAGGCGGAACCGGGTCGTGACCGCCCGGGCACAGCGGGTGACAGCGGGCCAGGCGGCGGGCGGTCAGCCAACCGCCGCGGACCGCACCGAACCGCTGGATCGCTTCCATCGAATACTCCGAACAGGTCGGGACGAAACGGCAACGTTGGCCCAGCAGGGGACTCACCCAGCGTTTGTAGAAGCGGAGTGCGGCGATCAGCAGGCGGTCGATCAAGGCAGGGGTCCTGCGGGGAGTTGCGGCATGCGGGACTCGCTGGAATGCGAGGTTGCCGCTGCAGTCTTGGCAGGGTATAACAGCCCGCTTTCCCGCCTCAAGGGAAGATACGAGGATTCTCGGACGTGGCATCAAAGAAACCCGCAAAGAAGGTCGCGAAGCCGGCCGCCAAACAACCCGCGAAAGCGGCCGCCAAGAAGCCCGCGACCAAGAGCGCGGCCAAGCCGGCCGCCAAGCCTGCCGCGAAACCGGTCCCCAAGCCCGCCGCCGCCAAGCCCGTGGCCAAAAAGGCGGTTGCGAAGCCGGCCGCCAAGCCGGTGGCCAAGAAGCCCGTGGCCAAGCCGGCCGCGAACAAATCCGCCGTGAAGCCTGCCGCCAAGCCGGCGCCCGCCGCCAAGCCGGCCCCGAAGGCCGATATCAAGCCGGCACCGGTCAAGGCCCCGGCCGCGAAGGCGCCCGCGCCCAAGCCGCCCGCCAAGGTCGAGCCCAAGGCCGCCGCCAAGCCGGCGCCTGCGCCCAGCCCGGCCCCGACGCCCAATCCGACTCCGGCGCCGCCGCCGGGTCCGCAGCCGACGCCCAAACCGCCGAAGTCGTCCAAGCCTGCGGTGCCGGGCCCGCTGCCCAATCCGAACGATGCCCCGAAGGCCGCCGCCAAGCCGATCGCGGTCGCGCCGCGCCCGGCCGCCGGCAAGGTCGCGGTCGCGGTCGCCTCCCGTCCGTCCGCGCCGGCGCCGAAGACCCAGGTGAAGGTCGTGCCCTACAAGACCGATGAAGCCACCGGCCGTCCGATCCTGCCCGCCGGCTACAGGCCCGCGGTGGACGAGGAATACATGAGCCCGCTGCAGCTCGAGTATTTCCGCCAGCGCCTGCTGCAGTGGCGCGCGGACCTGATCGAAGAGTCCAAGCAGACCATCGAGAATCTCAAGGACGAAGTGCGCGATGTCGGCGACGATGCCGAACGCGCCACTCGCGAAACCGAGAACTCGCTGGAACTGCGCACCCGCGACCGCTACCGCAAGCTCATCGGCAAGATCGACAGCACGCTCAAGCGTCTGGATGCCGGCGAGTACGGCTACAGCGTCGATTCCGGCGAAGAGATCGGCCTGCATCGTCTCGAAGCCCGCCTCACCGCGGAGCGCACGATCGACGAACAGGAGCGCTGGGAACATCTGCAGAAGCAGCAGGGCGATTGAGCCCGGCCGTCGTTGCGGACCGCCAACGAAAAGCCCCGCTCCGGCGGGGCTTTTTCGTGCGGCCGGGCTCAGGCGCCTTCGGCTTCGAATCCTGCCTTGCGGTGCGAACCATCGCAGTACGGCTTGTTCGCGGAGTGCCCGCAGCGGCACAGCCAGGTCTGGGTGCAGCGGTCGACGGTATGGCCGGTGCCGGTGACGACTTCCAGATTGCCGGTGACCTTCAGCGGGCCGTCCTTCTGCGGTTCGATCGCCAGCGCGCCGTCGCGCGCCGCGAGGGGCTCCGATGCCTTCGATGCGCGTTCGCCGCTTGCGGCGAAGCCGCCTTCGACATGGCTGTTGTCGCAGTACGGCTTGTGTTTCGACAGGCCGCAGCGGCACAGCGTCGCGCGGTAGCCGATGGCCTCGCCGGCGACGGTCAGCGGCGCGTTGAACGCGAGCGGCCCGTTCTCGCGGAGGCGCACGGTGTTGACTACCGGCGCGGGTTCTCCGGCCGCGCCGTCGAGGCGCTCGTACTGGATCGCGCCCGACGGACATTGCCGCGCCGTCAGCGCGACTTCCTCGGCGGAGACCGCGTCCGGGTGGATCCATTCGCCGTCCACGTTCGGCACGAAGACGTCCGGATGCCCGAGCACGCAGTTGCGTGCGTGGATGCAGCGTTGCCCGTCGAAGTGGATGACGACGTCCCTGCCGCGTACGGTTTCTTTGCCCATGACCCGCTCCCGTGTGTGCCCGCCGAACCGGGCACATCGAGTCTACGCCGATGGCCGCGTCGTTCGTCGCCTCGGCTCGTCTGCCGAGCGGTCGAAAAAACCGGTCAGTGCAGCTCCCGCAGATCCAGGCGCCGCACCGTCGGCGACTTCAGCGCCGTGAACGCGACCACGCCGAGGGTGACGCAGCCGCCGAGGACGACGGCATGCGCGAGGCCGAGCAGCCGCGCCATCGAGCCGGCGTAGAACGCGCCGAGTTCGTTCGACGAACTGATGAAGATGCTGTTGATCGACGACACCCGGCCGCGCATGTGATCGGGCGTGGCCAACTGCAGAATCGTCGAGCGCAGCACCACCGAGATGCCGTCGAAAGCGCCGGACAGGAACATGAAGGTCACCGACAGCCACAGGGTTTCGGACAGGCCGAAACCGATGATGCACGCGCCGAATCCGGCCACCGAGCCCAGCAGGAAACGTCCCGCGTGGCGCTGGATCGGTCGGCGGGCCAGCCACAGGCCGACCAGCACCGCGCCGACCGCCGGCGCGCTGCGCAGCAGACCCAGCGCTTCCGGCCCCGCGTGCAGCACGTCCTTGATGAAGGCCGGGGCCAGCGACACCGCGCCGCCGAACAGCACCGCGAACATGTCCAGCGCCATCGCGCCCAGCATCACCGGCGTGCGCAGCACGAAGCGCAGGCCTTCGCCGATGCTGGCGAAGATCGGTTGGCGCTCGTGCGACAACGGTGGTTCGGTCGTACGCAGAACCACGAGCGCGAGCGCGGCGCCGAGCGCGCAGATCACCCCGAGCGCATAAGCAGGCCCGGCGGGCACCGTCGCGCCCTCGGAAAAACCGCCGAGACGCGCGACGAGGCCGATCACGCCGCCGCCGATCGCCGGGCCCAGCACCAGCGCGGACTGGAACACCACGCTGCCGATGCCGGAAGCGCGGGTGAACTGCTCGCGAGGCAGGATGCACGCGAACAGCGTGTTGTGGACCGGCCCGAGGAACGAACGCACGCCGCCGGTGAACATGATCGCGGCGTACATCAGCCAGAGGCGTGCGCCCGTTTCGTCGGGCGCGGCGAACACCCAGCCCATCGCCGCGGCGATCAGGATCAGCGGCGTCAGCGCCAATCCGAGGCAGGCGACGATACCGAGCCTGCGCTTGGGCAGATGATCGACAAGATAGCCCGCGAACGGCGCCACGCAGAAGAACGGAATCACTTCGGCGAGCCCGATCAAACCGAGCTTCCACGGGTCGCCGGTCAGTTCGTAGACGTGCCAGCCCGCGGCCACCGCCACGATCTGATACGACAGGATCGTCAGCAGCCGATAGGCCATCAGCGCGACGAAGCTGCGGTTGCGCAGCGGCGGTGCCGGCGCGGCGGCGAGGGTGTCGGGCGCGCTCACGCCTGCGCGGCGCCGCTCGCGTTCTGCGCGGTGGCGCGGATGAAGGCCAGCAATGCGGCCAGGCCGTTGTTGCGCGTGGGCGAAAGATGCTTGGCCAGGCCGATGTCGGCGATGTAGCGGGTTTCGGTGGCGAGGATCTCGTCGGCGCTGCGCCCGGCGTACACGCGCAGCGCGAGATAGATCAGCCCGGAGACGATGGCCGAATCGCTGGCGGCGGCGAAGTCGAGCCGCTCGGCATCGCCCGAGGCCACGATCCAGACCATCGATTGGCAGCCGAGCAGGCGGTGCTCTTCGGTCTTCAGCGCATCGTCCATCGGCGGCAATTTGCGGCCGAGATCGATCAGATACTGGTAGCGCTCGGACCAGTCGCCGAAGAACGCGAATTCATCGCGGATCGCATCCTGGGCGGCGGCGGCGGTGGGTTCGAGCGGGAAGCTGGACATCTGTGGTTTCTTCGATATGGGCGGTCTTGTATGGGCGCATGCCCTCGCTGCCGTCCATGGCGCAACATCGCAGGCTTGCGGAACGCCCGGCCCGACCATCCGTGGCCGGGCGTTCGGAGGCGCAGCCGATGCCGAGAGGGCATCGGCTAGACGCGCTTCCTAGACGCGCTTCCTCACCCAGCGCACACCCTGCGGCGTATCTTCCAGCAGGATGCCTTCGTCGGCGAGCTGTTTGCGGATGGCGTCGGCGCGGCCGAAGTCGCGCGCCTGCTTCGCCGCATTGCGTTCGTCCACCAGCGACTGGATGCGGCCATCGTCGTCGTCCGACACGCCGCGCGCGAACCAGCTCGCGGATGCCTGCTGCAACAGCCCCAGCGCGATGCCCGCGCCGAGCAGCTCGGACTTCAGTCGCGCGCGCTCTTCGTGGTTGTCGCTTCGCCGCGCTTCGCCGGCGATGCGCGACAGCTCGGCCAGCGCCTGCGGCGTGTTCACGTCGTCCAGCAGCGCCGCCTCGACGCTGGCGGGGATCCGCGGCAACGCGTCGATGTCGGCCAGATCGCGCAGCGTGCCGTACAGCCGGTCGAGGGTGCGCACGGATTGGTCGATCAGCGCGTCCGACCACTCCAGCGGCTGACGGTAATGCGCCGACAGCAGCGCGTAGCGCAGCGCTTCCGGCGGATGCTCGGCGAGTTCCTCGCGCACCAGGCGCAGGCGGCCTTCGGATTTCGACATCTTGCCGCCGTTGAGCGTGAGCATGCCGTTGTGCACCCACCAGCGCGAGAACAGCCGATGGCTGCCGTCGGCGTGCTTGTGGCTGCACTCGCTCTGCGCGACTTCGTTTTCGTGATGCGGGAACTGCAGATCGCCGCCGCCGGCGTGGATGTCGATGGTCTCGCCGAGATGGGTTTCGGCCATCGCCGAGCATTCGATATGCCAGCCGGGACGGCCCACGCCCCACGGCGACTCCCAGCCCGGCAGATCGTCGGTGGACGGTTTCCACAGCACGAAATCGCCCGGATTGCGCTTGTACGGCGCCACTTCCACGCGCGCGCCGGCCAGCATCTCGTCGGGATCGCGACCGGACAGCTTGCCGTAGCCGGAGAAGGTGTCGACCGCGAACAGCACGTGGCCTTTGGCCGCGTAGGCATGGCCCTGGTCGATGAGGCGCTGGATCATCGCGATCATCTGCGGAATATGCGCGGTCGCGGCCGGTTCGATGTCCGGCGCGAAATCGCCGGAAACGCCCAGCGCGGCCATGTCTTCGCGATACGCGGCGGCGTACTTGTCGGTGATCGTCGAGATCGGCACGCCCAGCGCCTTGGCCGCGGCGTTGATCTTGTCGTCGACGTCGGTGATGTTGCGCGCATAGCGCAGCTTGCCGTAGCGGCGCCGCAGCAGTGCGGCCAGCACGCCGAAGACCACCGGCCCGCGCGCATTGCCCATGTGCACATAGTTGTAGACGGTCGGCCCGCAGACATACATCGTCGGTCCGGCGACGGCATCGAGGGGTTCGAAGGCCTCGATCCTGCGGGTGAGGCTGTTGTAGAGATGAAGGTCCATGTTTCATCGAGATGGGGGAATGACCCGATTCTAGCCGTCCCGTCATCCTTACGACAGCGTGGGTTCAGCCAGCTTTCGCGGGGGGCACCTACACTGGCCGGCCATGCCCGTATCCGTCCCTTTCCCTCGTCGTGTCTTCTGCCTGCTGCTCGCGGTGGCCGCGCCATTGGCGACCATGCGCGATGCGCAGGCCCAGAGCGCTTCGGGGCAGACGCCCAATGTCCGCACCGAGTACGCGCAGGTGCTGCGGGTGGAACCGGTGTACCAGACCCTGCGCGCCCAGGCGGTGGAGCAGCGTTGCGATCATCCGGCGGAAGCCACGGGGATGGCGCCGACCAACCGCGATTGCCGTCCGGTTCGGGTGGAACGCCAGTTCCAGCGTCCCGTGGCCTACGACGTCGATTACATCCACCGCGGCGTGAAGTACCGCTCGCGGTTGCCGGTGGACCCCGGCAAGCGCCTGCGGGTGCGGATTTCGGTGACGCCGGATGTCCCGCCCGGCGAGAAGCGCTGAGTCGCCTGCGCCTGAATTGCTTGCGCCCGCGATGCCCGCATGCGAGCATTTGCCCTCTATGACGACCGCGCAGCCTCTGTCGATGTCCAGCGCCCGGATGGCTTCCGGCATGACTTCGCGCGCGCGCCGACCGGAACCCCACACGCCAGCTGGGTGATCCGGATCGAGGTCGTTTTCGTCACGACACAGACTCCAAGATCAGGCCCGGCTCCCGCCGGGCCTTTTCTTTTTCCGCCTTTCCACTTCCCACCGTCGAGACCCGCCATGAAGCACTTCCTGAACACCCAGGACTGGAGCCGCGCCGAACTGGATGCCGTGCTGGCGCAAGCCAGGCACATGAAGCTCGACCAGAAAAACCGTCTGGGAGAACTGCTCAAGGGGCGGCCGCTCGAAGGCCGGTCCATCGCGCTGGTGTTCTTCAACCCGTCGATGCGCACCCGCACCAGTTTCGAGATCGGCGCGTTCCAGCTCGGCGGTCATGCCGTGGTGCTGTCCCCCGGCAAGGACGCATGGCCGATCGAGTTCGATCTGGGCACGGTCATGGACGGCGACACCGAAGAGCACATCGCGGAAGTCGCGCAGGTGCTCAGCCGGTACGTCGATCTGATCGGCGTGCGCGCGTTCCCGAAGTTCGTCGACTGGGCCAGCGACCGCGAAGACAAGGTGCTGAAGGGGTTCGCGAAGTACGCGACGGTGCCGGTGATCAACATGGAAACCATCACTCATCCCTGCCAGGAGCTGGCGCATGCCATGGCGCTGCAGGAGCGTTTCGGCACCACCGATCTGCGCGGCAAGAAATACGTGCTGACCTGGACCTACCACCCGAAGGCGCTGAACACCGCGGTCGCGAACTCGGCGCTCACCATCGCCACGCGCATGGGCATGGACGTGACCCTGTTGTGCCCGACGCCGGATTACATCCTCGATGAGCGCTACATGGGCTGGGCGGCGCAGAACGTGGCGGAAAACGGCGGTTCGTTGCAGGTCAGCCACGACATCGACAGCGCCTACGCCGGCGCCGACGTGGTCTATGCGAAAAGCTGGGGCGCGCTGCCGTTCTTCGGCAACTGGGAGCCCGAGAAACCCATCCGCGATCAGTACAAACACTTCATCGTCGACGAGCGCAAGATGGCGCTCACCAACAACGGCGTGTTCTCGCATTGCCTGCCGCTGCGCCGCAACATCAAGGCCACCGACGCGGTGATGGATGCGCCGTACTGCATCGCCGTGAACGAAGCCGAAAACCGACTCCACGTGCAGAAGGCGGTGATGGCCGCGCTCGCGAACCAGTAATGCTTTTCTCCTTCCCCCGCTTGGCGGGGGAAGGCCGGGATGGGGGCATGTCTCCCACCCGAAGCCCCCACCCCAGCCCTCCCCCGCAAGCGGGGGAGGGAGTCAATCGAGATCACACCCCATGAGCCAGTCCAAAGACATCGTCCTCGCCTTTTCCGGCGGCCTCGACACCAGTTTCTGCGTGCCCTATCTGAAGGAACGCGGCTGGAACGTGCACACGGTGTTCGCCGATACCGGCGGCGTCGACGCCGAGGAGCGCGCCTACATCGAACAGCGCGCGCAGGAACTCGGCGTCGCCTCGCATCTCACCATCGACGGCGGTCCGGCGCTGTGGGACGGTTTCGTGAAGCCGTTCGTGTGGGCGGGCGAGGCCTACCAGGGCCAGTATCCGCTGCTGGTCTCCGATCGCTATCTCATCGTCGATGCATCGCTGGCGCGCGCGCAGGCGCTGGGCACCAACGCGATCGCGCACGGCTGCACAGGCATGGGCAACGATCAGGTGCGTTTCGATCTCGCGGTCAAGGCCAGCGGCGATTACCGGATCGTCGCCCCGATCCGCGAGATCCAGAAGGAACACACGCAGACCCGCGCCTACGAACAGGCGTATCTGGAAGAACGCGGTTTCGGCGTGCGCGCCAAGCAGAAGGCCTACACGATCAACGAAAACCTGCTGGGCCTGACCATGTCCGGCGGCGAGATCGACAAGTGGGAAGCCCCGGGCGAAGGCGCGCGCGGCTGGTGCGCACCGCGTGGCGAGTGGCCGGAGGCGCCGTTGCGCACGACGCTGCGCTTCGTGAACGGCGAAGCGGTCGCGCTCGACGGCGCCGACCTGTCCGGCGCACAGTTGCTCGCGAAGCTCAACGCGCTGTTCGCGCCCTACGGCGTGGGCCGCGGCATGTACACCGGCGACACCACCATCGGCCTGAAAGGGCGCATCGTGTACGAAGCACCGGGGCTGACCGCGCTGCTCGCGGCGCATCGCGCGCTGGAAGAAGCGGTGTTGACCAAACAGCAGAACCGTTTCAAGCCCGACGTGGCGCGCAAGTGGGTGGAACTGGTCTACGAAGGCTTCTGGCACGACCCGCTGAAGACCGATCTCGAAGCCTTTCTGGCGTCGTCGCAGGCGATGGTCAACGGCGAGGTGGTGCTGGAAACCCGTGGCGGCCGCGTCGATGCCGTCGCCGTGCGTTCGCCGCACCTGCTCAACGCCAAGGGCGCGACCTATGCGCAGTCGGCGGACTGGGGCGTGGAGGAAGCCGAAGGGTTCATCAAGCTGTTCGGCATGAGCAGTACGCTGTGGGCCGAGATCAATAAATGAACGCCATCGCCGCAACGACCTCCATTTCGGTAGAGCGGCCTTCAGGCCGCTGAGATCGACCTATCGATGAGCAGCGGGCTGAAGCCCGCTCTACCATCCGCTCCACCGCGCGCTTGACCGACCGTACCCATGCTCAACGACATCCTCCGACATCTCGAAGCGCTGGTGTCCTTCGACACCCGCAACCCGCCGCGCGCGATCGCGCCGGTCGGCGGCATCTTCGACTATCTGCGCGCGCAGCTGCCCGGCTTCGTCTGCACCGTCACCGATCACGGCGACGGCGCGGTGTCGCTGCTCGCCGTGCGCGGCCGCCCGGCCCGCGTGTTCAACGTGCATCTCGATACCGTGCCTTCGTCGGAAGCGTGGAGCGCCGATCCGCTGACCCTGCGCGTGACCGACGGCCGCGCCATCGGCCTCGGCGCCTGCGACATCAAGGGCGCCGCCGCGGGCTTGATCGTCGCCGCGCAGCGCACGACCGGCGATGCCGCATTCCTGTTCACCACCGACGAAGAAGCCAACGATGCGCGCTGCATCGCCGCGTTCCTCGCGTCGGACCACGGGTTCCGCGAGGCCATCGTCGCCGAGCCGACGCAGTGCGAAGCGGTGCTCGCGCATCGCGGCATCAGTTCGGTGCTGCTGAAATTCCGCGGCGCCGCGGGCCACGCATCCGGCGCCAACGCGATGCAGAGCAACGCCCTCCATCACGCGATGCGCTGGGGCGCGAAGGCGCTGGAACTGGTCGAAGGCGAGGCGCATCGCCGCTTCGGCGGGCTCACCGGCCTGCGCTTCAACATCGGCAAGGTCGAAGGCGGAATCAAGGCGAACGTGATCGCGCCCAGCGCCGAGGTGCGTTTCGGATTCCGGCCGCTGCCGTCGCACGACATCGACGAACTGCATGCGCGCTTCGGCACCTGCGCCGCGGCCGGCACGCTGGAGCGTTATCAGGAAACCTTCCGCGGCCCGCCGCTGCCGGCGGGAGATGTCGCCGACGCCGAGAACCGCCGCCTCGCCGCGCGCGACCTCGCCGATGATCTCGGTCTGCCGATCGGCAACGCGGTCGATTTCTGGACCGAGGCCTCGCTGTTCTCCGCCGGTGGTCTCGACGCCATCGTCTACGGGCCCGGCGACATCGCCCAGGCCCACACCGCCGACGAATGGGTCGCGCTCGATCAGCTCGAACGCTACGCCGCGTCGATCGTCCGCATTCTCGATGGGAAGTCCTTGCAGTGACGCCGATCCTCAAGCAAGCAGGCCTCAAGCACGTCGGTCCCGACCACAAGGTCCATGACCCGCAGACCCGCCAGACCATCGTCCGTCTGCTCTCCGGCATGTCCGGCGCGAAGGAAATTTCGCAGTATCTGAAGCGCTTCTCGCAGCTCGACGCCGCGCGTTTCGCGGTGGTCAAGGTCGGTGGCGCGGTGCTGCGCGACGATCTCGATGCGCTGACCTCCTCGCTGGCGTTCCTGCAGGACGTGGGCCTCACGCCGATCGTGATCCACGGCGCCGGTCCGCAGCTGGACGAGGAATTGTCGGCCGCGGGCATCGTCAAACAGACCGTCGAGGGTCTGCGCGTGACCACGCCCGAAGCGCTCGCCATCGTGCGCCGCGTGTTCCATGCGCAGAATCTCAAGCTGGTCGAAGCATTGCAGGCGCAGGACGCGCGCGCCACCTCGATCGTCAGCGGCGTGTTCGAAGCCGAGTATCTGGACCGCGACATCTACGGCCTGGTCGGCGAAGTGCGGCGGGTCGATCTCGCGCCGATCCACGCCAGCCTGCAGGCCGGCTCGATTCCGGTCATCGCCAGCCTCGGCGAGACCGTCGGCGGCCAGATCCTCAACGTCAATGCGGACTTCGCCGCCAACGAACTGGTGCAGGTGCTGCAGCCGTACAAGATCGTGTTTCTCACCGGCACCGGCGGGTTGCTGGATGGCGATGGCCGGGTGATCGATTCGATCAACCTGTCCACCGAGTACGACGCGCTGATGGCGCAGCCGTGGATCAACGGCGGCATGCGCGTGAAGATCGAGCAGATCAAGCGACTGCTGGATCATCTGCCGCTGTCGTCGTCGGTGTCGATCACGCGTCCGGACGAGCTGGCGAAGGAACTGTTCACCCACAAGGGCTCGGGCACGCTGGTGCGTCGCGGCGAACGCGTGCTGCAGGCCGCGCGCTGGGACGAACTCGACATCGATCGCCTGCGCGGACTGATCGAATCGGCGTTCGGCCGCACGCTGGTGGCGGACTACTTCGAACGCACCGCGTTGCATCGCGCCTGGGTCAGCGAGAACTATCGCGCCGCGGTGATTCTCAGCGAAGAGGGCGGCGTGCCGTATCTCGACAAGTTCGCGGTGCTCGACGACGCCCAGGGCGAAGGCCTGGGGCGCGCGGTGTGGCAGCAGATGCGCGAAGCCGAGCCGCGGCTGTTCTGGCGTTCGCGCCACGGCAATCCGGTCAATGCGTTCTACGACGCCGAGGCAGAGGGTTGCGTGAAGCAGGATCGCTGGCGCGCCTATTGGTACGGTCTCGGCGACATCGGTCGCGACGGGCTGGACACCATCCGCAATTGTCTCGAACACTGCCGGCAACGCCCGGCGACGCTGGTGGATTGAGCATGGCCGACGCCTGGACCACGCCGACGCTTACCGGCCGCCACGTGCGGCTGGCGCCGCTGCAGCCGGCGCATGCCGATGCCCTGCGCGCGGCCGCGGCCGACGGCGCGCTGTGGACCTTGCGCTACACCAGCGTGCCCGGGCCGCAGCCGGGCGAGGCGGAAGCCTACATCGCGACGGCGCTGGCGCAGCGCGATGCCGGCAACGCGCTGCCGTTCGCGGTGTTCGATGCCGACGGCGATCTCGTCGGCAGCACGCGCTTCTACGACATCGACCGCGGCGTGCCGCGGGTCAAGCTCGGCTACACCTGGTACGCCCAGCGCGCGCAGCGCACCGGCCTGAACACCGAAGCGAAGGAACTGCTCATCGGTCATGCCTTCGATCACTGGAACTGCGCATCGGTGACGCTCGAAACCAGCCACGAGAATCTGCGTTCGCAGGCGGCGATCCTGCGCCTGGGCGCGCGCCGCGACGGCGTGCTGCGCGCGCACATGCGTCATCGCGACGGCAGCCTGCGCGACACCCACGTCTTCTCGATCCTGCGCGACGAATGGCCGGCGGTCGCCGAGACCCTGCGCCGCAAGCTGGAGGCTCACGAGCATGCATGAATCCGCTCCCATCCGCGTCGGCATCGTCGGCGCGCGCGGCCATGTCGGCGCGGAGCTCATCCGCCTGATCGCCGCGCATCCGCGTTTCGCGCTGGCCTATGTCGGTTCGCGCGAACTCGACGGCCAGCGCGTCGCCGATCATGTCGACTCTTGTCGCGGCGAACTGCGCTATTCGTCGCCGTCGAACGAGACGCTGCCGTCGCTCGGCGCCGATGCGGTGGTGCTGGCCTTGCCGAACGGCAAGGCCGCGGCCTGCGTCGCCGCGTTCGATGCCGCGAACGTCGAACCGGTCATCGTCGATCTGTCCGCCGACCATCGCTTCGACGATGGCTGGTACTACGGCCTGCCCGAACTGACCCGCAGCGCGTACGCCGGCCAGCGCCGGATCAGCAATCCCGGCTGCTACGCCACCGCGATGCAGCTCGCCATCTCACCGATGCGCGGCCTGTTGGCCGGGCCGGTGCAGTGCTTCGGCGTCTCCGGATATTCGGGCGCGGGCACGTCGCCGTCGGACAAGAACGACCCGGACAAACTGCGCGACAACCTGATGCCGTACGCGCTCACCGGCCACATCCACGAGCGCGAAGTCACCCGGCAGCTCGGGCATCCGGTCGAATTCATGCCGCATGTCGCGCCGCATTTCCGCGGGTTGACGATCACCGCCAATCTGCACCTCGCCGACGCGACGACCCGCGACGCACTGCTCGCCCGCTATCGCGAGCCCTACGCCGGTGAGCCGCTGGTGCGCGTGCTCGACGACGCGCCGTGGGTCAGCCGCATCGCCGGTCGTCATCACGTCGAACTCGGCGGTTTCGCGCTGTCCGAGGACGGCCGCCGGCTGGTGGTGGTCGCGACCGAAGACAATCTGCTGAAAGGCGCGGCGACGCAGGCGCTGCAGAATCTCAATCTCGCGTTCGGTCTGGAGGAAACCATGGGAATTCCCCTGTGAACGCGCATTCGACATCGCGCAATCCCCCGGCGCCGTCGTCCTCGCGCAAGCGAGGACCCAGTTGTCCGCCGCAGTCATGCACGGGTTCTCGCTTGCGCGAGGATGACCGTGATTTTGCTTCGCTGTTTTCGCTGATCCATCGGTACTTTTTTCCGAGGACAACCTCATGAGCGATCTGCTCTGGCAAAAACCCGGCGTGAAGGTCGACGAACGCATCCAGCGCTTCCTCGCCGGGGAAGACGTGATCCTCGATCGCGAATTCTTCCTGTTCGACATCCGGGCCAGCCTCGCGCATGCCGAAGGCCTGCTGCGGATCGGCATCCTCGCCGCCGACGAATTCGCCGGGATCAAGATCGAGCTGATCAATCTCGCCGAGGATTTCGGCAACGGCGATTTCGTGCTCGACGAACGTTTCGAGGATGGCCATTCGGCGATCGAGGCGCGGCTGATCGAGCGCCTGGGCGATGCCGGCCGCAGGATCCACACCGGACGCAGCCGCAACGACCAGATTCTGGTCGCGACCCGGCTGTGGCTGAAGGATCGGCTCGCGCGCCTGCATGCGCTGTGCGTCGAGTCCGCCGAAGTCGCGCTGGCGCGCGCCGACGCCGAAGCGTCGGTGCCGCTGCCGGGCTATACCCATCTGCAGCGCGCGGTGGTCTCGTCGTTGGGCATGTGGTGGGCGGCCTGGGCCGAGGGCTTCATCGACGACGCGCAGCGCGCGCGCGACACGCTCGCGTGGGTCGACGCCAATCCGCTGGGCAGCGCCGCCGGCTACGGCGTGAATCTGCCGCTGGATCGCGATCACGTCACCCGCGCGCTCGGCTTCGAACGGCTGCAGGTCTCGGCGGCGTATGCGCAGCTGTCGCGCGGCAAGTTCGAGATGGCGGCGATCGAAGCGCTGGGTTCGGCATTGCTCGATCTGCGCCGGCTCGCCTGGGATCTGAGCCTGTTCACCAGCGCCGAATTCGGCTTCGTCGCGCTCCCGGCGCAGTACACCACCGGCAGTTCGATCATGCCGAACAAGCGCAATCCCGACGCGATCGAACTGATGCGCGCGAGCTACGCCAGCGCCGCCGCCGCGCGCACCGAGATCGAACAACTGCTCTCGCTGCCGTCCGGCTATCACCGCGATCTGCAGTTCAGCAAGGGCGCGATCTTCCACGCCTTCGGTCGCGGCCTCGGCGCGCTGGAACTGCTGCCGGATCTGCTGCGCAATCTCGAATGGAAGCCCGACGCGATGCGCGCCGCGCTCGATCCGTCGATGTACGCGACCGATCTCGCGGTCGATCTCGCGCGCCAGGGCCTGCCGTTCCGCGACGCCTACCGACAGGCCGCCGATCCCGCGCGCTGGGCGGAAGGCGATCCCGATGCGAGTCTCGTGGCGCGTGTCTCGCCCGGCGCCGCGGCGGATCTGCGCCTCGATGTGCTCGCCGCACGACTGCGTGCCGTACGCTTGCACGAGGCCTGAGACCGCCATGACCGCGCGCATCGCGTTCGCCGAACAGACGATCCCCGCGTGGAAACGCGGAGTGCTGAAGATCGGCAGCAGCCTGCTCGCGGGTGACGGCGGTCTGTCGCCGCGGCATGCGGTGCATCTCGCCGCGTTCGTGCACGCCTGCCGTGCGCGGGGGCGCGAAGTGGTGATCGTCTCGTCCGGCGCGGTCGCCGCCGGCCGCGCGATGTTGCATGCCGCGCCGCGACCGGGCGCGGCGATCGCCGAGCGTCAGGCGCTGGCCGCGCTCGGCCAGGCGAAGCTGATGGCGTTCTGGCAGGGCCTGTTCGCGCAGCCGGTGGCGCAGGTGCTGCTGACCCACGACGACGTGCGCAACCGTCGCCGCTATCTCAACGCCCGCGCCACGCTGCGGGAACTGCTGCGCTGCGGCGCGCTGCCGATCGTCAACGAGAACGACACGGTGTCGGTCGACGAACTCAAGCTCGGCGACAACGACACGCTTGGCGCGATCGTCGCCGCGTTGATCGATGCCGAGGTGTTGTTCATCGCCACCGACATCGACGGCCTGTACGACCGCGATCCGCGCGCGCATGCCGATGCGCGGCCGCTGCAGACGGTGATCGCGCCCGGCGACGACATCCTCGCGATGGCCGGCGGCGCCGGCAGCGCGGTCGGCACCGGCGGCATGCGCACCAAGGTGCTGGCCGCGCAGCGCGCGGGCGCCGCCGGTATCGACACCGTGCTGTTCAACGGCACCCGCGCCGCGGTCGCGCACGCGCTCGGCGAAGACCGGCTCAGCGGCACGCGACTGGTCGCCGGGCGCAGCCGGATCGCCGCGCGCAAACACTGGCTGCGCCACGCGCCGATCGAACCCGGCGCGGCGATCGTGATCGATGCCGGCGCCGCCACGGCGCTGACCGGCAAGGGCGCGTCGCTGCTGCCGATCGGCGTCGCCGATGCGCGCGGCGAATTCCGTCGTGGCGATCTGGTCGAGATCGTCCGCGTCGACGCTGAGGACGCAACGCCGGTCGCGCGCGGCGTCACCCAATATTCCGCCGCCGACATCCGCCGCATCGCCCGCCGTCGTTCGCAGGACATCGAAGGCGTGCTCGGCTACAACTACGGCGACACCATCGTGCATCGCGACGACCTGTCGCTGCACGCCGCGAACGCGCAGGAGCCGCAGGATGTCTGACACCACGCAAGATTCCTCCCACGATTCCACGCTCGACGCCTCGGCCATCCACGCGCTCGCGCTCGCCTGCCGCGACGCCGCACAGGCCGTGGCCGCACTCTCGACCGACGCCAAGAACGCGTTGCTCCACGCGATGGCCGACGCGCTCGATGCCGATGCCGACGCGATCCTGGCCGCGAACGCCGAAGACCTGCGCGCGGCGGACGCGAAGGGCACCGGCGCCGCGATGCTCGACCGGCTGAGGCTCGATCCTTCGCGGCTCGCCGGCATCGCACATGCGCTGCGCGAGGTCGCGGCGCTGCCCGATCCGGTCGGCAGGGTCACGCGCCGCGAGACGCGGCCGAACGGCATCGCGATCGAACGCGTGCGCGTGCCGCTGGGCGTGATCGCGATGATCTACGAAGCGCGGCCGAACGTGACCGCGGACGCCGCGGCGCTGTGCCTGAAGGCCGGCAACGGCGTGATCCTGCGCGGCGGCTCGGAAGCGATCCGTTCGAACGTGGCGATCGCCAATGCGCTGCAGCGGGCGCTGCAGGCGCACGGCATCCCCGCTGCGGCACTGACCCTAGTCGAGGATCTGCGCCGCGAGACCATGATCGAACTGCTGCGGCTCAACGACATCATCGACCTCGCGATTCCGCGCGGCGGCGAAGGCCTGATCCGCTTCGTCGCCGAGCACGCGCGGGTGCCGGTGATCAAGCACTACAAGGGCGTCTGCCATCTCTATGTGGATGCGTCCGCCGATCCCGATCTCGCGCTCGATCTGCTGCTCGACGGCAAGGTCGCGCGGCCCAGTGCCTGCAACGCGCTGGAGACGTTGCTGGTGCACACCGACATGGCTGCCGAATTCCTGCCGCGCGCCGCGGCGATGCTGCGCGAACGCGGCGTGCAACTGCGCGCCGATCCCCGCGCGCTCGCGCACATGCCCGGCGCGGTGCCGGCGACCGACGACGACTGGGACGCCGAATTCCTCGATCTGGTGATCGCCGTGGGCGTGGTCGATTCGCTCGATGCGGCCATCGACCACATCCGCCGCCACGGCTCCGATCACACCGAAGTCATCGCCACCCGCGACGAAGCCGCCGCCGCGCGCTTCGTCCACGCCCTGCGCAGCGCGGTGGTCATGGTCAACGCGTCCTCGCGCTTCTCCGACGGCGGCGAACTCGGCCTCGGCGCCGAGATCGGCATCTCGACCACACGCCTGCACGCCTACGGACCGATGGGCGCGGAATCGCTGACGATCGAGCGGTTCGTGGTGCGCGGGGCGGGGCAGACGCGGAATCTGAAGCACGGGCTCGCCTCATAGGGTTCGCCCGAGCACACTGATCGACCGATGTGCGATGCAAGCCTATGCGATCACGGTGTGTGTCGAGTGGTAGAGCGGCCTTCAGGCCGCTTTGCCGAGCACGGAGACAAAAACGCCGGCCTTGCGGCCGGCGTTTTCGATGCATCGATTGGTCGGGGAGACAGGATTCGAACCTGCGACCTCTACGTCCCGAACGTAGCGCTCTACCAGACTGAGCTACACCCCGACATGCGAGCCGCGTATTCTAAGGACCCGGCACCCGGTTCGGCAAGCCCGGGCGCCAAATGGCCGCCCCGGCCGGCATCGCCGGGTGCGGGGACCTCCCGGCCCGGTCCGCGGGGCCGGCCAGCCGCTAAACTTGCGGTCTCAGCTGCATGTCCCGGAGTTCCCCTTGATCAAGCCGCGTACCCCGCCTGGCGTCCTCGAACTGCTGCCGCGCGACCAGATCGCGTTCCAGCGGATGCTGGACACCATCCGCCGCACCTTCGAGCGCTTCGGTTTCCTGCCGGTGGAGACGCCGGTGATGGAGCTGTCCGAGGTGCTGTTGACCAAGACCGGCGGCGAGACCGAGCGTCAGGTGTATTTCGTGCAGTCCACCGGTGGGTTGGAGAGCTACAAGAACCAATTGGCTGTCATGTCCGAATCGGGCAATGGCATCGGCGTCTCTCCAATGGTTATGCCGCCCGTTGCGCTGCCCGAACTTGCCCTGCGCTTCGACCTCACCGTGCCGCTGGCCCGCTACGTGGCCGAGCATGAGCACGATCTCGCGTTCCCGTTCCGTCGTTACCAGATGCAGCGCGTGTATCGCGGCGAGCGCGCGCAGCGCGGGCGCTTCCGCGAGTTCTACCAGTGCGACATCGACGTGATCGGCAAGGACGCGCTGAGCACGCGTCACGATGCCGAGATCCCGGCGGTGATCGCCTCGGTGTTCGAAGCGCTGGCGATCGGCGAGTTCACCATCCAGTTCAACCACCGCAAGCTGCTGCGCGGCTTCTTCGAGGGCCAGGGCATCGGCGAGGGCGAGCGCCAGGTCGCGGTGCTGCGCGAGATCGACAAGCTCGACAAGCGCGGCGAAGACGCGGTGCGCGCGACCCTGGTGGGCGATGGCTTCGGCCTCGCGCCCGAGGTCGCGGACACGCTGCTCGCGTTCTCGCGCGTGCGCGCCGTCGGACACGCCGCCGCGCAGGCCGCGCTCGATGCGCTGGGCACGGGCACGCCGCTGTTCGAGGACGGCAAGGCCGAGCTGCGCGAAGTGCTGCGCCAGCTGCGCGCGCTGGGCGTCGCCGACGACCGCTTCGCGCTGAACCTGTCGATCGCCCGCGGTCTCGATTACTACACCGGCATCGTCTACGAGACCACGCTGAACGCGAATCCCGAAATCGGTTCGATCTGCTCCGGCGGCCGCTACGAGAATCTCGCCAGCCACTACACCAAGTCGAAATTGCCGGGCGTCGGCATTTCCATCGGCCTGACCCGGTTGTTCTGGCAGTTGCGCGAGGCGGGGCTGGTGCAGACCGCCGACAGCTCGGTCGACGTGCTTGTCTCGCTGATGGACGACGGCGGGCTCGAATCCGCACTCTCGCTCTCGCAGAAACTGCGCGCCGCCGGCCTGAACGTCGAAACCCAGCTCGAACCGCGCAAGCTCGCGAAGCAGATGCAGTACGCCGATCGCGCCGGCATCCGCTTCGTGGTGATCCGCGGCGAGGACGAGGCGGCGAAGGGCGTGGTCGCGGTGAAGGATCTGCGCCGCGGCGAGCAGTTCGAGGTCGCCGAGGGCGATCTCGCGCGGACGCTGCTGGTCGAGCGCGAACAATGGCGTGCGCTGCCGCGCGCCGAAGAGAAGCGTCCCGAGGCCAAGGCATGAAGCCCATCCGCCTCGACGGCCGTTCGCTGACCCGCGCCAAGCTGGTCGAAGTCGCCTGCGGCGCGCAGGTGATGCTGGACGAGGCCGCGCTGCGCAACGTCGCGCACGCCGCCGCTTTCCTCGCCGAGCAGGTGCGCCGCGAAGAACCCATCTACGGCGTCTCCACCGGTTTCGGCAGCAACGCCGACAAGCTGCTGGGCGCGCATCCCCTGCGCGATGAGTTGCCGGGCGCATCGCCGTCGGGACGCTCCCTGCACGAGGAACTGCAGCGCAATCTGATCATTTCGCACGCGGTCTGCGTCGGCGAGCCGTTCGCCGCCGACGTCGTGCGCGCGATGCTGTGCATCCGCATCAACACGCTGCTGCGCGGGCATTCCGGCGTGCGCGTGGAAACGCTGCAGGCGTTGACCGCGATGCTCAACGCCGGCGTGGTGCCGGTGGTGCCGCAGCTCGGTTCGGTGGGCGCGTCGGGCGATCTGGCGCCGCTGTCGCATCTGGCGATCGTGCTGCTCGGCGGCGGCGAAGCGTTCTACGAAGGCGAACGCCTGCGCGGCGACCAAGCGCTGAAGCGCGCCGGCCTCGCGCCGGTGTCGCTGTCGTACAAGGAAGGCCTCGCGCTGAACAACGGCACCGCGCAGATGCTCGCCACCGGCGTGCTCGCGCTGCATCGGCTGGAGGAAATGCTGGACACCGCCGATCTCGCCGCGGCCATGACCCTGGACGCCTTCGCCGGGCGCCTGGGCGCGTTCGCCGAGGACGTGCATGCCCTGCGTCCGCATCCGGGGCAGGTCGACAGCGCGGCGAACCTGCGCGATCTGCTCAAGGGCTCGACCCTGGCGGACATTCCCTATCACCTCGTGCCGAAATTCCGGCCGTGGCTGCCGAAGAGCTGGGACACGGCCGAAGCGCAGGCGCTGAGTTTCGACATCGGTTGGGACTGGGTGCCCTCCGACCAGCGCCACGGGCGCGAGAAGTTCTACCGCCGCTTCAAGCCGTTCCGCGGCGGCAAGAAGCATCAGCCGCAGGACAGTTACTCGCTGCGCTGCATTCCGCAGGTGCACGGCGCGGTGCGCGATGCCGCGGCGCAGGCGCGGCGCGTGCTCGACATCGAATTGAACGCGGTCACCGACAATCCGCTGGTGTTTCCGGACGCGCGCGCCGAGCACGTCGAGCAACAGGTGATCTCCGCCGGTCATTTCCACGGCATGCCGCTGGCGCTGGCGATGAGCTACGTGAAGGCGGCGATCCCGGTGCTGGCGTCGATCAGCGAGCGCCGGCTCAACAAGCTCGTCGACCCCGCGACCAGCGACGGCCTGCCGCCGTTCCTGATCGGCAACGAGGACGCCACCGAATCCGGCTTCATGATCGTGCAGTACACCGCGGCCGCGATCGTCAACGATCTGGCCAGCCGCGCGCATCCGGCCTCCGTCTACTCGATTCCGACCAGCGCCAACGCCGAGGACCACGTGTCGATGGGCGCGAACGAAGCGCGTCACGTGCTGGCGATGGTCGAGGATCTGGGCAAGGTGCTGGCGCTCGAACTCATGACCGCGGCGCAGGCGCTGGATCTGCGTCGCGACATGATCAACGCCGCGCGCGATCTCGCCGATCGCGCCGATGCCGCCGCGCTCGCCGCGAAGGTGCAGGGCGGTCCGCTGCCCGGCACGCCGGGGCACGAGACGTTCCTGGCCGAAGTCGAAGCGCTGCGCGCCGAACTGTCCGCGGCCGAGCCCTTCCATCCGGGCGTCGCCGTCGCCGCGGCGCATGCCGCGATCCGCGAGCATGTGCCGTTCCTGGAGCGCGACCGCGCGCTGGACATCGATCTCGCCGCGATGCTGGCGGTCGTGCGCGAGGGCGGGGTGCTCGCGGCGGTCCGGCAGGCGCGCTGAGCCGGGCGCCGCGCGATGTCGGGACAGGACGTCATTCCCTCGACGGCCATGCAGGTGTCGTCGAGCCTTGCCAGGCAGAGGCTCGCCGGACAGGATCTGGCCGATCTCGAACGCGCGGTCGCATTGCTGACCACGCCGTCGCTGACGATCCGCATCGCCGCGCTGGTCGGCACGCCGGTCGAGAAACTGCTCGCGAAACTGCCGAAGGGCGCGTCGCGGCGCATCCACGGTGCGGTCGAAGCCGCGCTGGAGAAATCCGCGCAGGTCGCGCTGTGGAAGATGGACGACGCCCCGGAACGCAAGGCCTCGACGCGCATGCACAAGGCGGTCGCCGCCGCCACCGGCGCCGCCGGCGGTTTCTTCGGCTGGACCGGCCTGCTGGTGGAGATTCCGGCGGCGACGACGGTGATGCTGCGCGCGATCGCCGACATCGCGCGCAGCGAAGGCTTTTCCCTTGCAGATCCGCGCGTGCAGCAGGACTGCATCGCGGTGTTCTCGCTCGGCGGCAGCGGCGCGGCGGACGATGCCGCAGAGGCCGGTTACTACGCGACGCGGGCGATGATCGAGGCCGCGGCCGAAGGCGCCGGACCGACATTGATCGCGCATGCCGCGAAGCGCTCGGTCGCCGCCAGCGAGGCCGGCGCGTTGCTGACGAAAGTGGTCAAGGCAGTCGCCGCGCGCCTCGGTGTGGTGTTCAGCGAGAAGGCCGCGGCGCAGATGGTGCCGATCGTCGGCGCGGCCGGCGGCGCGACGATCAACGCGTTGTTCACCGATCACTTCCAGAACATGGCCCGCGGCCATTTCATCGTCCGCCGGCTCGAAGCCCGTTACGGCGTCGCGCCCATCGAGTCCGAATTCCGGCGTCTGGCGGCCGCCAGGCGCGGGGCACCGATGCCGGCTTCGCCGAAACCCCCGGCCTGATCCTCATTCCGGGTTGCCGACCCGAAGCCGGCTTGACCGATCACGGTGCGACGCGTTAATGTACTAGCACGTTAATACATGAGTGCCGCCGGGTCGTCCGGCCATCCGCCATGAAACACCGTCCCCAGCCCGTTCCGGACCGCGACGCCGAGGCCGACCTCGATGCGCTGTCGCGCGCGCTCGCCGGGTTGGCGGTACCGGTGGACGTGCGCGCCTTTCTCGAAGACCTGTGCACGCCGGCCGAACTTGAAGCGATGGCCGACCGCTGGAAGGTGGTGCCGTTGCTGGCCGAAGGCGTGCCCTATCGCGAAATCCACGACCGCACCGGGGTCAGCGTCACCACCATCGGCCGGGTCGCCCGCACGCTCGAACGCGGCAGCGGCGGCTACGCCCTCGCCATCCAGCGCCAGACGCGCGACAACAGCAGCGCCGACGGCGCGCACTGAAGGAAGACCGACATGCAACGAACGGCCGCCGCAAGCGTGCGGGACCCGTCGCGCGATCGCCTGCGCATCGCGATCCAGAAAAGCGGGCGGCTCAGCGAGCCGGCGTTGGCGCTGCTCGCCGCCGCCGGCCTGAGTTGGCAGGAAAGCCGCGACAAGCAGTTCTATTACGGCGAATCGCTGCCGATCGATCTGCTGCTGGTCCGCGACGACGACATCCCCGGCCTCATCGCCGATGGCGTTTGCGACCTCGGCATGGTCGGGCGCAACGTCCTGATCGAGCAGCAGTACGAGCGCGAAAGCCGCGGGCAACCGGGGCCGTTCCGCGAATTGCGCGGTCTCGGCTTCGGCCATTGCCGGCTGATGTTCGGCATTCCCGACACCTGGGACTGGCAGCCCGAAATCCAGTTGCCGGGCAAGCGCATCGCCACCAGTTATCCCGCGTTGCTGGGGCGCTGGCTGCAGCAGCGCGGCATCGACGCGACCGTGGTGCTGATGTCCGGCTCGGTCGAGCTGGCGCCGCGGCTGGGCCAGGCCGATCTGGTCTGCGATCTGGTGTCCAGTGGCGGCACGCTGTCCGCGAATCGGCTCAAGCCGGTGGAAGTGGTGCTGGACAGCGAGGCGGTGCTGGCCGGTCCGGCCGACAGCATCGCCGACGTGCGCGCCGGCATCGCGGAGCTGCTGCTGCGCCGTCTCGACGGTGTGATGAAGATTCGCGACAGCAAGCTGCTGATGCTGCAAGCTCCGCGCGCGGTCCTGCCGCACCTCATGCAACTGCTGCCGGACGCCGAGCCGCCGACCGTCACCTCGCTCGACGGCCAGCCCGGGGGCGATGTCGCGGTCCAGGCGCTGTGTCATGGCGCGATGACCTGGCAGCGGTTGGAAGATCTGAAGCGCGCTGGTGCGCGCGGCCTGATGGTATTGCCCGTGGAGAGGATGCTGGCATGACGATGTCGAAGAGCGGTGCGCTCGCGAACCGGATCGATCTCAATCTGTTGACCTGGGTCAATCTGGATGCGGACGGACAGCGCGCGGCGCTGCGCCGCCCGACCCAGGATTCCGCCGCCGCGGTGCGCCTGGGCGTGGGCAAGATCGTCGCCCGCGTCCGCGCCGACGGCGACGCCGCGCTGCGCAAGTTCACGCGGCTGCTGGATCACGCCATCCTCGAGAACTTCGAAGTGTCCGTTGCGGAATTCGAGGCCGCGGAAGCCGCACTGGACCCGTCGCTGAAGGCCGCGATCGTCGATGCCGCCGAGCGCATCGATGCTTTCCATCGCGAGAGCGGCGCGCGCGAATACGCGGTCGACACCGCCGAAGGCGTGCGCTGCGCGCGGATCGTGCGGCCGATCGCCCGCGTCGGTCTGTACATTCCCGCGGGCAGCGCGCCGCTGCCGTCGACGATGTTGATGCTGGGCGTGCCCGCGCGCATCGCCGGCTGCGACGAGGTCGTGGTCTGCACGCCGCCGCGTCCCGACGGCAGCGCCGATCCGACCGTGCTGTTCGCCGCGCGTCACTGCGGCGCGAGCCGGGTGTTCAAGCTCGGCGGCGCCCAGGCCATCGCCGCGATGGCGATCGGCACCGAGACGGTGCCGGCCTGCGACAAACTGTTCGGCCCCGGCAACGCCTGGGTGACCGAAGCCAAGCGCCAGGTGTCGACGGTCGAAGGCGGTCCCGCCATCGACATGCCGGCCGGGCCGTCGGAATTGCTGGTGATCGCCGATGGCGGCGCCAATCCGGCTTTCGTCGCCGCCGATCTGCTCTCGCAGGCCGAACACGGCCCGGATTCGCAGGTGATCCTGCTGTGCGATTCGGGCCCGCTGATGGCGCGGGTGGCCGCGGAACTGGCCGGCCAGCTCGCGCGCCTGCCGCGTGCCGACATCGCGCGCCGGGCGCTGGCGCAGTCGCGGCTGATCCTGGTGCCCTCCATCGAAGTCGCGTTCGAGGTCAGCAATCGCTATGCGCCGGAGCATCTGATCCTCGCGCTGCGCACGCCGGAGGCCTGGCTGGGCAGCGTGCGCGCGGCGGGTTCGGTGTTCCTCGGCGATTACGCCGCGGAAGCGCTGGGCGATTACTGCAGCGGCACCAATCACGTGCTGCCGACCGGCGGCGCCGCGCGCGCGTGGAGCGGGCTGTCGGTCACCGGTTTCCAGACCTCGATCAGCGTGCAGAGCGTGAGCGCCGAAGGCCTGCGCAGGATCGGGCCGAGCGCGGTGCGCATCGCCGAGGCCGAAGGGCTGCAGGCGCACGCCAGCGCGGTCTCGATCCGGATCGCGGCGCTGGATGCGGCGCTGGACGCAGCCCCGCCGGAAGGCCGCCGATGAGCACGCCGTCGCCGACGTATCCCCGGCCCGCCGTGCTCGACCTCGTGCGCGAGGATCTGCGCGCGTTCGCGGGCTATGCGTCCGCGCGCAGCCAGAAGGTCGACGGCACGATCTGGCTCAACGCCAACGAATCGCCTTGGGCCAATGCGGCCGACGACGCCGGTGCGCTGCGCCGTTATCCGCAGCCGCAGCCTGAAGCGCTGCGCGCGCGGTTGGCCGGGGTTTACGGCGTGCGTCCGGAACAGGTGTTGATCGGCCGCGGCAGCGACGAGGCCATCGATCTGCTGGTGCGCGCGCTGTGCCGCGCCGAACGCGATCCGGTGGTGATCGCGCCGCCGGTGTTCGGCATGTACGCGGTGTGCGCGCGGTTGCAGGGCGCGCCCATCGTCGAAGCGCCGCTGCGCGATTACGGCGACGGTTGGATCGCCGATCTCGCCGCGATGCGCGATCTCGCCACCGCGCGTCGCGCGAAGATCGTGTTCCTGTGCTCGCCGGGCAACCCGACCGGAGAACTCATCCCGCTCGCGGCGATCCGCGCGATGGCGCAGATGCTGCTCGGTCGCGCGCTGGTGGTCGTCGATGAGGCCTACATCGAATATGCCGACGCGCCGTCGGCGGCGTCGCTGATCGACGAATACTCTAACATCGCGGTGTTGCGCACGCTCTCCAAGCTGCACGCGCTGGCCGGCGCGCGCATCGGTTGCCTGCTCGCCGATCCGGCGTTGATCGACGTGTTGCGCCGCTGTCAGGCGCCCTATCCGGTGCCCGAACCCTGCGCCGCGCTGGCGCTGCGGGCGCTGACGCCCGAGGCATTGGCGCAGGCCGCGGAACGCGCCGCACGCATCCGCGCCGAACGCGAGCGCATGCTCGCCGCGTTGCGGTCGGTCGCCGGCGTGAGCCGCGTCTATCCCGGTGCCGGCAACTTCCTGCTCGCCCGCTTCGACGACGCCGAGACCGCCTACCGACGCCTGCTGGCCGCCGGCGTGGTGGTGCGCGACATGCGCGCCGCGCCGGGTCTCGGCGATGCGCTGCGCATCACCATCGGCACACCGGAAGAGAACGATGCGGTGTTCTCGGCGCTGCGGCCGGTCGAGGCCGCGGCATGAGCGCGACGAAACCCGTTCTGTTCGTCGACCGCGACGGCACCTTGATCCGCGAACCCGCGGATTTCCAGATCGATGCCTACGACAAGCTGGCGTTCGTCGACGGCGTGATTCCGGCGATGCTGCGCCTGCGCGATGCCGGCTACGAGTTCGTGATGGTGACCAACCAGGACGGGCTCGGCACCGACGCGTTTCCGCAGGCGCATTTCGATGGTCCGCACGCGCTGATGGTGCAGATCTTCGAGAGCCAGGGCATCCGCTTCCGCGACACGCTCATCGACCGCAGCTTTCCGCACGAGAACGCACCGACGCGCAAGCCGCGGCTCGGGCTGGTGCAGCCGCTGCTGCGCGACCGCGGCATCGACTGGGCGCGCTCGGCGATGGTCGGCGACCGCGAGACCGACATCGAATTCGCGACGAATCTCGGCATCCGCGGTTTCAAGCTGAAGTCGCCGCAGTTCGGCGACGGCGTGGACTGGGCGCAGATCGCGCACGCGCTGGTCGACGTGCCGCGCACCGCGAAGGTGGTGCGCGCGACGAAGGAAACGAAGATCGAGGTCGAGGTCGATCTCGACCGCGAGGCCGATCCCGACGTGAAGACCGGTCTCGGCTTCTACGATCACATGCTGGAGCAGCTCGGCAAACATGGCGGTTTCGCCCTGCGTCTGCGCTGCGACGGCGATCTGCACATCGACGAGCACCACACGGTCGAGGATTCCGCGCTCGCGCTCGGCCAGGCGCTGCGTCAGGCGCTGGGCGACAAGAAGGGCATACAGCGTTACGGCTTCACGCTGCCGATGGACGAAGCGCAGGCGTCCGCCGCGCTCGACTGGTCTGGACGCCCGTATTTCGTGTTCGACGGCGAATTCAAACGCGAGAAGGTCGGCGATCTGGCCACCGAACTGGTGCCGCACGTGTTCCGGTCGCTGTGCGAAACCGCCGGTCTGAATCTGCATCTCTCGGTGCGCGGCGACAACGATCACCACAAGATCGAAGCCTGCTTCAAGGCGGTCGCGCGCGCGCTGCGCCAGTCGATCCGCCGCGAAGGCGACGCACTGCCGAGCACCAAGGGGACGCTGTGAGCGCCAGCCCCGACGTCCGCCGTCCGAACGGCGGCGACCTCGCGCTGATCGATGCCGGCGGCGCGAATCTCGGCTCGGTCCGCTACGCGCTGGAACGCATCGGCGCGGCGCCGCGGCTGGTGCGCGATGCCGACGCGCTGGGCGAACCCGAACGGATCATTCTGCCCGGCGTCGGCGCCGCGGCGCCGTCGATGGCGCTGCTGCGCGAACGCGGGCTCGACGCGGCGCTGCGCGCCAGCACCGCGCTGCTGCTCGGCGTGTGCGTCGGCATGCAGTTGCTGTTCGAGCGCTCGGAAGAGGGCGATGTCGCGTGTCTCGGGCTGCTGCCAGGGCGCGTGCGCAAACTTGCCGGCGGCCCCGGCCTGCGCGTGCCGCACATGGGCTGGAACCGGCTGCGCAAGCGTGTCGATGCCGAGGGGCGCGCCACGCCGCTGCTCGACGGCGTCGACGATGGCGCGCACGCCTATTTCGTGCACAGCTATGCGGTGCTCGCCGACGAGGAGAACGACGCCTGCGTGCTCGCCGACACCGATCACGGCCAGCGCTTCGCCGCGGTGGTGGGGCAGGGCCGGCGCTACGGCGCGCAGTTCCATCCCGAACGCTCGTCCGCGGCCGGGCTGACGCTGCTCGATAATTTCCTGAAGCTGCCCGCATGAACGACGCCATCTTCACCGCCTATCCCGCGATCGATGTGCGCGACGGTCGCGTCGTGCGCCTGTTGCAGGGCGATTACGCGCGCGAGACGCGCTATGCCGACGATCCGTTCGCGGTCGCGATGCGTTACGCCGATGCCGGCGCGCGCTGGCTGCATCTGGTCGATCTCGACGCCGCGCGCGCGGGCGGCTACACGCTCGCGACGCTGCTGCGCCGGATCGCCGACGACGGCCGCCTGCAGGTGCAGACCGGCGGAGGCGTGCGCGACGAAGCCGCGATCGCGGACATCCTCGATGCGGGCGCATCGCGGGTGGTCGTCGGTTCGCTGGCGGTGCGCGAACCGGCGCGTATCGGAGACTGGCTGCGGCGCTACGGTGCCGAGCGCATCACCATCGCGCTCGATACGCGGCAGGACGACGGCGGCGTGTGGCAGTTGCCGATCCACGGCTGGACCGAGCGTGCGACGCTGGATCTCGACGCCTGCCTGTCGTTCTATCGCGACGCCGGCGCGCGGCATCTGCTGTGCACCGACATCGCCCGCGACGGCATGATGCAGGGGCCGAACATCGAACTCTATCGTCGCGTGATCGCGCGCGGCGACGGCCTTGCGCTGCAGGCCAGCGGCGGCGTGCGCGATGTCGCCGATGTCGCCGCCGCGCGCGACGCGGGCTGCGCCGGCGCGGTGCTCGGCAAGGCGCTGCTGGAAGGCCGGCTGACGGTCGAGGAGGCGCTGGCATGCTGAGCGTGCGCATCGTGCCGTGCCTCGACGTGCGCGACGGCCGTGTCGTCAAGGGCGTGCGTTTCCGCGACCACGTCGACATGGGCGACATCGTCGAACTGGCTTGCCGCTATCGCGATCAGGGCGCCGACGAACTGGTGTTCTACGACATCGGCGCCAGCCCCGATGGTCGTGCGGTCGATGTCGACTGGGTCGAGCGCGTGGCCTCGGTCATCGACATCCCGTTCTGCGTCGCCGGCGGCATCCGCAGCGTCGACACCGCGCGCCGCGTGCTCTTCGCCGGCGCAGACAAGGTCTCCATCAACACCCCGGCGCTGGAGCGGCCGCAGCTCATCGCCGAAATCGCCGAGGCCTACGGCAACCAGTGCGTGGTGGTCGGCATCGATTCGATGCGCGACCCGGACGGCGTCTGGCGCGTGCGCAGCCACACCGGCGATCCCGACAAGACCCGCGCGCCGGGCAAGGCCACGCTGGACTGGGTGCGCGAAGCGCAGGCGCTGGGCGCCGGCGAGATCGTGCTGAACTGCATGGACAGCGACGGCGTGCGCAAGGGCTACGACCTCGAACAGCTGCGGGCGGTGCGCGCGATCTGCGACGTGCCGCTGGTGGCCAGCGGCGGCGCCGGTGCGGCCGAACATTTCGTCGATGCCTTCCGCGACGCCGATGTCGACGCCGCGCTCGCGGCGAGCGTCTTCCACTCCGGTGCGATCGCGATTCCGGAACTCAAGCGCGATCTGCGCGCGCAGGGCATCGAGGTGCGGCTGTGAACGAAACGACCACGGCGACTACGGTCGCGCTCGACATCGACACTCTGGCCTGGGACAAACAGGACGGCCTGCTGCCGGCGGTAGTGCAGGACGCCGACAGTCTGCGCGTGTTGATGGTCGGTTACATGTCGCGCGAGGCGCTGGCGCAGACGCTCGACAGCGGTCGTGTCACCTTCTTCAGCCGCAGCAAGGGGCGGCTCTGGACCAAGGGCGAAAGCAGCGGCCATGTGCTCGCGCTGGTGCGGCTCGAAACCGATTGCGATCGCGACACCCTGCTGGTGCAGGCGCGTCCGCACGGCCCGACCTGCCATCTCGGCGCCGTCAGCTGTTTCCCGGACGCGCCCGGCGACACCCTCGGCGCACTGCAGGCGCTGATCCGCAGGCGCCATGCCGAACGTCCGGTCGGCAGCTACACCACGAAACTGTTCGACGCCGGCATCAAGCGCATCGCGCAGAAGGTCGGCGAGGAAGGCCTGGAGACCGCGCTGGCCGCGGTCGCGGAAGCCGACGACGCGCTGCTCGGCGAAGCCGCCGATCTGCTGTACCACCTGATCGTACTGCTGCAGGCGCGCGGGCTGTCCCTGGACGATGCCCGCGCGGTGCTGGACACGCGGCGCGGGTGACCGCGCGGGACGCCCAAGAGGCGCAAGATATGGGCGCCATGCGGCGACTCCATAGGCCATCGGTCATGGCGTCGCACGCCATCTCTTTTTGCTAGATTGCGCGCGACCGTCGCCGTCCCGGTGGCGCGCCATTCCCCAAGGAGATCCGCGTGTTCAAGAAGCTCGCCGCCGAAGCCCTCGGCATCAGCGACATCGGCGTCATCGTCTCACCGTCCGACTACGACAAGGTCGACGCCGACGACTACCTCTTCCACGAAGACGGCGAAAAAATCTTCTTCCTGATCAAGTCGAAGAAGGACGAGTACTGCTTCACCAACCTCGCCCTGATCCACGTCGACGGCGATTCCGCCGTGTCCAGCAAGCGCATGATCAAGCGCTACGAGTACGTGAACCAGCGCGTCGGCTACGTCGCCATCGAGACCGCAGGCACCATCGACATGGACGTGGAGCTGAAGTTCTCGTTGGGCGAGACCGGCTTCAACATCGACATCCGCAAGAACTTCATCGAACAGCTGAAGGACATCTACAAGGCGCTGATCGCGATCGGCCGGCAGCAGGTGCGCGACAACGTCTCGCGCGAAAACGCTGTGCGCACGCTGGATGCGATGGGCAGCATGCTGAAGCTCAACAACCTCGGCGGCGAAGCCGGCGTGGTTTCGCACTACAACGCGGTGCTGGACAATCTCAACGCCGCGGTGCTGGATCGCCACACCACCCGCGATTACACTCGGGTGTTCGAGCGTTACATCCACAACATCACCAGCACGTCCGCGCCGCCGCCGATCCCGGGCGGTTGATCCGGTCTGTTCCGGTGCAAGAATGGGGGCCCGCATCGCGGGCCCTTTTTGTGGTTGGCGAAGACGGTTGGATCGGGTCCCGTCTGGTCGGCCTGTCGTCCGGATTGAAACGCCGAAGCGCTCTTTGCTCACGATGCTTTCGGTAAAGCCCGGAATCTTTTTCGCGCTGGTGCGCGAGCGACTTTCTTTTTGAAAAGAAAGTCACCAAAGAAAACACTCAGATCCAATTCAAATCTGCCGCCTGCAGCATGGTCGGGATTTTTCTACGAGACATCCGTGTCTCGTAGAAAAACGGCGCACCTCCTGTGCGCCGCCCTCCGGGTCTACGGGCAAGGGGGCGCGCGTCGTTGCTGCGCGGTCGTTGGGACGATATGCGCGCCGACATGAGTGTGGTTCTGCTCTCGTTTGATGCGGCATCATCCAGAATGAATTTCTTCCTTGTGAGCAACCATTCCAGAAGAGTCCTTCGTTCCATCGATATTCCCGTCGAGGCCGCATCCATTCCTGAGCCGGAGACCCGGAGGGCGATGCACAGGATGTGCATCGTTTTTCGATGAGACAGGGATGTCTCATCGAAAAATCCCGACCAAAGTTCAGATGGCAGATTTGAATTGGACTTGAGTGTTTTCTTGACTCACCCCTTCGGCGATCGCCCTTCGGGCCGGCTTCGCCGTTCGCGTCGCAAGCGACGCAGTGGTGACTTTCTTTTCAAAAAGAAAGTCACTCGCGCTCCAGCGCGAAAAAGATTCCAGGCTTTACCGAAGGCATCATGAGCTGCAGCGGAAAGTGTTGTGGCGTTTCAAGCGGCAACGAAAGCCCGAGCGTGAGAACAACGAACGAACCTCCGGCCTCACGCCGCCGTGATCGACGTCCGCACGCAGTCGCGGCCGTTCGCCTTCGCCGCGTACAGCGCCTGATCGGCGACCGACAGCGCGGCGTCGGAGTCGGTCCCGCTGCCGGCATCGACGGTGTGCACGCCGATGCTTGCCGACACCCGCAGGCGATGCGGCCCGCTGACGCAGGGCTCTTCGACCAGTCGTCGGCGCAGGCTCTCGGCCACGTTGACCGCGCCGTGCAGGTCGTGCCCGGGCAGCACCACCACGAATTCCTCGCCGCCGAAGCGCGCCAGCACCGAGCTTTCGTGCACGCGCAGAGCCTGACCGATGCGCTGCGCCGCCCAGCGCAGGCAGTCGTCGCCGACCAGGTGACCGTAGCGGTCGTTGATCGACTTGAAGTGATCCAGATCGATCATCAGCAGCGAGACCGGACGCGCCTGCTCCCGGCCTTCCTGCAGCAGCGCCTCGAAGCTCTCGTGGAAATGGGTGCGGTTGTAAAGCCCGGTGAGGCCATCGCGACGGCTGGAATCGCGCAGTCGACGATGCGCGTCTTCCAGCTGCATCAGCGCGCTGCGCACTTCCTGCGTGCGCTGCGCGACCTTCCGTTCCAGTTGCTGGTTCGCTTCGGCGGCGATGCGTTCGTTCTCGTTGCGCAGCGAGGCGTAGCGATAGCTCAGCGCGATCGACAGCAGCAGCATTTCCAGCGCCGAGCCGATCTGCACGCCGTATTCGGTCATCAGATTCTTCGGCAGCAGGCCGAAGGCGAGCGCGGCGATCATCGCGGTGCCGGTGAGGAATACCGCCCAGGCCGCGAGGAACAGCCGCGCGGGCATGTAGCCGCGGCGCAGCACCACGATCGCGGCGGTCACCGTCCACAGCACGCTGACGATCACCGCGCGCGTGGCCCACGGCGTGGAGGCGCTGTAGGGCAGCCACAGCGACGCGATGCCCAGCGACACGCAGAAACCGATGAACACGAAGCTGACGATGTTCCCGCGCGGGAAGCGTTTGGGCATTTCGAGGAACGTGCGCGCGAACTGCTGCATGCCGATGATGGCGAAGCAGATCGACAGCGGCACCGCCACGTTCGCCAGCCATGGATGCTCCGGCCACAGATATTCGAAGCTGAAGCCGTTGAGCGTGAACAGCACCAGGCCGAACGCGCTGATGTGGAACAGATACCAGAAATAGCTCGCGTCGCGCAGCGTCAACCACAGCACGAGGTTGTAGAAGAACAGCGCCAGCAGGATGCCGTAGTACACGCCCATCACGAACTGGGCGTCGCGCGAGAGCGAGGTGAACGCGGACGGGGTGTACAGGTCCAGCGGCACCTGCATCGAACTCTCGCTCTGCGTGCGCACCAGCACGTCGACCGGTTGGCCGGGCGGCAGATCGATGCGGAAGTTCGGATGGCGGTAGGAGATGCTGCGCGCCGAAAACGGCAGATGATCGCCGCTGGCCTGATGCACGATGCGTCCGTCCGCATAGCGCACGTACACGTCGATGCGATCGATCAGCGCGAACCGCTGCACCAGCATCCAGTGCGGCTCGGCGGGATTGCGGTTGATCAGGCGCGCATGGAACCAGTACGCGCCGCGCTGGAATCCGAATGCGGTCTTGCCGGCGGGCACGGCTTCGAAATCGCCGCGCGCCAGTCGCCGCCAGGCGCTGTCGACGTCGTCCACCGCGCTCTTGTCGTGGAAGTGGCTCAGATAGGGCGTCAGCGAGATCGACTCGGTGCCCGGGTCCAGGCTCGCGGGTGGCGTCGCGGCCGGGCAATGCATCGCGAACAGCAGCAGGGTCGCGGCAACGATGGCATGCAGCCAGGCGCGTCGGAACGGCATGCCTCCCCCCTGACCGTCGATACAGACGCCGATCTTACTGCACCCGCGCGCCGGTGTCGGGCTCCGCGGCGGCGCGGTCGCCGGGCATAATCCTGTACTGGTCCGGCCAGAAATAGAGGTCATGATGCGATTCTTCACGAGCGCCCTCGTCGGCATCCTGTGGCTGTCGACCGGGTGCGCGGTGGCCCGGGTGGCGGCCGCGGACATTCCGCGCGCGTTCGCCGGCACGGTCTTCGACGATCGCGACGGCGATGGCCGCCACGATCGCGGCGAACCGGGTCTGCCCGGTGTGGCGGTGTCCAACGGTCGTGCGCTCGCGATCAGCGATGCCGCAGGGCGCTATCGGCTGGACGTGACGCCGGGGCAGACCGTTTTCGCGATCAAGCCCGCCGGCTGGCGTCTGCCCGAAGGGGATCCGGCGCGTGCGGGCCTGTGGCGGCATGTGCCCGACGGCGATGCGCCTGCGGTGAAGTACGGCGGCATCGCGGCGCGCGGGGCGACGGGACGTTTCGACATCGCCCTGCGTCGCGCGCCGCCGGGCGATGGCCGGTTGAATGTGCGGATCTTCGCCGATTCGCAGGTCGCGACTTCGAAGGAGGTCGGCTACTACGCCCGCGATATCGTCGACAGCGTGCTGGCCGAAGCCCGCGACGAGACCCTGGGCGCGCCCGAACTGGGGCTCACGTTGGGGGATGTCGTCGACGATGCGCTGGACCTGTATCCGGCGCTCAACGCCGAGACCCGGCGCATCGGCGCCCCGTGGCTGCATATCGCCGGCAATCACGATCTCGATTTCGATGTCGCCCGCGACGAGGATTCGCTGCTGACCTATCGCAATACCTTCGGGCCCGACACGTTCGCCTGGGAAGAGGAAGAGGCGGTGTTCATCGGTCTCGACGACGTGATCTATCTGCCGAACAACGGGCCCGGACGTTCGCCCGGCGCCCCTTCCGGTTACATCGGCGGCTTCCGCGAAGACCAGTTCGCTTTCCTCGAAGCCTATCTGCCGCGCGTGCCGAAGGATCGTCTGCTGGTGCTGGGCATGCACATCCCGCTGTTCGAACACGAGGGCCGCGAGACTTTCCGCGATGCCGATCGCGAACGGTTGTTCGCGCTGCTGAAAGACTTTCCGCAGGTGCTGATCCTCAGCGGCCACAGCCACGCGCAGCAGCATTGGCTGCACGATGCGCGCAGCGGCTGGCACGGTGCGGCGCCGCTGCACGAATACAACGTGGGGGCGGCCTGCGGTGCGTTCTGGACCGGGGCGAAGGATGCCGCGGGCATTCCCGATGCGACGATGGCGGACGGCACGCCGAACGGCTACGCCAGTCTGCGCATCGCGCGCGGCGGCGGCTATGCGCTGCGCTGGCACGTCGCGCGCGCGGCGGGCGGCTCGGCAGGCGGCTCGGCGGGCGATCCTGCGATCGGCCTGCATGCGCCGAAGGTGTTGCGGCGCGGCGCCTACCCGGCCTACGGCGTCTACGCCAACGTGTACATGGGGCGTCGCGACGATCGCGTCGAGTTCCGCATCGACGGCGGCGACTGGAGACCGATGCGCCGCGTGCTTTCGCCCGATCCGAACCTGTTGCGCGAGAATCTGCGCGACGCCGACGCCGAGACCCTGCGCGGCTACGACCGGTCGCCGGAAGCCATGCCCTCGCCGCATCTGTGGCGCGGCACGCTGCCGACCGATCTGGCGGTGGGCGAACATCGCATCGAGGTGCGCGCGTTCGACGCCTGGCGCGGCGAGCTGCGCGCCGACACCCGCTATCGCCTCGACGACGCGGAGGAATGAGCATGGTCGCAAAACCCTTGCCCGACGATCTGCCGGTGCTGCCGTTCGCCGACGACGCGGCGTTCGAGGCGTGGCTGTGCGCGAACGCGACCTCGAAGGGTCTGTGGCTGAAGATCGCCAAGAAGGATTCGGGCATCGCCACGGTCACCTACGCCGGTGCGCTGGACGTGGCGCTGTGTCACGGTTGGATCGACGGCCAGAAGCGGGGCTTCGACGACGCGTATTTCCTGCAGCGCTTCACGCCGCGGCGGCCGAAGGGGCTGTGGTCGAAGATCAATATCGGCCATGCCGAACGCCTGATCGCCGCGGGCCGCATGCGCGCCGGCGGGCTGCGCGAGATCGAGGCCGCGAAGACCGATGGTCGCTGGGAGGCGGCTTACGACGGTGCGCGCAACATGGAAACGCCGCCCGAACTGGCCGCGGCGCTGGCGAAGAACAGGAAAGCGCGCACCTTCTTCGAGACCCTGGACAAGACCAATCGTTACGCCGTGTGCTGGCGCGTGCAGACCGCGAACAAGCCGGACACGAAAGCGAAACGCGTGGAAATGCTCGTGGCGATGCTCGCGCGCGGCGAGAAGCTGCACTGACGACAGCACCTCGCGACCTCGACCGCATCACTTCTTCGACGCGGCGCCCTTGTCGGGTTTCTCGGTCATGTCCGGTGCCGCGACCTGCGTCGGCGACGGATGGTCGAAGGGCACCGCGGGACCGGGCACGAGCTGATCGCGCCACGCCTGCAGGCGGGGCAGGATCGCGTCGCCGATTTCGATCTGCGGCTTCGACGGACGGAAGCCTTCGGCGCGCTCGCGCGCATCGATGCGGGTTTTCGCCGATTCGAAGGCGGCGACGAAATCGGCGGTTTCGTTCAGGCCTTCGATCATCCACGCGCGGCCGAAATAGGTGGCGTCGGAATCCGGGCCGCAGCCGAACGAGGTGCGGTTGCGATGCGCGGCGGTGAGGATCAGCGTGTGCGGGTCTTTCAGCGCCGGGACGAAACCGCCGGAAAAACAGGCGGACAACACCAGCACGCGATTGCGGATGCCGGCGTCGTCCAACGCCTTGCGCAGCGCCTCGGGACTGATCAGATCGAGATAGGCCGGCACCATCCGCACGAACAGCCGATGCTCGGGCGTGCCGTGCAGGGTCATGAACAGCAGCAGCACGTCCTGTTCGGGGTCCATGACCTTGCCGACGCCGGCGAGCGTGTTGCGCAGGTTCTCCAGGGTCGCGAGCGGGCGCGGTGTGCGCACCAGGCTGTCGTTGTGGTTGATCAGCGCGATCACCCGGCCCTGGCTGCGGAACCGCTGCGACATCAGTTTCTCGAGGTACTCGGTTTCGTTGCGGAATACGTCCTCGCTGCTGTCGCCGCCGAAACCGACCACGTACAGATCGGGTTTGCCCGGGCGCTGCGGCACCAGCGCGTTCACCGCCGCCGCGACCCGTCCGCGTTCGCGTTCGTACAGGCCGGGGTCGGCCATGCCCTTGGTTTTCTGGGCCGCCAGTGCGCCGCCGGCGTGCGACAGGCCCAGCGCGACCGTCAACACGAACGGCAGCAGGCGGGCGGTCATGGCTTCAGACGGGTTCCGTATCGATGGCGTCGAAGCGTTCGACGCGGACGTGGCCGTGCGCGGCGTCGCCGAGGCGCGGTTGCGGATAGTCGTCGCGACGGTCGATCAGCACGGTGCGCATGCCGGCCTCGCGCGCGGCGTCGAGTTCTTCGACCACGTCGGACAGGAACAGGATGTCGCCGGCGGGGCGGTCGAGGCGGCGCGCGATTTCGCGATAACTGCCGGCTTCGCGCTTGTGGCCGACCTCGGTGTCGAACCAGCCCTCGAACAGCGCGGTGAGATCGCCGGCATCGGTATGGCCGAAGAACAGTTTCTGCGCCGGCACCGAGCCGGAGGAATACACCGCCAGCGGAATGCCGGCCGCATGCCAATCGCGCAGTTTCGCGGCCGCATCGGAATAGATATGCGCGGTGAAATCGGCGCCGCTGTAGCCGTCGCTCCAGATCATCCCCTGCAGCGCCTTCAGCGCGGTGTGCTTGCGGTCCTCGTCGATCATCCCCTGCAGGATCTCGACGATGACAGCGTCGCTGCAGACCGCGCCATGTTCGATCGCGACCGCATCCAGCCAGCGCCGCACCTCCGGTTCCTGCCCGCGTTCGCGCACGAAGGCCGGCAGCGCGCGCCGCGCGTAAGGAAACAGCACGTCCTTCACGAACGAGATGGAGGAGGTGGTGCCTTCGATGTCGGTGAGGATGAGCATGAATACGTCGTTGTCCGGAACGGATGCGTCGAATCGTCGATCAGAGAAGGATGTCATGCCGGCGAGGGACCTGTTTTTTCCTTTTCTGTCCATCTGGTAAAGCAGGTCCCTCGCTGCGCCCGGGATGACAATCCCTGGCGTGCAGATGCCGCAAGCGTCACGCCGCCTGCCCGATCTCGTACCGCGGAAACCGCTGCGCGATATCGGTGCCGGTGAAGTGCCCGACCCAGCCGTCGGCCTGCTGGAAGAAGCGGATGGCGACGAAGCTCGGTTCCGGTCCCATGTCGAACCAGTGCGTGGTCTTGTCCGGCACCGAGATCAGATCGCCGGCCTCGCACAGCACTTCGTAGACTTTGCCGTCGATGTGCAGACTGAACAGGCCGCTGCCGGCGACGAAGAACCGGACTTCGTCTTCGACGTGATAGTGCTCGTCGAGGAATTTCGCGCGCATCGCGTCGCGGTTGGGATTGTCGGGCGCGATGCTGACGACATCGATCGTGGTGAAGCCGCGCTCGGCGCTGATCCGGTCGATATCGCCGCGGTAGGCGGCGATGATCGTCTCCGGCGCATCGCCCGGCGCGATCGACGCGGTGGTGGTCCACTGCTCGAAATCGACACCGATCGTCGCCAGTTCGGCGGCCATCGCGGCGTGGTCGCGGGTCTCCGACAGCGGGGCGTCGGGGCGGTCGTCGGCGAAGATGCGCAGGCGGCTCATGGCGGTGTTTCCGGACGGTGACGTGGGTTGCGCCATGATGGGGCCGCGCCCGGAGGCGATCAATCTCCGCGATGGAATGCGGCGATGCGCGGGCGCCCACGGGAGAAGGTCGCGTAGGAGGGGCTTCAGCCCCGAGATTTTCTTTCCGTGTCCGGGTCGATGATCGGAACTCAGGCTCTTCACGGGAAAAGCTCGGGCCTAAAGGCCCTCCTACGGAAGAGATCTCGGGGCTGAAGCCTCTCCTACGGAGCGCGCGGATCAGCGGCGGAGCCGCAGCAGGTCGAGCTCGCATCCGATCAGGAATTCGAACGCATCCAGATGCCGCCGCGCTTCGGCCATGGTCCGGCCCCAGGCATAGAGGCCGTGACCGTCGATCAGATAGCCCCAGAGCGGGCCGGCGTCGAGCAGCGCCTCGACCTGCGCAGCGAGGGCGGGCATGTCCTGGGTGTTCGGGAGCACCGGCAGGTCGACGGCGGCTTCGTGAGTGTGGTTGCCGACGAACGCCTTGAGCAGTTCGTAGCCGGCCAGATGCACTTTGCCGGCATCGCCGTACAGGCGCGAGGCCACGGTCTGGTTGTGCGAATGCGTGTGCAGCACGCAGCCGATCTCCGGAAACCGTCGATACAGCTGGGTGTGAAGCAGGGTTTCGGCCGATGGCCGGTGATCGCTGCCGACCGCCTTGCCCTCGAAATCCACGACCATGATGTCGTCGCGGGTCAGGCGGCCCTTGTCGCGGCCGGAGACGGTGATCGCGGCGTGGCGCTCGTCCAGGCGCTGGGAGAAGTTGCTGCTGGTGGCGGGCGTCCAGCCGGCGAGGGCGAGTTCGCGGACGTTGACGATGATCTCGTCGGCCAGCATCTGCAGCCGGGCGGTGTCGAAAGGGGCGGCATGGGCGTTCATGGCCGCAAGTTTAGCGGAAGCCGATCCCGCGGCCGATGCCGGATGCGAACAATTCGCGTTTCGCCCTGTTTTTCCCGCGATTGCTAGCATCCGGCGCATCCTTCGCCGCGCGCCATGCGTATCCCGTCGGCGCACTTGATCCAGCGCAAGGACGATGCGCGCTCCGGGTCCGATACTCCTTCCATCGTCACACGCCCCCCACCCCACACGCACGGAATTCCGCCATGTCACACGATGCTTCCCGTCGCCGTTTCCTGACCATCGCCGTCGTCGCCGCGGCGTCCGCGCCGCTGGCGCTGCATTCCCTCCAGGCCGACGCCGCCGCGCCGGCGCCGCCCGCCGCGAAGCCGCTGCCGAAGCTCGCCGTGACCGACCCCACCGCGAAGGCGCTCGCCTACACCGAGGACGCGACCAAGGTGAAGCACGCCGCGTTCAAGGCCGGCAGCAACTGCGCGAACTGCAATTTCTACAAGGCCGCGAAGGGCGCGACGACCGGGCCCTGCACTCTGTTCCCGAAGAACAGCGTCGTCGCCAAGGGCTGGTGCAGCGCATGGGCCAAGAAGATCTGATCCGGGCCCGCTGAGCGCCCGGTCTTCGGGCGAAAAAACGACGTAAAAAAACGGCGCGGGAAACCGCGCCGTTTTCGTTCTGCAGGCGAAACCCGCCGGATCACTCGTGCTGCGGCAGACCCTTCTGCAGGCGCGAGTTGTGCATGCCGTAGATGAAGTACGTCAGGACCGCGGCCAGGGCGTACCACGCGAAGAAGATCAGCACGCGGGTTTCCACGGTGAAGATCAGCGCGAAGCAGGCGACGATGCCCAGCGCCGGCAACACCGGATACAGCGGCACCTTGAAACCACGCGGGATCTCCGGGTGGGTGACGCGCAGCCAGATCACCGACAGGCAGACGATGCCGAAGGCGGCGAGGGTGCCGACCGAGGTCATGTCGCCCAGGGTGTTGATGTCGAAGAAGGCGGCCGCGACCGCGGTGATCAGACCGACGAGCAGCGTGTTCACCCACGGGGTCTTGAACTTCTGGTGGACCCGGGCGAATACGCCCGGCAGCAGGCCGTCGCGGGCCATCGTGTAGAAGATGCGGGTCTGGCCGTACATCAGCACCAGGATGACCGAAGTCAGGCCGATGATCGCGCCGACCTTGATGGTCTTGGCGAACCAGCCCCATTCCGGGCCGAGGGCATCGACCGCGACCGCGACCGGGTCGGGCACGTTCAGCATCTTGTAGTTGACCATCAGCGTCATCACGATCGAGACGAGGATGTAGAGGATGGTGCATACCAGCAGCGAGCCGATGATGCCGATCGGCATGTCGCGCTTCGGATTCTTGGCTTCCTGGCCGGCGGTGGAGACCGCTTCGAAACCGATGTACGCGAAGAACACGATCGACGCGGCGCGCAGGATGCCGCCCCAGCCGAACTCGCCCTTCTCGCCGGTGGCTTCGGGGATGAAGGGATCCCAGTTGGCTTTCAGCGTGTCGATGTTCTGGATCACGTACCAGCCGACGATGATGATGAAGGCGATGATCACCGTCATCTTGATCGCGACGATGACGTTGTTGACCTTCGCGCTTTCGGAGACGCCGATGACCAGCAGGCCGGCCAGCGTCATGCAGATCAGGAAGGCGGGCAGGTTGAACAGGGTCGTCATCGGATTGCCGGCGGCGTCGAGGACTTCCTTGCCGTCGCGCATCAGCGCATGGCCGTAGGGGCCGGTGAGTTCGGGCGGGATCACCAGTCCGTAGTCGCCGAGCAGACTGACCACGTAACCGGACCACCCCACCGCGACCACCGACGCGGCGAGACCGTATTCGAGCAGCAGCAGGCCGCCCATGATCCATGCGGCGAACTCGCCGATGGTGGTGTAGCTGTAGGTGTAGGCCGAACCCGAGACCGGCAGGGTCGAGGACAGTTCGGCGTAACACAGGCCGGCGAGCGCGCAGACGATGCCGGCGACCAGGAACGACAGCAGGACCGCGGGCCCGGCGTGCAGCGCCGCGGCGTTGCCGGTGCGCACGAAGATGCCGGCGCCGATGATGCAGCCGATACCCAGGAATACGAGATTCCATGGCCCGAGCGTGCGTTTGAGCTGGCTGGTTTCGGTTTCCCGCTGCACCTGCTCGACGCTCTTGCGGAGCAGCAGACGCGACAGAATGCCCTGGTTGGGAGCGCTCGCCATTTGAATGTATCCCCTCGTGTGTGTAGTGCGGCGGTGTTGCGAATCCTTGCCGGCGGGGCGTTCCACGGGTCGGACGCGACCGGCCCGGCACCTTACCCCGTGCCCCGGACGGGGCGCAAGTAACGTCGGGAGGCCATAATTCCGCGCCATCTTCGCGAGCCGCCCATTCATGCAGAACGCTTCGTCGCCCTCGTCCGATCCCCGCCTCGATGCGCTTTCAGACCGGCTGCGACGCTACGCGGGGGTATGGCCGGAGGAGGCTTCCACGGTGGCCGAGTTCGTCGCGCTGCTGGCGCCGGGCGACGAAGATCCGTTCGGACGGGCGCGTCTGGCCGGTCACTTCACCGCCTCGGCCTGGCTGGTCGATGCCGCCGGCGAACGCTTGCTGATGACGCATCACCGCAAGCTGGACCGCTGGCTGCAACTGGGCGGCCACGCCGATGGCGACCGCGATCTGGCCGCGGTCGCGCTGCGCGAGGCCGAAGAGGAATCCGGATTGACCGGGCTGGTGGTGTCACCGGAGATCTTCGACCTCGACCGGCACTGGATTCCCGAACGCGCCGACGTGCCCGGGCATTGGCACTACGACGTGCGTTACGTCGTGCGCGCGACGGCCAGCGAAGACTTCTCGGTCAGCGACGAATCGCATGCGCTGGCCTGGCGGCGCATCGATGCGTTGATCGAAGAGCCGGGCATCGATCCCTCGATCGTCCGCATGGCGAGGAAATGGGTGAGCAAACACGTTTAGCCGATGCCCTGTCGGCATCGGCTGAACGTGTTTGCGAACGCACGCGTCGACATGCAGGGCGGGTCAATACCCGCCCCGCGCCATCACTCCGCGCGACCGCCGAATTCGCCGGTCACGGTGTTCACCCAGACCTTCTCGCCGTTGGCGATGTACTCGGGTACCTGGATCTCGATACCGGTGTTCAGGCGCGCCGGCTTCGGGCGCTTGGTCGCGGTGCCGCCCTTGAGTTCCGGCGGCGTTTCGACCACTTCGAGCACCACGCTCTGCGGCAGTTGCAGCGCGACGGGTGCGTCGTCGATCACCTGCACATAGCAGCCGGCAAGACCATCGGTGATGTAACCGGCGCCGTCGCCGACCACGTCGGCGTCGAGCATGTACGGGGTGTAGTCCTCGTCGTCGAGGAACACGAAGGCCTCGCCGTCCTTGTACGAGAACGTGGCCTGGCGGCGCGCGAGTTCCACTTCCTTCAGATCGTCCTCGGCGCCGACGCTGAGGTCGTACTTGTTGCCGCCGGGCACGCTGTACATGGTGAAGCGGTACTTCACGTTGCCGCCGCGGCCCTGCGGCGAACTACGCTCGATGTCGCGCACCTGGTACACGGTGCCGTTGTGTTCGACCACATTGCCTTTCTTGATGTCGTAAGCCTTCATTGCATGGATTCCATGTAGGGCGGGCCCAGCCCGCCGTTGCGACTGTTCGGTGATGATTTGCAATGATCGAATGGCCTCGATCATGGTTCAGAGCGAGCGGAGATACCGTCATGGCGGGCCAGGGCCCGCCCTACTTCGGCGCCAGCCGCGTGGCGCCATCGAGGCGGATGGTTTCGCCGTTGAGATAAGGATTACCGAGGATGTAGGCGACGAGGTCGGCGAATTCTTCCGGCCTGCCCAGGCGCGACGGGAACGGGATCGAGGCCGACAGCGACTGCTGCACCGATTCGGGCATGCCGTCGACCATCGGCGTCCAGAAGATGCCCGGGGCGACCGTCATCACGCGGATGCCGAAGCGGGCGAGTTCGCGCGCCATCGGCAGGGTCATGCCGACCACGCCGCCCTTGCTGGCCGAATACGCGGCCTGGCCGATCTGGCCTTCGTAGGCGGCGACCGAGGCGGTATTGACGATCACGCCGCGTTCGCCGTCGTCGCCGGCCTCGTTGTGCTGCATCACGTTCGCCGCGGCCTTGGCGACGTTGAAGCTGCCGACGAGGTTCACCATCACCGTGGTCTGGAACTGCGACAGCGGCATCGGGCCATCCTTGCCCAGCACGCGCCCGGCGCCGAGGATGCCGGCGCAGTTGATCGCGGCGTTGAGGCCGCCGAGAAAACCTTTCGCCGCATCGACGCTGGCGGACACGCCGGCCTCGTCGCTGACGTCGGTGCGGAAATAGCGGGCGTTGGCGTCGCCCAGTGCGGCGACGGCGGCGGTGCCCTTGTCGTCGTTGAGGTCGAACAGCGCGACCTTGCCGCCGTGGGCGACGAGGTGGCTGGCGACGGCGAAACCGAGGCCGGAAACGCCACCGGTGACGATGGCGCGGGCGTTGGACAGTTGCATGCGGGCGATCCCTGGGCGCGAAAGCGGCGATTTTACCGCAGGGCCTCGCGACCGCCCGTCGGTCGGGAGGCGAAGTCGGGGCGATCGTCGGCGGCCGCCATGACACCGGGGACATTTTCGACTGCGTCGGTCCGGTGCCTTGCGAATCAAGCCTCTGCCGCGCATTCCTGCGGTTGGGTCGATCGGGCCTCGGCTCCGCATCGTGGCTCGATGGCCATGGCAGGCCCGCGACATCGCCGCAAAAGTCGTGCTATACAGGCACCGAATGCCCGTGCGGCATACCGCCAGCAGGTCCAGCTCCCCAAGGTCCAGCTCTCCAAGGTCCAGCTCTCCGAGTCCAGACTCCGCGGCACCGCAACACCCACAACCCTATTCACCCAGTCGTATCCAACGAGGAAGCTGTCATGGCTGATACGAGACTGCAGGCAGTGGCCACTGCCGAACATCGCCCGGGACATGCGTCTCCGGGCGTGCGGGACACCCGGACGGCGGATGCCGCACCGGCATCCCATGGCCTCTCCGGCCCCGGCCTCCGCGGCCCGGCCGCACCGCCAGCAACCGGTGGTTCCGCCGCCGTTCCCCTTTTCGCCCACCCCTCCCAGCCCTCGCACCCGGCCTCCGTCCGGGGCGGTCCAGCGCTGCGCTCCGGCCTCCCCCGTCTGCGCCGGCCATCGCTGACCGGGCACTCCCGTGCACGCCACGCCCGCTGTCTTGGGGATGTGTGGCCGTGCGTGACGCGGGAGATCGCCGCAGCCCTGCGGGACAGGGGTTCGATGGGCGCGGACCGCGATTCTTCCGTCGTCGAGCACTGAGACCGACACGGTCGCGGACCGACGCCGACCCGATCGTGCGCACGATGCGCCACCGCGTCGACCGTCACCGCCACCGTCCCGTCTCCTGCATCGACGCGGCGCGGTCCGCCGACGTCGCGAACCGGATTCCAACCGTCTCGCCCGTCGCCCGTCCCGCACGAATCGCGCGTCCGGATTTTCCAGGTCGTTCCGCAGTCCCGGTTTTCCGTTTCGAACCTTCCCGTCTTCGGACGCGACCCGGCTCTCCGGTTCGCATCGCCATCTTCACGAGGTAGAGACCGCAATGCCGAATTACGTCATTACCGAAAGCGTCGGCAACCGCGTCGAGCGGGTCAACAGCTATCGCGATCTGGAAAAGCATCACCCCAGCAGCGGCCGCGAGCCGGGGCGCGAATACCGCACCATCGACGGCGAACTGGAAGAAGTGCGCACCCGCAACCGCACCGAACCGCACGTCAAGAAGGATTTCATCATCGACCCGCCGACCATCCCGGCGCCGGCGTCGGGCACCATCCGGGTGCTCAACGACGACTGGAACACGGTGCAGATCGTCGACGACAACGGCAACGTGCTGGCGCAGTCGCTGCACATGGCGCGCGGCAGCCAGCCGGCGAACGGCAGCCGGATCGAATACGGGCAGCCGATGGGTCGCATGGGCGATGTCGGCAGCCCTGGTTCGGTGCATGCGCATGTCGAAGCGCCGGCCGCGGTGTTCGAGCGCTACATCAACGACATCACCAGCGGTCGTATCCAGTCCAACGGCGCGGCGCGTCCCGGCGCGACCAATGCCGATCCGATGGCCGACGGCGTGCTCCGGCACGGCGAGCGCGGCGATGCGGTGACGCGTCTGCAGGATGCGCTGAACAAGGCGGGCATTCGCGACGAGCAGGGCCAGCCGCTGCCGACGACGGGGTATTTCGGCGACAGGACCGAAGCGGCGGTGCGCAAATATCAGGAACAGAAGGGGCTCGAGGTCGACGGCAAGGCCGGCAACGACACCCTGACCGCGCTCGGCCTGAAGCAGCCGGCGCAGCAGCCGCGCCCGCAGACCGTCGATGCGCAACCGCAGCCGCGGCCGCAACAGACGCCGGCGCAACCGCAGCCGACGCCGCAACCGCAACCGCAACCGCAGACACCGGCCAACCCGGACGCCAAGGCCAACTTCGCCGCCAGCGATTTCCTGAAATCGCAGACGCCGGAAGTGCGCGCCTACCTCGATCTGGTCGCATGGAAGGAAGTGCATCAGTCGCTCAACGCCGATGGTTCGCCCGCGGGCTATCGCGAACGCAACGGCGTGCCCGGCAGTCGCGGTCTGATGGCCGAATCGGCCATCGCCGACAACGGCACCCTGCCGCGCGACGAGTTGCGCTACAACGTCGGCCGCTATCAGATGAAGCAGGTCGACGTCGACGACATGCGCAAGCGCTACGATCCGAAGATCGACGATTTCTCGCCCGAAAGCCAGGACCGCATCGCGGTCGCGAAGATGCAGTATCGCGGCGTGATGGAACCGCTGCGTAACGGCGACATCCGCACCGCGATCGAACGCGGCGGCAAGGAATGGGCATCGCTGCCGGGTTCGCCCTATGGCCAGGTGCAGGCCGGTTATACCGCCGAGAAGGCCGTCGATTACTACAACGAGCGGCTCGCGTTCCATCGCGCGCTGGACAAGGGCCAGGTACCGCCGGCGCGTACCGAGAGCGGTGCGACGCAGGGGCAGAGCGGCGGGGTCGGCGACACGCTGCTGGTGAAGGAAGAGCGGGGCGAAGGCGTCCGCAGATTGCAGGATGCGTTGAACAAGGCGGGCATTCGCGACGACCAGGGTCAGCCGCTGCCGACGACGGGGTATTACGGCGACAGGACCGAAGCGGCGGTGCGCCAGTACCAGACGCAGCAGGGGCTCGAAGTCGACGGCAAGGCCGGCGAGAACACGCTGAAAGCGCTGGGCATCTTCCCGGGCCAGGAACAGACGCAGCCGCGTGCCGACACCCCGACGCAGCCGCAGCCGGCGCAACCTCAGCCGAGCATGCCCACCCCCACGCCGACGCAGCCGGAGCAGGCCACGCCGCAGCCGACGCAGCCGCGTGTCGACACACCGACCCAACCCCAGCCGACCCAGCCGCAACCGAACACGCCCACGCAGCCGAACGCGACGATTCCGGCGAACGTGGCGGCGAGCG
>CAMLLG010000005.1 GCA_946480825.1 uncultured Lysobacteraceae bacterium
CCTGGGTCTCGATGATCGGCAGCGCGGTCAGCGAACCGGTCTTGCCCTTCACCGCACCGTTGGTGAACTTCTCGACGTATTCCTCGGACACGCGCGCGGCGCGTTCGAGCAGGCGGCTGTGCAGGTAGAACACGTCGCCCGGATACGCTTCGCGGCCCGGCGGACGGCGCAGCAGCAGCGAGATCTGGCGGTAGGCCACGGCCTGCTTGGACAGATCGTCGTAGATGATCAGCGCGTCTTCGCCGCGGTCGCGGAAGTACTCACCCATGGTGCAGCCCGAGTAGGCGGCGATGTACTGCATCGCGGCCGATTCGGACGCCGAGGCGGCGACCACGGTGGTGTAGGCCATCGCGCCGTTGGCTTCGAGCTTGCGCACGATGTTGGCGATGGTCGAGTTCTTCTGACCGATCGCCACGTAGATGCATTTGATGCCGGAATGCTTCTGGTTGATGATCGCGTCGATCGCGAGCGCGGTCTTGCCGGTCTGGCGGTCGCCGATGATCAGCTCGCGCTGGCCGCGGCCGATCGGGATCATCGAGTCGACCGACTTGTAACCGGTCTGCACCGGCTGCGACACCGATTTGCGCCAGATCACGCCCGGGGCGATGGTTTCCACCGGCGCGCTGACCTTGGCTTCGATCGGGCCCTTGCCGTCGATCGCTTCGCCCAGCGCGTTGACGACGCGGCCGAGCATTTCCGGGCCGGTCGGCACTTCGAGGATGCGGCCGGTGGTCTTCGCGGTGTCGCCTTCGCGCAGGTGTTCGTAGTCGCCGAGGACCACGGCGCCGACCGAGTCGCGCTCGAGGTTGAGCGCCAGCGCGGTGGTGCCGCCCGGCAGCTCGATCATTTCGCCCTGCATCACGTCGGCGAGACCGTGGATGCGCACGATGCCGTCGGACACCGAGGTCACGGTGCCTTCGTTGCGCGCTTCGGCGGCGAGCTTGACCTTTTCGATGCGGGTCTTGATCAGTTCGCTGATTTCGGACGGGTTGAGCTGGGTGCTGGCCATGGTGGTTCCCTTGTGCCGACGCGGGCGCCGGCGATGAAATGAATGCGTGTTATTCGGCGGACACGGTCAGTGCGCGAGGGCCGACTGCAGGCGGGCGAGCTTGCTTTTCAGCGAGCCGTCGATGACCACGTCGCCGGCATCGATCACCGCGCCGCCGATCAGGCTTTCGTCGACCGCGGTCTCGATCTCGACGTCGCGGCCGAAGCGGCGCTTCAGCGCGGCCTTGATGCCGTCGAGTTCGGTCGCGGGCAGCGTCGTCGCCGACGTGACCTTGGCCTTGACGATGCGCTCGGCCTCGGCGCGCAGTTCCTCGTACAGCCCGGCGATTTCCGGCAGCAGCGCCAAGCGACGGTTCTCCGCCAGCACCGAGAGGAAGTTGCCGAACGCTTCGGACGCGCCCGTCTCCGTCGGGGGCGAAAGCAGCATGACCGCGTCGCCGCGGCCGAGCTGCGGATGGCCGAGCAGCGCGTGCACGCGCGGATCGGCCGCCACGCGCGCGGCGAAGCCGAATGCGTCGGACCACTGCGCGGCAGCGCCGGCCTCGCGGGCGATCGCGAACGCGGCGCGGGCGTAGGGGCGGGCGAGGGTGAGAGCCTGGCTCATCGAAGTCTCCGTCGTGCCGTCAGAGCTGCGCGGCGAGTTCGTCGATCAGCGCCTTGTGGGCGTTGGCGTCGATCTCGCGCTTGAGCAGCTTTTCGGCGCCCGACACGGCCAGGACGGACACCTGCTTGCGCAGGTCTTCCTTGGCGCGGTTGGCGGCGGCGGCGATGTCGGCCTCGGCCAGCGCCTTCTGGCGGTTGGCTTCGGCGACGGCGTCGTTCTTGGCCTGATCGACGATCTGGTTCGCGCGCTGGTGGGCCTGTTCGATGATCTCGTTGGCCTTGGCGCGCGCGAGCTTCAGTTCCTCGTTGACCTTCTCTTCGGCCTGCGCGAGGTTCTTCTGCGCGTTGTCGGCCGCGGCGAGGCCGTCGGCGATCTTCTGCTGACGTTCTTCGATGGCCGCCATGATGTGCGGCCAGCCGAACTTCATCACCATCCAGGCGACGGCGAAGAACGCCAGCCCCTGGACGACGAAAGTGAGGTTGATATCCATTGCGTGCTCCTGACGCCGACGGCCCGCGCCGCCGGCGATTGCCTGACCGCGAAGCTGATTAGGCGCCGAGCGCCGACAGGAACGGGTTGGCGAAGATCAGGAGGAGCGCGATGGCGACGCCGATGATCGGCACGGCGTCCAGCAGGCCGGCGACGATGAACATCTTGGTCTGCAGCATCGGGGTCAGCTCCGGCTGGCGCGCCGCACCTTCCAGGAACTTGCCGCCGAGGATGGCGAAGCCGATGGCGGTGCCGAGGGCGCCCAGGCCGATGAGGAGGCCGGCCGCGATGACGGTGAACTTCATCACTTCGGCGATGAGGGCTGCGTTTTCCATGGTGTACTCCGGATTGCGAATTGAAAGGAAACTGATGGGTGGGGAATGCTTGAAGCGACGGTTGTAGCGAAAGGGGTCAGTGGCTCTCGGCCGCCATGCTCAGGTAGACGATGGTGAGCATCATGAAGATGAAGGCCTGCAGCGTGATCACGAGGATGTGGAACGCGGTCCACACGAAGCCCGATATGAACTGCAGCGGCGCCATCACGTAGGTCAGGCCACTGGAGAGCGCGGCGTTCCAGGTCATCAGCGCGATCAGAATGAAGATCAGCTCGCCGGCGTACATGTTGCCGAACAGTCGCAGGGTCAGCGACAGCGGGCGGACCAGTTCCTCGATCACGCGCAGCAGCAGATTGGCCGGCGCCAGCAGCACCTTCATCACCGGGTTGTGCGCGTGGAACGGCGCGGTGAAGGCTTCCTTGGCGAAGGTCGCCAGGCCTTTGTGACGCAGGCCGAACACCTGGATCAGCAGGAACACCATCAGCGACAGGCCGAGGGTGGTATTGAGGTCGGCGGTGGGCACGACGCGCATGTAGGCGTGGTGCGGATCGTGGCCGGCGAGTTCGTAGGCCTTGGCCCAGGCGCCCGGGATCCAGTCGACCGGGATCATGTCCATGAAGTTCATCAGGAACACGACGCAGAAGATGGTGAGCGCGAGCGGCGCGATGAGCTTGCTGCGGCCGTGGAAGGTCTCGCGGACCATGCCGTCGACGAAGCCGACGACCATTTCGACGAAGGCCTGGAACTTGCCCGGCACGCCCGGGGTGGCCTTGCGCGCGGTGCGCAGGAAGAAGAAGAGGAAGATCGAGGACAGCAGGAGCGTGAAGAAGATGCTGTCGACGTTGAGGGTCATGAACTTGCCCTCACCGACCTGCCACTGGAGGTGGTGCAGGTGGTGCTGGATGTACTCGGTGGCTCCACCGGTTTCGGCCGTTTGACCAGTATTTTCGGCGATCACGCTATCGACCCTTGTCTTGCGTTCGTGTTGAGGGATGTAACCGAAGATTCAAAGCCACCAGATAGGCCAGCGAGCCCGCCGCCAGCCCTGCCACCATCGGGAGCGGCGGCAGACGCCAGACTCCCGATGCGATCGCGAAAATGCCCAGCGCGACCACCCATTTCAGCCCGACGCCGACCAGCAATCGGGCGAAGGCGACCCGTGCCGGCACGATGCCACTCAACGACACCCGGGCGGCGATCCAATTGCCCAGAGCGAGCGCACTGCCACCGATCCCCGCCGCGATCGCATGTCCGCCGCCCTGCACCAGAAACGCCAGCGCCAGCACCAGGGCGACGGCAGCCTGGACGGCCGTGGCGCGGAGCGCCGAACGGCGACCGGCGGCGATGGGGTCGTACACGCTCGATCCTGTCTCGGCTTGCGGTGGAACGAGGCATCGATAACCGCCCCGCGAAGCCGCAAAAGTATAACAGTCGGCCGTTTTCCGCGGCAACCGACGGCGGTCTCAGGCCACAGCACGGGATAATAGGCAATATCAATCGATATTTCCGTATCGATCGAATTCAACAAATTGTCGCCCGGCGCTCACCCGGTCGGAGGCCGGGCCGGGGCCGGCATCGTCGGTTCCTCAGTCCGGCTTGTTCGACCGGCTTGTTCGACCAGCCTGTTCGCCCGCAATGAACGGGTCCGGACGCGGGCTCGCGCGAAGCGCCACCGGTTCGACCTCCGCGGCATCCCGCCCGTCTGAACGGCAGGTCGCCCTCTCCGGCCTGTGCGGGACCATGCGGGAACTTCGCGCCGCGGGTGGATGTCCGTCGATCGCGACCTGCGATTTCAAGTCGTCCCTCGGCGACACACGCAGGCACCGAAACCCCGGCCCCAAGCCGGGGTTTCGTCTTTGCGGCCACGCACGGCGCACCGGGCTCGCATCGTGCAGATCGCCGCGGTGCGGGCGCATCGAAACCCGGAATCCGCGCGGGCGGCCCATCGCTGCGCGTCCGCGTCGATCGTGCAGCGTGCCGGCCGCCGCCTCGCGCGCCATGCCGTCTGCACCTTCACTTCGTCTTCATCGCCACGGATCGCCAATGGCATCGCGATGACGTCGCCGCGCGCGGCGTCGCGCACGACGTTCCCACTTCCAGGAGATTCACGCCATGAACCATCGATCCCTGCTCGCCGTCGGCCTGTGCGGCGCGCTCGCGGCCGTCGCCTCCACGGCGCGCGCCGACAACGACCGCGTCACCCTGCGCATCGGCGCCATGCAGGCCGATGCCGAAAGCCGGATCACGGGGCGCGCCGAATTCGGCGGCGACACCTACGATTACGACAGCGACCGCTTCGACATCGGCGACGACGTGGTGCCGCGCCTCGAAGGCACGTTCCGCTTCGCCGACCGGCATCGCATCCACGTCAACTACTTCCGTTACGACGCCGGCAACGATGCGTCGCTGGGCGAGGACGTGACCTTCGACGGCACCACCTTCCCGGCCGGATCGCGGGTCGATCTCGATACCCGCTTCGACCTCGGCAGCGTGGTCTACGACTTCGGACTGGTGGAAACGCCGACCTTCGGCCTGGGTCTGCAGGTGGGCGCGCAAACCGCGGGCCTGCGCGGCACGCTGCGCGCCGAATCGGGCGACGACAGCTTCCGGGTCCGCGAGAGCGAACGCGGCACCGCGCCGGTGGTCGGCGCGAGACTGTCGGCGAACACCGCGGATGGACGTTGGCGCTTCGTCGCGCAGGGCCAGTATCTGGACGCGGACTGGGGCGATTTCGGCGATTACGACGGAGACATCACCCGCGCCAACGCGCTGGCGGAATATCGGTTCACGCCGAAATTCGGCATTTTCGCCGGCTACGACTGGTTCGATCTCGATGTGTCCCGCGCGAACGACATCGGACGGATCGGCTTCGAGCAGCGCTTCCACGGCCCGATCGCGGGGGTGACCTTCGCCTTCTAGGCGCCCGGCGACCCATCGTCGAGCGCCCAATCCGCCGCCGCTTCGGCGTGGATGCGGGTGGTATCGAACAGCGGCACGCTGGCATCGCCCTGATCGACGAGCATTCCGATCTCGGTGCAGCCAAGGATCGCGCCCTGCGCGCCGCGGCCGACGAGGTCGGCGATGATCGCGCGATAGTCTTCGCGGGAGGCATCGACGATCCTGCCGAGACACAGCTCGTCGTAGATCACCCGATGCACGCGATCGCGCTGCGTCGCGTCGGGTACGAGCACCTCGATGCCGGCCGCTTCGATGCGTTCGCGATAGAACGCCTGCTCCATGGTGAAGCGCGTGCCGAGCAGCGCGACCCGCGTCAGGCCCGCCGCGCGGATGCGCGCGGCGGTGGCCTCGGCGATGTGCAGCAGCGGCAGATCGACTGCGGCCTGCACCTGCGATGCGACGCGGTGCATGGTGTTGGTGCAGATCACGATGGCGTCGGCGCCTGCCTGACGCAGACCGCGCGCGGCGGAGGCGAGCACGTCGCCGGCCGCCTCCCACTCGCCGCGATGCTGCATCGCTTCGATCTCCGCGAAGTCGACGCTGTGCAATACCAGCTTCGCCGAGTGCAGTCCGCCGAGACGGTCGCGCACGCGTTCGTTGACGATGCGGTAGTAGGGAATCGTCGATTCCCAGCTCATGCCGCCGATGAGGCCGAGGGTTTTCATGGCAATGCCTGAAGAGCGGCCTTCAGGCCGCTGCTCTTTGCAGGAGAAGCAGCGGCCTGAAGGCCGCTCTACCGGAAATATCGATCACTTCTTCTTCGGAATGTACAGATCGGTGATGGTGCCGTCGAAGATTTCCGCCGCCATGCCCACCGATTCGCTGAGCGTGGGATGCGGATGGATGGTGTGGCCGATGTCGGCGACCTCGCAGCCCATCTCGATCGCGAGCGCGACCTCGGCGATCAGATCGCCGGCATGCACGCCGACGATGCCGGCGCCGATGATGCGATGGCTGGCCTCGTCGAAGATCAGCTTGGTGAAACCTTCGGTGCGACCGATGCCGATCGCGCGGCCCGATGCGGCCCACGGGAACTTGCCGACGCCGATCTTCAGGCCCTTGGCCTTCGCCTCGGTTTCGGTCACGCCGACCCAGGCGATTTCCGGGTCGGTGTAGGCGACCGACGGGATGACCCGCGCGACCCACTCTTTCTTCTCGCCGGCCGCGACTTCGGCGGCGAGCTTGCCTTCGTGCGTGGCTTTGTGCGCCAGCATCGGCTGGCCGATGATGTCGCCGATCGCGAAGATGTGCGGCACGTTGGTGCGCATCTGCCGGTCGACTTCGATGAAGCCGCGCTCGGTCACGGCGACGCCGGCCTTGTCGGCGTCGATCTTCTTTCCGTTCGGCGCGCGGCCGACGGCGACCAGCACGCGGTCGTAGGTGTCGCTGGCCGGAATGCTCGCGCCTTCGAAGCTGCAGACGATGCCTGTCTTCTCCGCCTTCGCCTCGACGACCTTGGTCTTGAGGTGGACGAGGACACCCTGTTTCTTCAGGCGATCGGCGAGCGGCTTGATCAGATCGGTGTCGGCACCCGGCATCAGTTGATCCATGAACTCGACCACGGTGACTTCGGCGCCGAGCGCGCGGTACACCGTGGCCATTTCCAGGCCGATGATGCCGCCGCCGACCACGAGCAGCGACTTCGGGATGTCCTGCAACATAAGCGCATCGGTCGAATCCATCACCCGCGCGTCATCCCATGGGAACGCCGGCAGCTTCACCGGCTGCGAGCCGGCGGCGATGATGCACTGCTCGAAGCGCACGAGCTGCGTGCCCGCCTCGCCGGCGACTTCGATCTCGTTGGGCGACACGAATCTGCCGACGCCCTGCAGCGTACGTACCCTGCGCTGCCTGGCCATGCCGGACAGGCCCTTGGTGAGCTGGCCGACGACTTTTTCCTTGTAGGCGCGCAGCGTGTCGAGCGCGATCTTCGGCGCGCCGAAGTCGATGCCGTAATCCTTCGCGTGCGCGGCTTCGTCGATGACGTTCGCGGCGTGCAGCAGCGCCTTCGACGGAATGCAGCCGACATTGAGGCAGACGCCGCCGAGCGCGGCGTAGCGTTCGACCAGCACGGTGTCGAGGCCGAGGTCGGCGCTGCGGAACGCGGCGGTGTAGCCGCCGGGTCCGGCGCCGAGCACCAGCATGCGGCATTCGATGTCGGCCTTGCGGCCGCTCGATGCGGCGGCCGTGGGTGCGGGCGAGGCGACGGCCGGCGCAGGTGCTGCAGCGGGCGCAGGTGCTGCAGCGGGCGCAGGGGCCGGTGCGGCAGGGCTCGGGGCTGAAGCCCCTCCTACGACCGCAGCGGCGCCGTCGGCGCGCTCGAGGATCGCGATCACGCTGCCTTCCGACACGTTGTCGCCCAGCTTGACCTTCAGTTCCTTCACCACGCCGGCGGCGGACGACGGGACTTCCATCGTCGCCTTGTCCGATTCCAGCGTCACAAGGCCCTGGTCCTTCGCCACGGTGTCGCCGGGCTTCACCAGGATCTCGATCACCGGGATGCCGTCGAAATCGCCGATGTCGGGCACCTTCACTTCGATCGCGTTCGTCATGATCAGGCCCCGGTCACAGCAGCACGCGGCGCATGTCGGCCAACAACGCGCCCAGATACGCGGTGAAGCGCGCCGCGGCGGCGCCGTCGATCACGCGATGGTCGTAACTCAACGAAAGCGGCAGGATCAGGCGCGGCGCGAACTGTTTGCCGTCCCATACCGGTTTGATCGCCGATTTCGACACGCCGAGGATCGCGACTTCCGGCGCGTTGACGATCGGCGTGAAGCCGGTGCCGCCGATGCCGCCGAGCGAGCTGATCGAAAAACAGCCGCCGCTCATCTCGGCCGGGCCGAGCTTGCCGTCGCGCGCCTTCTTCGCCAGTTCGCCGGTTTCCTGCGCGATCTCGATCACGCCCTTTTTGTCGACATCGCGCACCACCGGCACGACCAGACCGTTCGGGGTATCGGCGGCGAAGCCGATGTGGAAATACTTCTTGAGGACGAGATTGCCGTCGGGGTCGAGCGATGCGTTGAAGTCGGGGTATTTCTTCAGCGCCGAAACCGATGCCTTGATCAGGAAGGCGAGCATGGTGAGCTTGATGCCGGCCTTCTCGTTCTCTTTGTTCAGTGCGACGCGCAATTCTTCCAGATCGGTGATGTCGGCATCGTCGTGCTGGGTGACGTGCGGGATCATCGCCCAGTTGCGGGCGAGGTTCGCGCCGGAGATCTTCTTGATCCGCGGCAGCTCGCGGACTTCGATCTCGCCGAACTTCGAGAAATCGACCTTCGGCCACGGCAGCAGATTGAGACCGCCGCCGCCACCGGCGGCCGGCGCGGACGCGCCTCCCGCAGCGCCGCCCTGCAGCGCGGCCTTGACGAAATTCTGCACGTCTTCCCTGCTGATGCGACCGGCGCGGGCGGTGCCGGCCACGCGCGACAGATCCACGCCCAACTCGCGCGCGAAAAGACGCACCGCGGGGCTGGCGTAGGGCACCTTGTCGGGCAGCACGGCATCGGCCTCGAAGCGCACCGGCGGCAGGCCTGCGCCCATCGGCGCAGCGGCAGCGGCAGGCACTGCGGGCGCGGGCGCGGCCGGAGCCGGCGCGGCGACGACGGGCGTCGGCGTCTCGACCTTCGCCGTTTCCGGCTTCGCGGCGGGCGCGGGCGCAGCGGCGGCATCGGTCGGCTCGATCATCGCGACCACCCCGCCCTCGGACAGATTGTCGCCGAGCTTGACCTTCAGTTCGCGGACGATGCCTGCGAACGGCGCCGGCACTTCCATGGTCGCCTTGTCGGATTCCAGCGTCACCAGCCCCTGATCCCGGGCGACGGTATCGCCCACGGCGACCAGGATTTCGATCACCGGAATGTCGGTGAAGTCGCCGATGTCGGGAACGCGGGCTTCCTTCAGAACTGTCATGTGCGGGCCTTGTGGTCGTGCCTGCGCCGGAGGGCGAGAGGGTCGGGCTATTGTGGCCGGGGACGCGGCCCGCGCCAACCACGACCGCCGCCCGCACGACGCCTGCGCGCCTGCCCGGCAGCGGAAAACGTATTCACTTAGGCGCGCCGCGTCGCCATACGCCGGCGAACGGCGGCGCGGCTCTCGGCGATGGACGCGTCAATCGCGCTTCGATGTCGCCTTCCTCCGGGCGTTCGCCTTCGTGGCGTTCGCAGGCGTCGCCTTCGCGGCCGCCGCTTTCTTCGCTGCGCCGCCGGAGGCACGCGGCGGATGCGCGGCGGCGTACAGCGCGATGCATTCCTCGACCGGATGGCTGGCGATCACCGCGCCGATGGCATCGAGCGGCAACTGGTCGAGCGAACGGAAGCGCAGACAGCTCTTGCCCATGTCCAGACGCACGCCCATCGCCGTCGCGGCCGCACGCAGCGCCTGTTCCCGGGCGCTGTCGGCGTACACGCACATCAGATACAGCGCGTAGTTGTTCTTCTGCGCGGCGAAGGCGACATAGGCCAGCGGCTTGCCGTTGTAGGTGTCGCGATGGCGCGACAGCGGCACTTCATAGGTCGGCATGCCCCAGGTCATCGCTTCGGCGTAGCCCTCGGGAAGATGCCGCTGGATCAGCGCGCGCAGCGCCGTCGCCACCTCGCGACGCTCGGGCGGCAAGCCGGCGAGATAGGCATCGACGGTGGCGGCGGTGCTGGCGACCATTTCGGAATCCTGCGAATGAACGGACGACGCGGCTTCCGACGCCGGGGGCCGGTCGATCCGCAGCCGTCGACGCTACACCGCGGCGATGACGGCGTCACGATGCGGCGCAGCGCGCCGCGGCCGACCATCACGACGAAGCCCGGCCTGGGCCGGGCTTCGTGCGCGCATGCGGAGCGGGTGCGATCGAGGCTCAGCGTTCGTCGCCGACCACGCGCAGGCCGAACACCATCGAGGCGAAGCCGACGTTCTGGGCCGAGCCGGTGACGTTGAGTCGGATCGTGGTCGGCTGCTTGAAGAATTCCTTCGCTTGGGCTTCGGTCAGGCCGTAGCTTTCGATCAGCGCCTTCTTCGATACGAAGCCGGCCATGCACACCGCCGAATCGCGGGTGCGCTCGCTGAAGTTCACGCCCACTTCCAGCGGCACCACGAAACTCTCGCTCGCGGTCATGCTGGTGAGGAACTGGCCGCCGAACGGCGCGCCGGTGGTCGGGTCGACCAGCGCCGGGTCGTCCAGCACCGGATTTTCGATGGTCAGCGTCGGCGTGTAGCGGAAGCGACCGTAGGCGCGCGTGGCGCCGGTGTTGACGTAGTTGACGTTGAGCACCGGCGAAAACCAGTAGCACAGCAGCGAGTTCGCGGATTTGCCCGGCAACGTGATGCGCGCGGCATCGTCGAACGTGAACGGCGTGAAGGCCGGCGCGGGCGCGAGTACCTGGCACAGTTCGTCCGGATTGGCCGGATCGGTCGGGCAGGTGTCGCTGAGGTTGATGAAGGCGCTGGCGAGGCCCAGCCAGACGACATTGCGCTTGAAGGAATCGACGTCGTAGACATCTTCTTCGGTCGGCGCGTCGGCGGCCCTGGCGTCATCGCGCTTGGCGCCGCCGGCCCTGGCGATCGCAACATCGCGCGCGGTCTGCGCCGCGCGCTGCGACGGCTGAGCGGCGGGGAGATCGGGGGAGACCGCTTCGACGACATCGTGCTTCGACAGGCCGCCCTGCTGGGCGTAGACGCCCACGGACGCGAGGGCGGCGGCGATGCCGAGGCCGATGAGATGCTTGGGCTGCATGGAGTGCGCTCCGGGGTTGGGTACCGGAACACAACGCGGGCCCCCGGGCGGAGCGGACAACGCGCCACCCGGGGGGAGGCGACGGATCAGTCGCCCACGACCCGCAGACCGAACACGAACGATGCCGTATCGACGTACTGCACGCTGCCGGTCACGTTCAGACGCACGGTGGTCGGGCTGGCGAAGAAATCGTCGGCCTGGGCAGGCGTCAGGCCATAGTTCTGCACCAGCGATTTGTGGCTGATGAAACCGGCCATGCAGACGGTGGAGTCGCGGCTGCGTTCCATCAGCATCACGCCGGGCTCGAGCGATTCCTGGAAACGTTCGCTCGACGTCATGCTGGTCATCAGTTGGCCGCCGAACGGCGCACCGGTAGTCGGATCGATCAGCGCCGGATCGGCCAGCACGGGATTCTCGATGGTCAGCGTCGGGTTGTAGTACAGACGGCCGGTCACGCGCGATGCGGTCGGGTTGTGCCACGTGTAGTTCAGCACCGGCGAGAACCAATAGCAGAGGATCGAATTGCTGGCGTACTTCGGCAGGACGATCCGCGCCGCATCGTAGAAGGCGAAGCCCGTCGACGCGCCGACCGTGGGATTGCGTTCCTGGCAGTATTCGTCCGGACCGACCGGCTTCGGGCAACCGCTCTGCACGCTGATGAAGGCGCTGGTGAGGCCCAGCCACTTCACGTCGCGGCCGAAGCTGTCGACGTCGTAGACCTCGTCCTCGGTCACCGGATAGATCGGCGGCGCGAGCTTGGTCGCGAACGGAGCGGAGGCGGCGGACGGCACGCGGGCGATCTTGCCGCCGGTGCGCTGGATGCCCGGGTAATTCTGGACATCGGCGGAAACGCCGCGAATGGCGTCGTCGCGGGTGAACAGACCGCGCTGGGCGTAGGCGGTCACGGATGCGATGGCGGCGACGGCGATGGCCAGGCCGAGGATGTGCTTGCGCTGCATGGGGCGGACTCCGGAAGTGGTTGGCGACAGTCGGGGTGACAACCGGAGCAATACGCGGCGGCGGGGCCGGACAGGACAACCGCCGGTCAGGGCCGCTCCGCTTCCATGTGCACGCGTTCGCGGTGCAACAGGTACAGGCCGCTGAGGACGATGATCGCCGCGCCCACCCAAGTCACGCCGTCGGGCAGCACGTGCCACAGGCTGTAATCCAGGATCAGGCCCCAGAGCAGCGCGGTGTATTCCAGCGGCGCGATCGACGAGGCCTCGCCGTGGCGAAACGCTTCGGTCACCGTGTACTGGCCGAGCGCACCGGCGATGCCGACGCCGACGATCAGCCAGAAATCCGTCCCGGCCACCGGCCGCCAGTCGGGCAGGGCCAGCGCCCCCGCGCCCACGGCGATGCAGGCGAGCAGCCAGACCACCATCGCCTGGGTGCTGTCGGTGCGCGCCAGCACCCGCACGGTGATCGCCGAGACCGAATAGCCCAGCGCCGACAACAGCACCGCCAATCCGGCGAGCGTCATCACGCCCTCGCCCGTGGGCCGCAGCACCACCATCACTCCGATGAAACCGACCGCGATCGCGATCCAGCGGCGCGGGCCGACCTTCTCGCCCAGCACCGGCACCGACAGCGCGGTGATCAGCAGCGGCGCGACGAAAAAGATGGTGTAGGCGGTCGACAGCGGCAGCGTGCGCAGCGCGTAGACGAACGCCGCCATCATCAGCACGCCCATCGCGCCGCGCATCAGGTGCAACGACCAGCGCACGCGCAGCAATGTCATCGGCCCGACCGTGGCCAGCGCCCAGATCAGCACGAACGGCAGCGAGGACGCGCCGCGCAGCGCCGCGACCTGGAACGGTGGATAGTGGGCCGAAAGCGTCTTCAGGCCGGCGTCCATCAGCGAGAAGAACAGGACGGCGGCCAGCATGAGCAGGGCCGCGCGCCAGGAGCGGCGGCCGATGGGGGCGTGCGGGGACATCCGGCTAGGATGCAGGCTGCGGCCGGCGCAGGCCAGCCGTGCGCGCGGGACACCGAATCCCGCACCGCGACATGCCTGACCCGACGCGGGCGTTTCCGGCGTTTTACACTCCGTCCGCCCGACCTCACCCGGAGTGCTGCCGTGATGCCAGTCGTTTCCCGTGCGCTGCCCCTCGCCTGCCTGCTGATCGGCACCCTGTGGCTCTCCGCCTGCCAACGCGACGCGCCCGCGGACACCGCGCCCGCCGTCGCCGCGCCGTCGCCGACGACGCCCGCGCCCGTCGAACCCGCCCCCACGCCCGCGCCCGCTGCCACGGCCGCGACCGCACCTGCCGAATTCGACCCCGCCAGCGTGCCCGAAAGCACCGCGACCCTGCCGCCACCGCCCTTTTTCCAGCTTCCAGAAGGGCTGGAAAGCACCTATGCCGACAAAGACAAGATCGTGAACTTCGACCGTCAATTCTTCATCGCCGGAAACACGATCGTCGCGATGGAAGGCAAGATTCATCGCGAACGCTTCAACATCGCCACCGGGCCGCGGACCTACACCGACATCGAGTTCCGGCGCAACTACGAGAATGCGATCCAGGCACTGGGCGGAAAGAAGATCAACACGACCCAGTACACGTACGAGCTGATGGATCCCGCCGGCGGCCGCCATGCGCTGGAAAAGAACAACTACGGCGCGCCGATGAGCCCGGACACGCCGCACGACATCTATCTGCTTCGCCAGGGCGGCAAGGAATGGTGGATCGACATCAGCACCGGCTCGTTCCCGCTGCACGGCTACGTGGTCGTGCTCGAACGCGAAGGCATGAAACAGTCGGTCGCGCTGCTCGACGCCGCAGCGATGAAGAAGGAAATCGACGCCAAGGGCCGGGTCGCGCTGTACATCAACTTCGACGTGGACAAGGCCACCCTGCGCCCCGACGCGCAACCGATCCTCGCCGAGATCGACAAACTGCTGCAGGCCGATCCGGCGCTGAAGCTGTCGATCGAGGGCCATACCGACAACACCGGCGCCGCCGCGCACAACCAGACCCTGTCCGCCGCCCGCGCGCGCAGCGTGCTCGGCGCCCTGGTCGGCCTGGGCGTCGATCCCGCGCGCCTGCAGTCCAGGGGCTTCGGCCAGGACAAACCGCTGGCCGACAACGCCAGCGAAGACGGCCGCATGAAGAACCGCCGGGTGGAGTTGGTGAAGATCTGACGCCGGGAGGCCCCGGTCGCCGTTCTGGTCATTCCAGTGAGCGGAAATGCGCCGAGTCGATTCGATCGGCGCTCGCAGGAGCGGATACGCGTAATGGCAGGCCAAGGCCCGCCCTGCGATCGGTTAACCTAGGCGCCCCATCCGTTGCAACGCCGCCATGCCCTCCTTCGATATCGTCTCCGAAGTCGACACCCACGAACTGACCAACGCCGTCGACCAGGCCAACCGCGAACTCTCCACACGCTTCGACTTCAAGGGCGTGGAAGCGACCTTCGTGCTGGAAGACGCGCTGGTCACGCAATCGGCGCCGAGCGAATTCCAGCTCAAGCAGATGACCGACATCCTGCGAGCGCGGCTGATCGCCCGCGGCATCGACGCGCGCTGCCTCGACTTCGGCGACATCGAAACCAACCTCGCCGGCAGCCGGCAGAAGATCACGGTCAAACAGGGCATCGAACGCGAACTGGCAAAGAAGATCCAGGCCGCGCTCAAGGACGCCAAACTCAAGGTCGACTCGCAGATCAACGGCGACAAGCTGCGCGTCAACGGCAAGAAGCGCGACGACCTGCAGGCCGCCATCGCCCTGCTCCGCGGCATGACCTTCGAACGGCCGCTGCAGTTCGACAATTTCCGCGACTGATCGCGATGCGCGACGCCGTCGACCAGGCACCGGAAGCCCCCGAACTCGCCGCCACCCGCCGCTGGCTGGAACGCGCGGTGATCGGGCTGAATCTCTGCCCGTTCGCGAAGGCGGTCCATGTCAAACGACAGGTGCGCTTCGTGCTCAGCGACGCCGAACTCGAAGACGATCTGCTGGAAGAACTCGGCGAAGAGCTGCTGCGCCTGCGCGACACGCCGGCGGAAGAAGTCGATACCACCCTGCTGGTGCATCCGCGGGTGCTGACCGACTTCCTCGATTACAACGATTTCCTCGACCGCGTCGACGCGCTGATCGAAGCGCTCGAACTCGACGGCGTGCTGCAGGTGGCGAGCTTCCATCCCGATTACCGATTCGCCGACGCCGATCCCGACGACCCGGGCAACTGCACCAATCGCGCGCCCTGGCCGACCCTGCATCTGCTGCGCGAAGACAGCATCGACCGCGCGGTCGCCGCGTATCCGGATGCCGATGTCATCGTCGAGCGCAATCTGCGGACGATGGAAACGCTGGGCATCGATGGATTCCGTCGACTGCTGGACGCGGGCTGAGCGCGCGACCCGGCGCCACCAGAAGCCTTCAGCGCAAGCGTTGCGGCAGACTGCAGGCGCTGTAGAAGACCTCGCAATCGTCGGTCTTCGCGCTGCATTGATCCAACGCAACCCGGGAGGCGAGTTCGATCGACGCTGCGCTTCTCACGACGTAGCCGCTCGTGCCCCATGCCACGACTGCGCATTGGTCGTGGTAGGAAAACACTTCGCAGTCCATGCCGCCACCGGTGGCGCGGCACTGTCTCATGGCGAGCGACTCCGCCTTGCGGCGGTTGCGCTGATCGGTCGTCGCGCCCACTCCGCCACCACTGGCTGTGGAGCCGATGGCGATGGCCCCCCAGCGACTGACCCACTGCGGTTCGGAAGCGCTCGGCGGTTCCGGCTCGTCGGGCCTGCCGTAGTCGGGAATCGGCACGCAATCGCCCATGCCCTGGGGCGGTACCCGCCAGGGCTCGTAGCCGGCAGGGCAACCGTTCTCGGCATGTGTCGCCGTACTCAATCCGATCAACAGGAAGAAGCACCATGCTCGTCGCGTCATCTCTTCATCCTCCGCCGCATCGACGGCATGTCGGTGACCTTGAAACACGTGCGGAAACGGGGGCGGAGGATGCATTCATTCCTTGCCTCGCCGTTTATCGGCATCCGTCTTGATCTCATCGCTTGCCGGCGAATGGAGCCTGGGCGATGTCGCCGGATTATGGGCACCAGGATGGGGTTTCGCCATATCGCGAAATGAGCGCCCGTCTTCCACCGTGCTCGTCGGCGCATATCGATGCGATTCATGGTCGACGCGCCGATGCGATTCCGCATGATGACGACCGCCTGCGGCGGCACCTCTGAAACCGCCGTGCGGGATGAAGGCATTGGACGGATTGAACTGCCCCAGCGTGCCCTGGAAGAACGACGCGGCCATCGGCGGCACGGTCACGATCAGCATGGTCATCACCAGCCCCAGCCCGCCCTGCTGCAGCGCCATGCTGCTGATGCCCTCGGTGCGTGTACCCAGGAAATTTCCGACCCAGAACGAGGCCGCCACCGCCAGCACCACGTCCAGGGCGAGACTGACCATCACGCTCAGCACGCCCAGCGAGAACATCGTGCCGATGCCGAACAACAACCATTTGCTGAAGAGCTGCTTGGTGGCGTCAAACAACAGGCACAGGATGAAGATCGGCCCGAGCCCCACGAACAGCGCGATCGCGATCCGGTTGAGCATCAGCAGGGTGCCGCCGATCAGTGCGGGACCGGCGATGCCCACGCCGGTGAACACCTGAGCGCGCGTCTTGGCGGCCGCGACCGTCGCGTCGCCGTTGATCTGCAGCGCGTCGATGCTGAGCATCGCCAACTGCATGTAGCCCAGGCTCTTGTCGATCGCGCTGTAAGGATCGTCTTCGCGCTCGCCGGTGACGGTCTGGTAGATGACCTCGGTCATGCCGTCGGCCATCGTCGTCACCACCGAAGAGCCGCCCGCGGCCACCGTGGTCGCCGCCGCCACGATCAGGGTCGCGCGCAGCGAATCCATCACCAGCGCCATCATCGACTCCTGGCTTTTGCCGGTGAGAATGCGGATTCCCTTGAACAGGATCCACAGCGTCATCAGCGTGAGCGCGACCGCGCCCGCCAGCGACATCGTTCGACCGATGAAGCCTTCCATGAACCGGTCGATCCGGTAATTGACGAATTCCTTGATTTCGTAGAAGAAGAAAAGATTGCCCAGATCGGCGATCGTGCTCGCCATCGGGCGCATGCCGGCCCACGCGCCTTCGGCGCCGAACGCAGCGTCCATCATCATCCGCATCGTCTCGCTGTCCATCCTGTTTCCTTCTTCACGCACGGATCGATCCGCGGCGATCTTCGACGCGGCCGGACAGACGCGCCGTCCCCGCCATCAAGGGTCTCGACGCGCGCGCAGGGTGCGCCGCAAGACCTCGCCCTGCACGACCGCGCTGAACACATCGGGCTGTTTGCCCTTCAGCGCCCGCTCGGTCAGGCGGATCTGGAACCGGTTGAGCGATGCGATGTAGTTGTCGTAGGCGACGATCATGGCGCTCCAGCGATCATGATCCATCTTCGTGCTTTTCTCGTAGCGCTGCAGATCGAAATCGATCGATTGCAGGCGGCCCTGTTCGGTGCCGACCCCGTCGCGCGCGAGATCGATCCGGCTGAGGGCCTGCTGACGCAGGCGCATGTTGTTGAGAAAGCGCACGGTCTCGTTGTACTTCATGTTCTCGGCCTTGACGATGCGTTTGCAGATCAGCAACTGCTGTTCGATGATCTCGGCATCCGCGCTCGGCCGGAAGAATTCGGTGATCTCGCCGATCACGCCGCCGTCGCCCCTGCGGCAGGCTTCCTCCACGCCGTATTCCGGAGGTACCTCGGGGAACGTCTCGTTCATCGCGGTCGGCGCGAACTCCATTCCGCGCAGGCGGATCAGTTGCTGCTGGTAATGCATGGCGGTCTCGCGCCAGCGCGCCAACTGTTGTCTGAACTCCGCGAGATGCCTCGCGGTCTGGATCGGATCGTGCACGATTCCGCCCAGCGCATGCGCCGGGCCGGCCGCGATGCCGGTAGCCAGCGCAAGCGCAAGGACGACACCGGCGACGGCGGGCCTGGCGGAGAAGGTTCGATCGACTCGCATGGGCACTCCCGAGACGTGGGCGGAGGGGACATCGATGCTCGACTGCGTCCCCGCGTGGCGCCATGCGGCCATCGCTTCGGCGTGTCCGACGCGTCGCGTCCATGCGCGCATCGTCGATCCATGCTTCGGTCGATCGGCAGGTGTCGCTCGATCAGGTCGAGCGACGAGGCGGTCGGGGGCCCGCACACTCTCCGGCGGAGAATGCGGCTTCAGTTCACAACCAGCCGCCCCGCGCGGGCCAGCTGTCATTTCTGACAGTCTCCCACAGGCGACTTTTCTGAACGAACGCGCCGTTTTTTCGAGACGTCCATCGCTGAACACGCGCGCGATTCACGGCGATGCGCGGCCGAATCCGACGGCTCGTCATCGCCCCGTCATCGATCTGTCACGATCGATGCGGCGTGGCGAATAGGCGCGCGACGTCGGCATCGTCCAGTGCGCGCCATTGACCGGCGTCGAGACCGTCGAGGGCCAGGCCGCCGACCGAGACCCGATGCAGGGCCTCGACATGATTGCCGACCGCCGCGAACATCCGCCGCACCTGGTGATAGCGGCCTTCGTGCAGCGTCAGACGCACGCGCTGCGGATCGAGCGTTTCCAGCTCCGCGGGCAGCAGCGGTTTCTGTTCGGATTCGAGCATCAGCGTGCCGCTGGCGAACAGCGCGGCTTCGTCGCCGCGCATCGGCTGCGACAACATCGCCTCGTAGACCTTCGGAATTCCCGACTTCGGCGAAATGATCCGGTGCAGCAGCGCGCCGTCGTCGGTCAACAGCAGCAGACCGCTGGTGTCGCGATCGAGCCGGCCCACGGTCGACAGCACCGGATCGCGCAGACGGAAGCGCGGCGGCAGCAGATCGTAGATCAAGCGCCCCTGATCCTTTGTCGAACAGGTGTAACCCGCCGGTTTGTGCAACATCAGCAGCAGGCCCGGCGGCGGGTCCAGCGGTTCGCCGTCGACGCGCACGGCATCGTGAGTCGCATGCACGCCGAGTTCGTCGTCGGCATACAGCACCTCGCCGTCGGCATCGGTGATGCGACCTTCGCGGAACAGCGCGGTCACCTGCTTGCGGCTGCCGTAACCGAGATTCGCGATGAGCCTGAGCAGTTTCAAAACGTCACCTTCATGATTTCACCTTCATGCCTTCACCGCTTCGATGATCTTGAAGCCGTTCGCCTGCGCCACCGTGCGCACCGTGGCGAAGCGCGCATCCAGTACCTGTTCGTACGGCAGATGGCGGTTGGCGACCAGCCAGAGACATCCGCCGGGGTTCAGCGCATCGGCCGCGGCGGCGATGAACGCACGACCGATGTCCGGACGTTCGGCGCGGCCCTGCGCATGGAACGGCGGATTGGTCACGATGACGTCGTAGCGCTGCGACAGCCCGGCGGCGACATCGTGCCAGTGGAAGCCGAGCGGCACGCGTGCGGCGAAGGCGTCGAGATTGCGTTTCGCCAGCGCCAGCGCGCGCGCTTCGGCCTCGTACAGATCCAGCGACGCGATGCCGGGGCAGCGCTGCAGCAATTCGACCGAGAGATAGCCGTAACCGCAACCGAGGTCTGCGGCACGGCCGCGGAGATGCGCCGGAAGATGCGCCGCGAGCAGTGCGGACGCCGCGTCGATGCGATCCCACGCGAACACGCCGGGGCGGCTGACGAAGCGTCCGTCGAGAATGGACCTCGGCGCATCCAGCGCCCGCCATGCGGCGAGCAGCGCCGCATCGGTGGTTGCCGCGTGGACCGTCGTCCAGAACACGCGGCAATGCTGCTTCGACAGACTGCCGGACAGACCGGCGAGCGCCTTCAGATCGGCTTCGCCGGATTTCGCGCCTTCGTCGTTCGGCATGCAGGCGACCACCACGCCGCCCGGCGCGCACGCCGCGACCGCGCGGGCGAACAGTGCGCGCGCTTCCTCGCGCTGCCGCGGCGGCAACAGCAACACCAGCGGATGCGAGGCGTCGTCATCGATGGTTTCGGGATCGCGGACGGTCCAGCCGGAACGCATCAGCGCATCGGCCTCCGGTTTGAAGCTCTGCTCGCAGACCAGTCCGTGGCGCGCGGCTTCGCGCAGCGGCCAGCCATCGCGCGCGCGCAGGAACGGCACCGTTCCCGCACGCGGCCACGCCAGCGCACCCGTGGCGAAAGGCAGGCACAGAACTTCGAGCGCGGGGTCGCCGCGGTCAGCGGCCATGGCGGAGATCGGATTCGGCGGGCATCGGCGCATTTTAACCGGCCGCTGTGAGGTTTCCCGCCCCGGCGCGAATCATGTGAGCATCCCCGACAAGACCCGCCGACGTGATCGCCACCGACACTCCCATGGATCCGCCCCGCACCCGCTTCGCCGCCCTGCTGGACGCGCACCGCGGCATCGTGTTCAAGGTGGCGAACACCTACTGCCGGCACGCCGAGGACCGTCAGGATCTCGCGCAGGAGATCGCCGCGCAGCTGTGGCGCGCGTTTCCCGGCTACGACCCGGCGCGTCCGTTCTCCACCTGGATGTATCGCATCGCGCTGAACGTGGCGATCTCGCATGTCCGCAGCGCCGGCGCACGCAAGGGCGATGTGCCGCTCGAAGATCACCACGATCACCACGACGGACTCATGGTCGACGACGACAGCGGACACGAAAGCGATCAGCGCATCCGCGCGCTGTACGCGGTGATCGACCGTCAGGCGCCGCTCGATCGCGCGCTGTTGCTGCTGTGGCTGGAAGAACGCACGCAGCGCGAAATCGCCGAGGTGCTGGGCATCACCGAAAGCAACGTCTCGACCAAGCTCAACCGGCTCAAACAGCGTATCCGCGAACAACTCGCGGACAACGATCCTTCCTGACCTACCCCACGAGGCGACACTTGCGATGGACACCACCATGGAACTCGACGAACTCAAACAAGCCTGGAAAACCCTCGACGCACGGCTGACGCTGCAGAATCGGCTCCAGCTCGAAGCGCTGCACGAACGCAAGGTAGGCAGGATCCGATCCAGCCTGCGCCCGCTGTTCTGGGGACAGGTCGTCCAGATCCTGTTCGGCGCCTGGATGATCCTGATCGGCGTCGACGTGTGGGCCTCGCATCGCGACACGCTGCACCTGCTGCTCGCCGGCCTCGTCGTGCACGCCTACGGGGTGGCGACCATCATCGCCGCGGGCGTCGTCTGCGGCGGCATCGCGCGGATCGATCACGCCGCGCCGGTGCTCGACCTGCAGCGCAGGCTGGCGGCGCTGCGCAAGGCCTACCTGCTCGGCGGCATGTGCGTGGGACTGCCGTGGTGGATGATGTGGGTGCCTTTCATCATGACTCTCGCGATGTCGGCGACCGGCATCGATATCTACGCCGCCGCGCAGGCATCGTCGCCGCTGGCGCACTGGCTGAACATCGGTCTCGGCATCGGCGTCCTGGGCCTGTTCGGCACCTGGATCTTCCACCGCTGGTCGCGGCATCCGCGTCGCGCCGCACTGGGCCGAAAACTCGAAGACGGCGCCGCCGGCGGCAGTCTGCGCAAGGCGCAGGCGGAACTGGATGCGTTGAAGCGTTACGGCGAGGAATGAGCGCGGCGCGATGCGAGGCAGCGGCCGGATCGGCCACTGCCTCGCCTTGACAGCGAAAATCGCCGGTCGCATCCTCCGACCGGAACAGGGAATCGCCTCGGCGCGACGGATGCCGTTTGCCGCATCCGCTTCGCAGAAGCTTTCGCCGGCATCCCGGGCACGCAGCCCGGAGCGGCGTCGATATCAACCAGGGATCCGGAGACCGCATCATGTTCGATCCGCTCGATCGCGACAGCGCCCTGAGCCGCTGCGCACGCATCACACCCGAATACGTCCGCGACCTGCTCGACGGCTACGTCGAGGCCGAACTCATCGACGACGACGAACGGCGGGCGCTGCTGCGGCAGATCCAACCCCTGCTCAACCTGATCTGCAGTCCGATCGTCGGCGAGCCCTTCTGGGAACTGTTCCAGCATCACTTCGGCTTCGCGGGCGCCACCCCGAAGATCGTGCCAATGAACGCCGCGAATCTCTGCCCGGAACCCACCGGGCTGATCAACGCGGCCAATCTGCTGCGCAGCGCCTACAACCGCAACGTGGCCCAGCAGGTCCGCACCGCCGGCGGCCTGCGCGTGCGGCAACTTGAATCGGTGCGCGCGCGTCTGGCGACATCGCTCGGGCTTTCGGATCCGCACGACCTGGCGCTGATCCGCAACAGTTCGGAAGGCAACAACGCGATCAGCGCCGGCTACCGCCACTGGACCCGGACCGACGATCCCGAGCGGCTCGACACCGTGATCGTCTGGGACGAGAACCATCCGACCAATCTCGAAGCGTGGCGACTGCGACGCGACGCGCATCGCGGCATCCGCCACGACGACGACGCGCCCAGGCCGGGCGATCCCTTCCGGCTGATCGTGGTCCATCTCGACCGCGACGACACCGCGGAAACGATCGCGCGGAAATTCATCGCGCACATCGATGCGCGGACCCGCTTCGTCACCTTCAGTGAAACCAGCAACGGCAGCGGCATGCGGATTCCGGACACGGCGATCGCGGCGATCTGGAATCACGTCGCCACCCGCGGATTCGACAAGTGCCACATCCACATCGACGGCACGATGAGCTGGGGCGCGCGGCCGGTGAATCTCGGCAGGCCGCATTGCCACAGTTTCGTCTCCAGCGCGCACAAATGGTTCCTCGGTCCGAAGGAAACGGCCGTGTTCTACATGCGCAAGGACAAGGTGCGCGATTTCCTGCCCGGCATCTTCGCTTACGACTACCGGATCCAGATCGGCAACTGGAATGCGATGCCGGACAACGCCCTGCGTTTCGAGATGCTGGGCCAGCGCGACGACGTCAATCTGATCACGCTGGACCTGACCCAGCTGATGTGGGATGCGCTGGCGCCGCGCAACCCCTACGACCGCGTGCGCCAGCTCGCGACGCGGATGAAGCGCAAACTGCTGGACAACGGCTGGCGGCTGAGGACGCCCGAAGAAGACTGGAAAAGTTGGGGCATCGTGCGCGTGGAAGCGCCGAAAGATTCGATCGGCCCGTCGCTCTACGAGTGGATGTACGACCCCCAGCGGCGCCACCGGTTCGGTGGTTCCGGCGGTTCGGAAGTACTGGCGGAACAGACCTTCCGGCTGTGTCCGCACATCTACAACACCGAGCAGGACATCGACAACGCGGTCGAATCGATGAACCTCTGGCGACGGCAGTAAGCGCCGAACGCCTGCGCCCTTCACGGGCGCAGGCGCAGCGGGCGATCAGGCATCCAATTCGCGCAACACCAGCGACGGCGGCACGTCCAGCACGCGTCGCGTCGCGAACAGGCCGGCGAGCAGCGCGGCGAGCATGCCGATGGCGGCACCGGTCGCGGCCATCGCCCAGTCGGGCTCCCAGGGCAGATCGAAGACCTGCACCGAGACGACGCCGGCGAGGATGCTCGCGGCGACCGCGGCCACCAGACCCGACAGCAGTCCGATCGCCGCGAATTCCGAGGCCTGCGCCATCCGCAGCTGGCGCCGGCTGCCGCCGAGCGCGCGCATCACGCCGCCTTCGCGAAGACGCTCGTCCTGGCTCGCGCTCACCGCGGCCATCAGCACCAGCACGCCGGCCGCGAGCGAGAACCAGAACACCACCTGCACCACCATCGCCACCTGATCGCCGATGCTCTTGACCTGGGTGATGATCGCGTCGACATCGATCACCGACAGGTTCGGGTGGCGCGACACCAGACCGGCGGTGAACTTCGTCGCTTCCGGCGGCACTTTCACCGCGGTGATGTAGCTCGCGGGGTAATTCTCGAGCGCGCCGGGCGAGGCCACCACGAAGAAGTTCGGCTTGAAGCTCTGCCAGTCCACCTTGCGCAGGCTGGTGATGGTCGCGTCGAAGCGCTGCCCGGCGATGTCGAACGCCACGCGGTCGCCGATCTTCCAGCCCAGCGACACCGCGAACTCCTCTTCGACCGAGAGTTCCGGCTTCGCCAGCCGCTTCGGCGGCCACAGTTTGCCGGCGACGATCTCGTTGTCGTCGCGCACGCTCTCGGCCGACGACAGATTGAATTCGCGCTCGGCGAGGCGGCGTGCGCGCCGATCGCCGTCCGCGTAATCCTTGCCGCTCACCGCCTTGCCGTTGTGCTCGATCAAACGGCCGCGGATCATCGGGTACAGCTCGGGCGCGGCCACGCCCTGCGACGCGATGTAGGCGCGCACGTCCGCCATCTGGTCGGGCTGCACATTGATGATGAAACGGTTCGGCGCGTCCGGCGACAGCGACAGCCGCCAGCGGTCGAGCAGATCGGTGCGCACGAAGGTCAACAGCAGCAGCGCCATCAGCCCGAGGCCGAGCGCCGATACCTGCGCGATGCTGGTGCCGGCGCGGCGGCTCACGTTCGCAAGACCGTAGCGCAGGCTGCCGCGCAGGCGCGAACGCAGCCGGCGCACGAGCAGGATCAGCGCATAGGCGATCAGCGCCAGCGCCGCGAGCGTGAGCGCGATGCCCGCGAGCATCGTCAGCCCGAGCGTGGCCGAGCCCGCCTGCCACCACAGCAGCGCGGCGAGGCCGCCGAAACCGGCGAGCGCGACCAGCCAGGCGCTGGGCTCGGTGGCGTCGAGATCGCGGCGCAGCACGCGCAGCGCCGGCACGCGGCGCAATGCCAGCACCGGCGGCGCGCCGAACGACAACAACACCACCAGTCCCACGGCCATGCCCTGCAGCGCGGGCCACACGCTGGCCGGAGGAATGTCGATCTTCAATTCGGACGACAGCCACGCGCCCACGCCCCACTGCAGCGCGAACGCGACCGCGACGCCGATCAGGCTCGCCAGCACGCCGAGAATCAGCAGTTCGCCGATGTGGATCGCGGCCAGCGTTCTCTGGCTCGCGCCGAGGCAGCGCATCACCGCCGCGCCGGAGAGATGGCGTTCGCTGTGCCGGCGCGCGGCCATCGCCACCGCCACCGCGGCCAGCACCACCGAGATCAGCGCGGCGAGACCGAGGAAACGGCCCGCGCCATCGAGCGCGGAGCGGATTTCCGGACGCGCATCGGTGATGGTTTCCAGGCGTTGGCCGCGGCCGAGCGCGGCGCGCGACGTTTTGGCGAAGGCCTCGACCGCGGGCGCATCGCCGGCGATGACGAGCTTGTAGGTCGCGCGGCTGCCGGGCTGGATCAAACCCGTGGCCGGCAGATCGCCGAGCGCGATGAAGACTTTCGGTGCGACGTTGAAATAATCGATCGCGCCGTCGGGCTCCTGCAGCACCAGCGCGGCCAGACGCAGTTGCGCGCTGCCGATGCCGATCGTGTCGCCGGGCTTCGCGCCCAGCGCATCGGCGCCCGCGCGGCTGAGCCACAGCGAACCGGATGCGGGCGGGCCCTCGACGGTGCGCTCGCCTTCGGCATCGGCGATGCGGAACTGCCCGCGCAGCGGAAAACCATCGCTCAACGCGCGCAGCTCACCGAGTTTCAACTGCGCGGTATCGCCTTGCCCGAGCCGGATCATCGTCGGCAGTTCGACGGTCTCGGCACGCCTCAGACCCGTGGCCTGCGCGGCATCGCGGATCTTGCCGGCGATGGGCGCGTCGCCGCGCACCACCGCGTCGCCGCCGAGCAGACGATTGGCTTCGATCGCGAGCGCGCGGCCGGCGCGATCGGTGACGAACCCGACCGAGGTCACCGCGATCACCGCCAGCACCAGCGCGGCGACGAGAATGCGGATGTCGCCAGCGGCGAGGTCGCGCCGCAGCTGGCGCCAGGCGAGTGAGAAGAGTTTCATGACGACCTCGGGTGCGACTGCTTTCGAGCGACATCGCCATGCAGACGGGCATCCGTGCCATGCAAAGCGGCAACGCAGAGCAAATCCCCCCTGCCCCCCTTTTTCAAAGGGGGGAAAGCAGCGCCCGCATTCCTCGAAGCGCCCCTGTTTCTCGGAAAGAACCTGGCGCTGTGCCCCCTTCGAAAAAGGGGGTCGGCGTCCGCGAAGCGGGCGACGGGGGGATTTGCTTTTTGCGTTGCCGGGTACGCGTCGACGCGCATGGCCATACTCATGCCGACACCAGCCGGCCGCCGTCGAGCCGCAGCGCGCGGTCGCAGCGCACGGCCAGATGGTCGTCGTGGGTGACCAGCACCAGGGTGGTGCCGGCATCGGCGTTGAGGCCGAACAGCAGTTCGATGATCGCCTGCCCGGTGCGGGTATCGAGATTGCCGGTGGGCTCGTCCGCGAACAGCAGCGCCGGCCGGGTCACGAACGCACGCGCCAGAGCCACGCGCTGTTGTTCGCCGCCGGAGAGCTGGCGCGGATAGTGATCGAGGCGTTCGCTCAGGCCGACCTTGCCGAGAATCTCGCGCGCCGGGCCTTCGACATCGGCATCGCCGCGCAGCTCCAGCGGCAGCATCACGTTCTCCAGCGCGGTCAACGACGGCAACAACTGGAAGCTCTGGAACACGAAGCCGACCTTCTCGCCGCGCACCTTCGCGCGACCGTCCTCGTCCAGGGTCGACAGCGGCGCGCCGTCGAGCAGCACCCGACCGTCACTGGGCGTGTCGAGCCCGGCCATCAACGCCAGCAGCGTGCTCTTGCCGGACCCGGACGCGCCGACCACCGCGATCCGCTCGCCGCGGGCGATGCCGAAATCGATGCCCTCGAGAATGGTCAGCTCGCCGGTCGGCAGGCGCACGCGCTTGCCCAGACCTTCGACGGTGAGCGCCAGCGGCGCGGCGGCGGGGGACGCGGTCTCGGCGGACTCGCCGGGCGCGGAAGATTCAACCGGATGCAGGGTCATGGGGGACGTCGGTGGGGGGACGAAGAGTCGATATTGGGCGGGGCGGGGGGGAAAGCAAGGGTGTGCGGACCCCAACCGATGGCAGGGGTACGAGGCGGACGGGGGGAGGGATGCGGCTGTCGGGTTTGACAGGTGCTTCCAGCTTGACGGGTCAAAGTAGGACGTAGATTGTGGCGTTGCCCGACAATGCCTTCACGCCATCACATGAATATCGATTCGTCACGCATTCAAGACTTAATCAATAGACCCGGAGAAAGTCTGACCGTTGAGCTGAAAAGATGGATAGACCCCAGCTCGCCAGAAGGGATATCGAAAATCGTACGCGCTGCTCTAGCCCTCAGAAATCACGGCGGCGGTTATTTGGTAATTGGTTTCGACGACAAAACCCTGCTCCCCGACAAACAAAACATACCGGCCGATGTTCGTAGTTCTTTTCACACCGACAAAATTCAAGCAGTAGTATCTCGATTTTCATCCGAGCCATTTGAAGTTTTTGTGGAATTTCCGGAAAGAGAAGGACAAGCGCATCCAGTTATAGTGGTCCCACCCGGGGTCAAGACTCCTGTTGCTTCAAAATCAGATCTATCTAAAGATGGAAAACCACTGATAGCTCAGAATGATATATATGTCAGATCTCTTAGTTCAAATAACACACCAAGCACGACAAAAGCCAACTGGAAGGACTGGCCAAGAATTGTAGAAACATGCTTCGACAATCGCGAAGCTGACATAGGTCGATTCTTGCGCCGCCACTTGACGAGCACCAAATCCGATCTTATTCATGAACTATTGATTTCCGCCCACAGCAATACAGACGGCGAGAGCAGCGCTATCGATCACTTGAAAAACTACCTCAAGGAAGGTGAAGATCGATATAAGCATGTGATAAATGAAAGATCTATCGAGCTCCCAGAGCACGGGACATGGGAAGTTGCGATGTTAATTTTAGGAGAAATACCACAGCACTCTGCAAACACTAGATTTTTGAACTTGATCCATGCAAACAACCCAGAGTACACAGGCTGGCCGATATGGCTTGATAGTCGTGGCTTCCATGACGAATCAATGAGGCCATACGTCGTTAATGGAGCATGGGAAACACTTATTGTAAGCGGACCCCACGTAGATTTTATGCAGATTGACCCACAAGGTCGTTTCTACCTGCGGCGCGCACTGCAAGATGACTTCTCTGGAAGAACCCCTCCGCTGAAACCACTCTCAGTGCTGGACTTCGGCTTACCTGTCATCAGAACGGCAGAAGCGATCGCTGTAGGCTTGGCGTTTGCCAAGGCCATGGGCGCATCAACTGATGACAACATACTTGCGTTTTCATTTCGTTGGACCCGACTAAGAGGTAGAGAATTGAGCTCATGGGCCCAGCCTGGAAGGTATGTTTCGCCAGGCCGACGAGCCTATCAAGATGACCTAACTACTTTTGTAAACGTCCCATTCGACGCCCCATTATCAACGCTCGGCGAATATGTAAATGAGGTTGTTCAACCGCTTTATGAGATCTTTGACGGATTCTCTCTCAGTAAAGATATTGTTGAAGACTTGACGAGGAGACTAATAGAAAGGCGCCTCTGAAACCTCGATTTTCTATATCAATGTTGCGAAGGAAATCCTTCAGGGTCGCATAGCGGAACCTGCGCAGTGGCTTACTCCATGAATGATCGATTCCGTTTAATGGCGGAATCGCCTTCGGCGGTTCCGCCCAACGCTCGTCACCCTGCGAGCCGCCCTACTTCACCTCGACATCGTCGATCTCGAAGCGGAACGCGCCCTGGGGCTGGCCGGCGGTGAAGGCGAAGGCGCGGACGCGGGCGAGATCGGCGCCGTTGAAGCTGTTCAGCGGGATGCGGACTTCGGTCCATTCTGGGCCGGCGACGAAGGGTTTCATGCTCGGCATCGACTGCAGCTGCGCGCCGGAGAACAGCATCACGCTGTAGTTGCGGCCGTCGCCGCGGACGCGGAAGACGAGCGCCTTGCGTGCGGAGAGATCGGCAGGCTGCATCGCGGCTTTGGCGGGAAAGAACATCGCGCCGGACCACGGGAAGGCGAAGCCGGGCTTGATCTCGCCGGACACCGCCAGCGTACCGTTCGCGCGCGTCATCGTCACGATCGATGCGCCGCCGGCCATCTGGTCGGTGGTCTGCATCCAGCCGGCGCCGATCTTCGCGGGCAGCAGGCCGCCGGTGTTGGCGGCGGCATCGCCTTCGAAATCGTCGACGAGACTGCCGGCAGGCATCGCTTCGCCCACGGGTGCGACGGTGGTCTGCGGCTGCGGGCGGGTGATGGCGTAGCCGTTCTTCCACACCGTGGCGATGTTGCGCGTGGCGAGAATGTCGGCGGTCGGATCGCCATCGACCAGCACCAGGTCGGCGCGCAGGCCCGGCGCGATACGGCCGCGATCGTCGAGACGGAAACGACGCGCGGGCACCGAGGTGGCCGCGGCCAGCGCCTGCACCGGCGTGAGGCCGGCACGCACCAGCAGATCGAGTTCGCCGTGCATGCTGACGCCGTGCGCGGTGCCGGGGTTGCCGGCATCGGTGCCGGCGAGGATGTCGACGCCGGCGGCGTGCAGATCGCGCACGTTCTTCATCGCATCGGCGAGCACCGCGGGCTTCGGTTCGGTGGCGCCGAAGCTCGCCTTCAGCGCATCGGCTTGCGCGACGGTGAGCCAGGGCCGCAGGCGCGCGTCCTCGCCGAGCCGCTTGCCCTCGCCGGCCCGGGCCATGGTCGCGAGCACCGAGAGCGTCGGGATCACGAATGCCTTGCGCCGTTTCGCAGCGGCGACGAACGCGGCGTCGCCGGGTTCGCCGAACATGTGCACCAGACCGTCGGCGCCGCCGTCGACGGCGATCCGTCCGTCGCGCAGGCGCGAGACGTGCACCACCGCGAGCGCCTTGCGGGCGTGCGCGGCCGCGATGGCGTCGCGCGCCTGCGCCGGCGAAATCGTCGGGATGCGCCGGCTGTCGCTGTGCGCGCTGAAGTCCTCGAGGATGATCTTGATGTAGTCGGCGCCTTCGGCGAGACGCGCGGCGACGAAGGCCGCGGCATCGGCGCCGGGTTCCAGCACCGGCACCTTCATGCCGTACTGGGTGCCGTGGCCGCCGGGCGCAGTGACCGCGGCGCCCGCGCTCCACAGGTCCGCCTCTTCGGTGCGCGCCAGCGACGCGCGACGCTGTTCGATCGCCGGCAGACGGTTCCAATCGCCGAGCATGTCGAGCTGGGTGGTGACGCCGAAGCGCAGCGCATCGCGCGGCGCGTCGCCCCAGCTGTGCACGTGACTGTCGATCAGACCCGGCAGCAGAGTCTTGCCGCGGCCGTCGACGGTCGCGATGTCCGCGGGCGCCTTCACCGTCGCGCCGATGGCGACGATGCGACCGTCGCGGACGAGCACCTGCCGGTTCTGGCGCACGCGGGCGCCGTCGAACACGCGCACGTCGCGGATGAGGACATCGTTGGCCGGATCGTTGTCGGCGGCCAGGGATTGACCGGCGAAACAGGCGATCGCCACGGCGATCGCGAGCGGGGTGCCGGAGCGGCGTTTGTTGAAAGTCATGGCGGAACTCCTTCGGGGATACGGACAGCGGTGGATCGGAATGAAGGGACAAGACGATCCGGCACCGCCGATGTGACGGCAGCGGGAACGCGAGCAACGAGGCGCGATCAGCGGCGGACTGTCATCCCGAGCGCAGCGAGGGACCTGCTGTCGGAATACGGCACGGCTCGACAGCAGGTCCCTCGCTGCGCTCGGGATAACAGGATCGACTCACAGCCAACCCTTCTGCCGGGCCAGCCGATAGGCTTCGATGCGATTGCCGACGCCGAGCTTGCCGATGGCTTCGGACAGGTAGTTGCGCACGGTGCCGTGGGACAGGTTGAGCTGGGCCGCGATCTCGTTCGCGGACAGGCCTTCGCCGGCGAGACGCAGCACCTGGCGTTCGCGATCGTTGAGCGGGTCCTGTTCCGACCAGGCTTCCAGCGCGAGCTGCGGATCGATGGCGCGGCCGCCGCGATGGACCTTGCGCAGCGCTTCGGCGAGATCTTCGGCGGGCGCGTCCTTCAGCAGATAACCGCAGACACCGGCATCGAGCGCGCGACGCAGGAAGCCGGCGCGGGCGAAGGTGGTCACGATCACCACCTTCGTCGGCATCTCGTGGCGCTGGATGCGCTGCGCCAGTTCGAGGCCGCTGAGACCCGGCATCTCGATGTCGGTCACCAGCAGGTCGGGCTTCAGCCGCTGCAGTTCGCGCCACGCGCTTTCGCCATCGGCGGCGGCGCCGAGCACTTCGATGTCGGTTTCCAGCGACAGCAGCGCGGTCAGCGCCCCGCGCACCATCGCCTGGTCTTCGGCCAGCAGGATGCGGATCATGCGCGCGCCTCCTGTGAGGTTTGGGCATCGGTGTCGGCGGCCGCGGGCATCGCCAGCGGCAATCGCGCTTCGATCCGCGTGCCCTTGCCCTTCGGCGTGTCGATCCGCAGACGCCCGCCGAGCGCTTCGACGCGTTCGCGCATGCCGGTCAGGCCATTGCCCGGCACCCGCGCGCCGCCGCGACCGTCGTCGGAGACGCGCAGCACCACTTCGCCCCATTCCAGCGCGAGCTCCACCCGCGCCGAATGCGCATGCGCATGTCGCTGCAGATTGGTGACCGCTTCGCGCAGCGCGAGCGCGAGCGCGTTTTCCACCGGCGGCGCGAGCACACCGGCATCGAGCACGCCGCGCGCGATCGCGGTGTCGAAGGCGATGCCGTCGCTGTCCAGCAACAACCGCGCCGACACCAGCTCGGCGGCGAGGCCCGCGGCGCGGATGCCGGTGACCGCGGTGCGCACCTGGGCAAGCGCATCGCGCGCCACCCGGCTGACTTCGGCGATCTCGCGCTGCGCCGCTTCGCGGGCCTCCGGCGAATCGCCGCGCTGCAGCAGTTTGGCGGCGAGATCGCTCTTCAGCGCCACCAGCGACAGCGTATGCCCGAGCAGATCGTGCAGATCGCGGCCGATGCGCTCGCGCTCGGCCACGGTGGCCAGCCGGCGCACTTCGTCGTGCGAGAGTTTCAGCTCGGCGCGCTTGCGGGTGCTGACTGCGAACTGATAGTTGCCGAAGAACACGCCGACCGAGACCAGCAGCGTGATCAGGAAGACGAAGACCGGAACATCCAGCAGCAGCGTTTCCAGCAGCAGGCCGGCGAGGATCGCGCCGGTCCACGCCAGTTGCGGCCACAGCGAACGCCCGAGCGTGGCGGCGAACGCGACCGCGTAGATGATGTAGGCGTTGGCGAACGGATTGATCGGAAACAGCGCGTAGCCGATCGCCGCGATGGCGAGCATGCACAGGCGCGTGCCGGTGTCGCCGAGCCGGTACGCGGCGAAATACAGCGGCAGAAACACCGCGATCGACAGCAGCGTGGGCCCGAGCACCTCGCGCGCGGGGCCGATCCAGCCGCCGCGCGCGTCGCCGAACCAGCCCAGCACGAACGGCATGAACAGGAAGGCGAGATAGCCGAGGGTGAAGAACGGCATCCAGCCCAGACCCAGCGCGTCCGGGACCAGACGGGCGCGCCAGTGAAGAAGGATCGGCATGAGTGTGCGCGGCATGACGGGCTCGTCGTTCGGGTGGCGTGCGTGCGATCAGGGTAATGCAGGGCGCGCTCAGGCCGCGAGCCGCCGCCGCGCCAGCGCGAAAAACAGCGCGGTGATGCCGAACAGCACACCCAGATGCACGAAGAGGTTTCCACCAGCATCCATGCCGATCACTTTCAGCGCGATCTGCGAATGATGATAGGACGGCCACACCGGCGCCATGCCGCCGATCCACGCCGGCAGCAGCTTCAGCGGCAGCCACAGACCGGAGAGAAAGGCCATCGGCAGATACAGCATGTTGACCACCGCGGGCGCGCCCTGTCCGCCGATCAGCGACCCGAGGTACAGGCCCAGCGCCGCGAACGGCAGCACGCCGGCGAGATTCACGGCGAACAGCAGCAGCCACTGCGCCGGTCGCAGCGACACGCCGCCGACGCTTGCGGCCAGCGACATCAGCAGGATCGAAATCATCATCGCGAACAGCAACGCCATCGCCATCTTCGCCAGCAGATACGCGCCCGGCGGCATCGGCAGCGCGCGCTTGTAGATCAGGAACCCCTGATCGCGCTCCAGCGCCACGGTCACGCCGAACGCGAACAGGCCCGCGCCCATCACCCCGAACACGCCGTAGGTGGCGAGCAGATAGCGCGCGGCGTCGCCGTTGGACTTGTTCAGCAGCACGCCGAACAGCAGATAGAACAGCGCCGGAAACGACAGCGAGGGAATCGCGAACGACGGCGTGCGCAGCAGGCGCAGGAATTCGTGGCGGGCTTCGAGCAGATAGCTGCGCAGCGGCGAATGCGCGGCCGCGGCCGCGGCGCGGTCGGCGTCGGTGGCGAGAATGGGGGTCATGCGGCGTCCTTCACGACGTCGGCGTCGCGGTCGTTGTCGGTGCGGGCGCTGTCAGCGCGGGTGATCTCGAGAAAGGCCTCGGCGAGGCCGGCGCGACGCACGTCGAGATCGCTCAGCGCGGCGTCTTCGGCCAACAGGCGGCGGACCACGCGTTCGCTGTCGTCGGCCAGCACCTCGATCCGCGCCGGATTGCCGTCGGCGCCGCGGGTCGCGCTGCGCACGCCGGGCCAGGTCGCGATGCGCGCGGCATCCAGCGCCGACAGACAGGTGATGCGCCGCTGCGAGACCAGCGCGCGGACCTCGTGCAGCCTGCCCGCGGCGGCGACGCGGCCGCGATTGAGCACGACCACGCGATCGGCGAGGGCTTCGGCTTCTTCCAGATAATGCGTGGTCAACAACACCGCCGCGCCGTCGGCGACGATCGCGCGGATCGTCGTCCACATCCGCTGGCGGGCGTCGATGTCGAGGCCGGTGGTGGGTTCGTCCAGGAACAGCGCGTCTGGGTTGCCGCAGATCGCCAGCGCGAACTGCACGCGGCGCTGCTGGCCGCCGGAAAGCCGGCCGTATCGGCGATCGAGCAGACCTTCCAGCCCGGCGAGCGCGACGCACTCGGCCGCGCTGCGCGGCGACGGGTAGTAACTGCGGGTCAGCGCGAGCAGTTCGTCGACGCGGCTGTTCTCGGGAATCCCGGCGGACTGCAGCATCACCCCGGCGCGGCGGCGCGCGGCCAGCAGCGCGGGCGAACGCCCGAACAGCAACGCCTCGCCGGCATCGGGCTTCACCAGCCCGAGCATCGCCGCGACCGCGGTGGATTTGCCGGCGCCGTTGGCCCCGAGCAGGGCCAGCACCTCGCCGCCGTGCAGCGACAGATCGATGCCGTCCAGCGCGAGGGTGCGGCCGTAGCGGTGATGGACGCCGCGCAGTTGCGCGAGCGGCGATGAAGCGTGGGACATGGCGGGGCTCCCGGGGCGATGCGGCCAGACTAGGCGGGGCGCCCCGGGGACGGCAGTCGGCAGCGTCAGTCATCGGACATGACATTCGTCAGCTGTCGTCGGCACCCGCGAAGCATTACGCTTGTCCCTGCCCGCCGCGCCGCCGCGGCCGCTTCGCCCTCCCCCCTTGCCGCCGCAGCATGCCCGGTAATGTTCCGGACCGACGCCGCGCCTTTCTCCACGGACCTCATGAACACCAACGCCGATCTGCTGAAGGAACTCCGCATCGACCGCAAGGCGCCGCCGCCCCCGCCCAGGACCGGGCTGTGGATCGGGCTGGGCATCGCCGCCACGGTCGTCGTGGGCGCGGCGGTCGCGTGGTTCGCGTTCCTGCGCGACAACGCCATCGAGGTGCGCACCGCGCCGGCGGTCGCCATCGGCAGCGGTGGCGGCAGCGCATCGGTGCTGGACGCCACCGGCTACGTGGTCGCGCGCCGCCAGGCCACGGTGTCCGCGAAGATCACCGGCAAGGTCCGCGAGGTGTTGATCGAGGAAGGCCAGCGGGTCGAGGCCGGGCAGATCATGGCGACGCTCGATCCGGTCGACGCCGCCGCACAGCGCACGCTGGCGGAATCGCAGCTCGGCGCCGCGCGCAGTCAGGCCGACGGCGTGCGCGCGCAGCTCACCGAAGCCGAGGCCAACGCCGCGCGGCTGGGCCGGCTGGTCGGACAGAAACTGATCTCGCGCCAGCAGTACGAGCAGGCCGTGGCCCAGCGCGATTCGCTGCGCGCGCAGCTCGCCACCGCGCAGCGCAACGCGCAGGTCGCCACCGATTCGCTGCGCATCGCCGAGAACGGCGTCGACAATACCATCGTGCGCGCGCCGTTCTCGGGCGTGGTGATCGCCAAGGCCGCGCAGCCCGGCGAGATCGTCTCGCCGCTGTCCGCCGGCGGCGGCTTCACCCGCACCGGCATCGGCACCATCGTCGACATGGATTCGCTGGAAGTCGAAGTGGACGTGGGCGAGTCCTTCATCGGCCGGGTGCAACCGCGGATGCCGGTGGAAGCGGTGCTCAACGCCTATCCCGACTGGAAGATCCCCGCGGAAGTGATCGCGATCATCCCCACCGCCGACCGCGGCAAGGCGACGGTCAAGGTGCGCATCGCACTGAAGCAGCGCGACGCCCGGATCGTGCCGGACATGGGCGTGCGCGTGAGCTTCCTGGAAGCCGCGAAGCCCGCTGCGCCGGAGGTCAGGCCCGGCGTGCTGGCGCCGGTCGCCGCGATCGTCGCGCGCGAGGGCGGCGACGTGGCCTTCGTGGTAGAGGACGGCGTCGTCCGCCAACGCAAGCTCAAGCTCGGGCGCACCCTCGGCGACGATCGCGAAGTACTGGACGGCCTCGCAGGCGGCGACAACGTGGTGCTCGATCCCCCGGAGTCGCTGGTCGATGGCGCCGAGGTGCGCGTCGCCGAGACGGCGCCCGAAGACGCGGCGGACGCCGAGTAATCGCGCGCCCCCCGCACGCCACCGCCCATCCGCATTCCCGTATCCCCGCCTCACCCTTACGCATCCCACGAGGACATCGCCCATGGACGCTTTGGTTTCGATCCGCAATCTCACCAAGACCTACCAGCGCGGCTCCGAGAAGGTCGAAGTGCTGCATGGCGTCGATCTGGACATCCCGAAAGGCGATTTCGTCGCGCTGATGGGCCCCTCGGGTTCGGGCAAGACGACCCTGCTCAACCTGATCGGCGGGTTGGACTCGCCCTCCGGCGGCGAGATCGTCGTCGACGGCGCGCGGATCGACCGGATGCGTTCCGGACAACTGTCGCAGTGGCGCAGCAACAACGTCGGCTTCGTCTTCCAGTTCTACAACCTGATGCCGACCCTCAGCGCGCAGAAGAACGTGGAGCTGCCGCTGCTGCTGACCAGCCTGGGCGCGGCGCAGCGCAAGCGCAACGCCGAGATCGCGCTGCAACTGGTGGGCCTGGCCGAACGCGGGAAACATCGTCCGAACGAACTGTCAGGCGGCCAGCAGCAACGCGTGGCGATCGCCCGCGCCATCGTCTCCGACCCGACGCTGCTGATCTGCGACGAACCGACCGGCGACCTCGACCGCCAGTCCGCCGAGGAGATTCTCGCGCTGCTGCAGAGCCTCAACCGCGATCACGGCAAGACCATCGTCATGGTGACCCACGATCCGAAGGCCGCCGACCACGCCCGCCGCACGATCCACCTGGACAAGGGCGCGCTGGTCGATGGACTCGTCGACGGCGACGCCGCGCACTGATGCCGCACCGCCGGCCATCCGCATCCTTTCCGAGGTCGCCATGAAATATCTCCACCTCATCTGGGCCGCGCTGTTCCGCAGCAAGACCCGCACCTCGCTGACCCTGCTGTCGGTGATCGCCGCGTTCCTGCTGTTCGGCATGCTCGATTCGGTCCGCCTGACCTTCGCTTCCGGCGGCCCGATCTCCGGCGCCAACCGCATGGTGGTCTCGTCGCGGCTGTCCATCACCCAGATGCTGCCCTACAGCCTCGAAAGCAAGATCGCGGCCACGCCCGGCGTGAAGAGCGTGGCCTACGCCGCGTGGTTCGGCGGCATGTATCGCGACCCCAAGAATTTCTTCCCGAATTTCGCGGTCGGCCCGACCATGCTGGACATGTATCCGGAATACGAATTGACGCCAGCGCAGCGCAAGGCCTTCGACGCCGACCGCACCGCCGCGGTCGTCGGCGAATCGCTGGCCGAGCGCCACGGCTGGAAGATCGGCGACACCATCCCGCTGCAGGCCACGATCTTTCCGACCAAAGGCAGCAACAACTGGGAATTCAAGCTCGCCGGCATCTACAAGGTCAACGACAGCAAGCGCAAGGGCGAGGAAAACCAGCTCTGGTTCCACTGGAAATACTTCGACGAATCCAACGACTACGTGAAGAGCCGCGTCGGCTGGTACATGGTCAAGCTGGACGATCCGAACCAGGCCGACCGCGTGGCCAAGGCGATCGACGCGCTGTCCGCGAATTCCGACCACGAGACCAAGACCCAGACCGAACAGGCGTTCAACCAGGCCTTCGCCAAACAGTTCGCCGACGTCGGCCTGATCGTCACCGCGATCATGGGTGCGGTGTTCTTCACCCTGCTGCTGCTCACCGGCAACACCATGGCCCAGGCGGTGCGCGAGCGCATTCCGGAACTGGCGGTGCTCAAGACGATCGGATTCTCCAACCGTTCGGTGCTGTGGCTGGTGCTGGCGGAGTCGATGCTGCTGATCGTGATCGGCGGTTCGATCGGACTGGGCATCGCGGCGATGCTGATGCCCGTCCTCAGCAGCGCGAGCAACGGCATGATCCAGCTGCCGACCGTGCCGTTGCAGACCTGGGGCCTCGGCCTGGCGCTGATGCTGGCGATCGGCGCGATCGTCGGCCTGCTGCCGGCGATCCGCGCGATGCGCCTGAACATCGTCGACGCCCTGGCCGGGCGTTGAGGCGAGCCCCCTCCGAGGACAATCCATGAATCGCATCAAACACTGGTTGGGCAACATCGGGATCGCGCTGCTGCTGGGCGTCGGCCTGGCCGCGTGGATCGCGCTGCCCTGGTACGGCCTGCTCGCGGCCGCGGCGCTGTTGACGCTGTGGTTGCTGCTGAGCCGCCGCGGCCGGCAGACCCTCGCGGTGGCCGGCATCGGCATCAGCAGCCTGCCGCGGCGCTGGGGCGCATCGAGCGTGGTCGTGATCGGCATCGCCGGCGTGGTCGGCGTGCTGGTGGCGATGCTGGCGATGGGCGAAGGCTTCCAGGCCACGCTCAAGGGCACCGGCAGCGACGACCGCGCGATCATCCTGCGCGGCGGTTCGCAGGCCGAGACCAATTCGGTGATCGTCCGCGACCAGGTGCCGCTGATCTCGTCGCTGGACGGCATCGACCGGGGCAGCAACGGCCGGCCGCTGGTGTCGCCGGAACTGTCGCAGGTGGTCAACCTGCCGAGCAGGAGCGACGGCACCGACGCCAACGCGCAGCTGCGCGGCGTCGGCGAGCAGGCCTGGGAACTGCGCCCGCAGCTGAAGATCGTGGAAGGCCGCAAGTTCAGGCCCGGGCTGCGCGAACTGGTGGTCGGCCAGGGCGCGATGCAGCAGTTCCGCGGCATCACCGTGGGCCAGCAACTGACGCTCGCCAACCAGAGCTGGACCGTGGTCGGCAAGTTCGCCAGCGGCGACTCGCACGATTCCGAGCTGTGGGCGGACGGCGAAGTGCTGGCGTCGACCTACAACCGCCAGTCGTTCCAGTCGGCGACGGTGAAGCTCGACGGCAAGGACGGCTTCAAACGCCTGAAGGCTGCGCTCGCCGCCGATCCGCGTCTGAAGCTGGACGTGCTGACCACGCGCGATTACTACTCGAAACAGTCCGAGCAGCTGAGCACGCTGATCCGCATCCTCGGCCTCGTGATCGGCTCGATCATGGCGGTGGGCGCGGTGTTCGGCGCGCTCAACACCATGTTCGCGGCAGTCGCCGGCCGCGCGCGCGAGATCGCGACGATGCGCGCGCTGGGCTTCCGCGGCCTGCCGGTGGTGATCGCGGTGATGATGGAAACCATGCTGCTGGCGCTGCTGGGCGGTCTGCTCGGCGCCTCGATCGCCTGGCTGGTGTTCAACGGCTATCAGGTGTCGACCCTCGGCAGCAACTTCAGCCAGGTGGTGTTCCAGTTCAGGGTTTCGCCGGAACTGCTGTGGAGCGGGCTGAAATGGGCGCTGGGCATCGGCCTGGTCGGCGGCCTGTTTCCCGCGCTGCGCGCTGCGCGCGTGCCGGTGACCGAAGCGTTGCGCGGGGCCTGATCGGCGCGGTGCGGCTTCTGCCGCCTGCTGCGCGGCCTGCCCCCATCCCGACCTTCCCCGCGTGCGGGGAAGGAGCGGGGCCGCGGTGTTGCGATCAGAGCACGCGATCAGGCAGCGGCCGCGCGCCGCGCGCGACGCAGGCTGTCGGTCATGAACAATGCGAGCGCAGCCCAGATGAAGCCGAAGCCGATCGCGCGGTCCAGATCGAAGACCTCGCGGAACACCAGCACGCCGATCAGGAACTGCATCGTCGGCGCGATGTATTGCATCAGGCCGATGGTCGACAGCGGCACGCGGCGCACCGCGAACGCGAATCCGATCAACGGCAGCGCGGTCAGCGCACCGCCGAAGACCAGCAGCGCATCGATGCCGAGGCCCCAACCGCCGCCGGCGACATCGCCGAAGAATCCGCCGTGGCCGCCGGTTTCCGCCCACAGCAGATACGCGAACGCCGGCAACAGCAGTACCGCATTCTCGACGCCGAGGCCGACGACCGAGTCGACCGCGGCGAGCTTGCGGATCAACCCGTACACGCCGAACGACGCGGCCAGCGCCAGCGCAATCCACGGAAAGCTGCCGTAGTTGAAGGTCAGCCACAACACGCCGGCGGCGGCGATGCCGACCGACGTCCACTGCACCGGGTTGAGGCGTTCGCGCAGGAACAGCGTGCCGATCACCACGTTGAGCAGCGGATTGATGAAATAGCCCAGGCTGGTCTCGACCACGTGGCCGGCGTTCACCGCCCAGATGTACAGGCCCCAGTTGACGCCGATGCACAGGCCGCTGAGCGCGAGCAGACGCGCCAGCCGCGGCTGCGCCATCACCGCCGCGAACCAGCCGCGCCCCTGTTTCCAGAACAGCCAGAGCGCGACCAGCAGCGCGCTCCACACCACGCGATGGGCCACGATCTGCAGCGACGGCACCGTCTTCAGCAGATGCCAGTACAGCGGCATCAGCCCCCACAGCACGAACGCGCCGAGCGCCATCCACAGGCCCTTGCGGGTTTCCGCGGCGGCGCTCATCGGCGCGGCTCCGTCGCAGGCGTGGCTGGCGTCGCAACAGGCGTCGCCCGCGCCTTCGCGCGGCTGATGACGATCACGCCGACCAGAATGATCGCCATCGCGCCGAGATCGTGCAGGCCGAAGGCTTCGCCGCCGAACGACGCGCCCAGCAGCACCGCGATCGGCGGATTGACGTAGGCATAGCTCGCGGCCAGCGCCGGACGCACGTGATTCAACAGCCAGACGTAGGCGCCGAAGCCGCCGATGGAGCCGAAGATCGCGAGATAGATCAGCGCCGCGGTGCCCTGCGTCGTCGGCGCCGCGGGCAGACGTTCGCCCAACGCCAGACCGAGCGCCACCAGCATCACCCCGCCGCACAGCATCTGCCCCGCCGCGGCCATGAACGGCGACGGCAGATCGCGGCCGCGCGACCACACCGAGCCGAACGCCCAGGCGATCGGCGCGATCAGCAGCATCACCAGTCCGCTGGGCGCGGACGACAGACTGCTGCCGGCGTTGAGCCAGAGCACGCCGAGAAAACCGATGCCGATGCCCACCCATTCGCCACGACTGGGACGCAGCCCGAACAGCATGCCGAACAGGCCCATCCACAGCGGCATCGACGCGATCGCGATCGCAGCCAGCCCCGACGACACCTGCTCTTCGGCCAGCACCACCATGCCGTTGCCCAGCAGCATCATCAGCACGCCCATCACCGCCAGCGCCGGCCACTGCCTGCGCGTGGGCCCGGGCTCGCCGCGCAGGCGCAGCACCGCGTACATCAGCGCACCCGCGATCAGCATGCGTCCACCCGACACCGCGAGCAGCGGCGGCCAGCCGCCTTCCAGCGCGAAGCGGATGCCGAGGTAAGTGGAGCCCCAGATCACGTAGACCGCCGCCAGCGCCAGAGCGATGGCGAACGCGGAGGCAGGACGCGGGGCGGCCGCGGATGGAGAGGCCATCGCAGATCTCGGCAAGAGAAAAGAAAACCGCCGCATCGCGCGGCGGTCGCTGCATTCTACGCCCGCATACCGCACGGAAACCGCTGGGATTGCGGCACCTGGTGGAACACCATCGTTCCGCGCATCGCCGTTCCGCGCGTCGGCGTTTCCTGCGCAACCGTTCCGCGAGCGATCCGCGTCACGCCGCGCGTTCGCGTCCCAGCAGCCTGCGCTTGAGATCGAGTCCCCAGCGATAACCGCCGGGCGAACCGTCGCCGCGGATCACCCGGTGACACGGCACCACGATCGCGACTCGGTTGTGCGCGCAGGCGCTGGCGACCGCGCGCGCGGCCTTCGGCGCGTCCAGCGCCGCGGCGACTTCGGCGTAGCTGCGGGTCTCGCCCGGCGGAATCTTCATCAACGCCTCCCACACGCGCGTCTGGAACGCGGTGCCGATCAGATCCACCGGCACCTGCGCGCGTTTGCCGGCGAGCGCATCGGCCACCGCGCGCACCCGCGGCGCGAGGAAATCGTCGCGGCCGGCATCGACCTGCTGCAACCGCGCGCGCGGAAACTCGGCGCACAACCTGCCTTCCAGCGCATCGGCGCCGGCGCCGAGTTCGACCATGCAGATGCCGCGCGCGGTGGCCGCGACCAGCGCCGGCCCCAGCGCGGTGTCGACGATGCTCCAGCGGATGTCTTCGCCGTCGCCGCCGGCGCGATAGCGGGCCGGCGTCATCCCGAGTTTCGCCGCGCCGGTCTCGTACACGCGCGACGGCGAACCGTAGCCGGCGTCGTACAGCGCGGCGCTGATGTCGCGACCCGCCTTCAGCCCGGACTTCAGCGCGCCGAGCCGGCGCTGGGCGAGGTATTCGGCCGGGCTGAGCCCGAAGCGCGCGCGGAACCGGCGCTGCAGATGCGAAGCGCTGAGCCCGACCGCGGCGGCCAGTTCGGCCAGCGCGGGTTCGCCGGCGTCGAGCAGCGCGCGGGCGCGTTCGAGCGGGTCGTGATCGATGAGGGCACGCTCGGCGGCAGCGCGCTCGGCAGGAGCGCGCTCGGTGGAGGCGTGGTCGGTGCGGGCGCGACGGGCATCGGTCTTCATGCCGCAAAGACTACGGGCGCCCGCAGGCGCCCGCTATCCGGATCTTGCGCTGGCGCGCGGCCGCGTCAGTAGGCCCACTGTCCCGGCTTGCGCGAACCGGTGAGCAGCACCTGCGCCGACAGCGGCTTGTCGGCATCGAGCACGCGCACCGCATCGGCGAGGATCGCGGCGGATTCGCGCAGCAGCGGGTCGGGGCGCTTCTCGGCGGCCTTCTCGCGGGCGGCATCCTTGGCGATGTCGCGCTCGTTGGAGGTCAGGCCGTCGTCGCTGTCCTCGGCCAGCGGATCGAGATCCAGACCCATCGCCTTGCGCTCTTCCTGCCGCTGCTTGCGCTTGACCGCATCGCGATCGCGTTCGGCGCGGCGCTCGGCTTCGTTCAGCGACACCCACTTCTTCGCGGTCTCGGCGCGGAACTGGGCGATGTCCTCGCTCCACCACTGGAATTCGCGGTCGGCGGCGATACGCGTGTTGTGCAGCGCTTCCAGGCGCGGCAGCAGCGGTTCGAAATCGCCGTAACGCACGTAGGGCACGGCGGCGATGCGGGTCCACGGCAGCGCGTTCTCGTAGGTGCTTTCGCCGAATTCGGTGGCGTCCACGGTCACCGGGAACTTGATGTCCGGCACCACGCCCTTGTTCTGGGTGCTGCTGCCGCCGGGCAGGAAGAACTGGGCGATGGTCAGCTTGACCTGGCCGAAGCGCTTGCCGTCGGCCATCGGCCAGCGGTCCAGATCCACGAGGTTCTGCACCGTGCCCTTGCCGAAACTGGTTTCGCCGATGATCAGGCCGCGGCCGTAGTCCTGGATCGCGCCGGCGAAGATCTCCGACGCCGAGGCCGAGCCGCGGTTGATCAGCACCGCCAACGGGCCGTCCCAGACCACGCCCGGGGCGGAATCGCTGTCGACCTGCACGCGGCCGCCGGATTCGCGCACCTGCACCACCGGGCCCTTGTCGATGAACAGGCCCGTCAACTCGACCGCCTCGGTCAGCGAACCGCCGCCGTTGTTGCGCAGATCGACGACCACGCCTTCGACCTGCTGGCTGCGGAAGTCGCGCAGCAGGCGTTCGACGTCGCGGGTGGCCGATGCGTAATCGCTGCTGTTGCGGCGACGGCCTTCCCAGTCCTGGTAGAACGCGGGCAGCTTGACCACGCCGATCCGGCGCGCGGGCGCGCCGTCGACGCCGGGAATGGTCAGCACTTCGCCCTTCGCGGCCTGTTCTTCGAGGCGGATCTTGGCGCGATCCAGCACGATGCGGTTCGGCTTGCTGTCGAGCACGGCCTCCGCCGGCACGATGTCCAGCCGCACCTGGGTGCCCTTCGGCCCCTTGATCTTGGCGACCACGTCGTCGATGCGCCAGCCGATCACGTCTTCCATCGGACCGCTGCCGCCCTGACCGACGCCGACGATGCGGTCGCCGGCCTTCAGCTTGCCGCTGAGGATCGCCGGCCCGCCGGGAATCAGTTCGCGGATCACCACCACGTCGTCCTGCTTCTGCAACTGCGCGCCGATGCCCTCCAGCGAGAGGCTCATGCTCTGCTCGAAGCGCTCGGCCGCGCGCGGATCGAAGTAGTCGGTGTGCGGGTCGATCGAGGTGGCGTAGGCGTTGAGGAAGGTCTGGAACGCGTCGATGCCGTTCAGCTCGCCCACGTTCTTGGACATGTTGGCGTAACGCTTGTCGAGCGTCTTGCGGATTTCCTCGGGCTGCTTGCCCGCCAGCTTCAAACGCAGCCAGTCGTTGCGCACCGACTGCCGCCACAGGCGATCGAGTTCGGCGGTGTCGGTGGACCACGGCGCGTCTTCGCGGTCGTATTCCCAGCGGTCGTCGCCGTCGAAGCTGAAGATGTCCTGCTCGAGCAGCGCGCGGGCGTGGGCGACGCGCTCGTTCACGCGGGTCTGGTACAGCGAGAAGATCTCGAACGCCGGCGCCACTTCGCCGCTCTTGATCGCGTCGTCGAGCTTGTTGCGATGGCCTTCGAGTTTGGCGATGTCGCCGGCGGTGAAGAACAACTTGCCGGGATCGAGGCTTTCGAGATACCGCTTGAAGACTTCGGCCGAAAGCTTGTCGTCCAGCGCGCGCGGGCGATAGGCGTAGCGGCTGTCGGAGAGCAGTCCGTAGACCAGCTTGGCGGCGGTGGCCTGTTCGGCGCTGGGACTGCCGGCGTCCGCTTGCGCGGTCAGCCACGCGACCGGAGCGGTCAGCGCGAGGGCGAGCAGGGAAACCGGAACAACCTTGGCGACTTTCATCGGCATCTCGTTCGATGGGGGCGGGTCTGTGCAGCGGGTCTGGAAGCGTGCGTCCGGGCGGCAACGTCGTCGAAAGGAAGACGATGGGCACGCGGCCTAGGATGCACCCGGGCTCGGACCGATGCAAAGTGTCGAAAGTTGCGGAACGCACCGTCCGTCGCAGCGCAACGGCCGCAGGGCGGGTGACCGCGGGGTCGCCCCTCCAGCTGAACAGCAAGGGTGAAATTAACGAATAAATAACAAATTACAACGATCGGCGATCAACAGTCCTGACACTGCTGTCTGTAAGAAAGCAGACGTGTAGCTCGGCGCTTTTATGCCCAGAATCATCTTCTTCAATCGAGGCGATCCAGAACCATGGAGGGTTGCATTTGCACTGACTCCCAGAATCTTCTTCATCATCCTCAACGAGGTGAAAAAGATCGCCACACGTTTTACACAAAACGTGAAATCCGCCGCACTTATCGCATTTCCCGACAAAGTGAAGACGATCAATTCTCAATGCGCTGTTTACGCCAGAATGATGCAGCGGCTATAAACGCATACTAAAAAAAGGATAACCATCCCAAAATATTCGGCCATGCTTGCATTTCGGCTTTCTGCAGGCAGGCCATGTTGACGGGTCAAAGTCATCAAGATGCTCCAGAGGCAAAATTCTTATGGAAATTAGCTCTTGCGCTCTCTTCTCGGCAGCCGGAGTGTAGCCTTCAGGGCAAATAAGGTACCCATGAGTCGCCAAGACATCTTCCATGAGACCTTTGAACTCTTCGACATCTTTGACATCGACTTTACGACGCTTCTTCTTGGCGTCAACGATAAGCCTTCGCGAGTTGTCCGTGTCGTGCCTATCCTCAATTAGGACGTCAATCTGTCTGGATATTCCGGTTATTACTCCGGTGATCTTGGCATTCGGAGTAACACAGAAGTCAGTTGTAAGCTGATCCGCAAACAATCGCGCAATGAGCCTTTCGTACAACTCCCACTGAGGCCAAACACGTGCCATAGATGGCTTGCGGTCCTTTCTAGGTGTTCACGAATCCGGCGTCCGCGGCCTGTTTGTCGGCGTGATACGAACTGCGCACCATCGGGCCGGAGGCGACGTGGGTGAAGCCCAGCGCCATGCCGTAGTCCTCCAGCGCCTTGAATTCCTCGGGCGTCCAGTAGCGCATCACCGGGTGATGGTGGGCGCTGGGCTGCAGGTACTGGCCGATGGTGACCATGTCGACATCGTGCGCACGCAGGTCGCGCAGCGTGGCCTGCACCTGCTCCATGGTTTCGCCCAGACCGAGCATGATGCCGCTCTTGGTGGCCACGTCCGGATGCTGCGCCTTGAACTTCTGCAGCAGGGTCAGCGACCACCGGTAATCCGCGCCGGGCCGCACGTTGCGATAGAGGTCGGGAACGGTTTCGAGATTGTGGTTGAACACGTCCGGCGGGCTCTCCGCCAGGATCTCCAGCGCCCGCTCCATGCGGCCCTTGCCGCGGAAGTCGGGCGTGAGGATTTCGATCTTCGTGCCCGGACTGTGCGTGCGCACCGCGGCGATGCAATCGACGAAATGGCGGGCGCCGCCGTCGCGCAGATCGTCGCGGTCGACGCTGGTCACCACCACGTACTTCAGGCCCATGTCGGCGATGGTGCGGGCGAGGTTCAGCGGTTCGTCGGCATCCGGCGGTTTCGGGCGGCCGTGGGCCACGTCGCAGAACGAGCAGCGGCGGGTGCAGACCTCGCCGAGAATCATGAAGGTCGCGGTGCCGTGGCCGAAACATTCGTGGATGTTCGGGCAACTGGCTTCTTCGCAGACCGTGACCAGGCGGTTTTCGCGCAGCTTGGCCTTGAGGTTCGCCACCGCGTTGCCGCTGGGAATGCGGACCCGGATCCACGACGGCTTGCGCAGCACCGGGGCATCGGCGAACTGCACCGGCGAGCGCGCGATCTTGTCGCCGGCCACCTGCTTGACGCCGGGCTGGAGCGTGCCCGACTGGAGCGAGGCCGGCGCATCGCCGACCACGGTCAGCGGAATGGTTTTCTCGGCGGGCGTGGGCGTGGACATCTCAGGCGACCTGGGCGGCGGAAACGCCGGAAGAGGAATGATTGGCGAGCGCGGCCAGATCGGGCATCGGTGCGGCCTGCAGACACAGACCGAACTGCGCGGCGAGCGCCTCCAGCAGCACGGACTTCACCGCTTCGAGACTGGACGGGCCGCCCAAGTCTAGCATCGAGGTCACCTGCAGCCCGGCGTAGCCGCAGGGGTTGATGCGGCGGAAGGGTTCGAGATCCATGGCGATGTTGAAGGCCAGGCCGTGGAAGGTGCAGCCGCGGCGGACGCGGATGCCCAGCGCGGCGATCTTCGCGCCGTTGACGTACACGCCCGGGGCGCCGTCGCGGCGTTCGGCGTGAAGATTCCAGTGATCGAGGGTGTCGATGATCGACTGCTCGATCCTGCAGACGTAGTCGCGCACGCCGAGCTTGAGGCGCTTCAGGTCGAGCAGCGGATAGACCACGATCTGGCCCGGGCCGTGATAGGTCACCTGGCCACCGCGGTCCACGTTCAGCACCGGGATGTCGCCGGGCATCAGCAGGTGTTCGGGTTTGCCGGCCTGGCCGAGGGTGAACACCGGGTCGTGTTCGACCAGCCACAGTTCGTCGGGCGTGTCGGCGCCGCGGGCATCGGTGAAACCCTGCATCGCGCGCCACACCGGCGGATAGGGCTGGCGCCCGAGATCGCGGACGACCGCCGAACCATGGTCGGCGGCCGGGGTGGCACAAGCGGGGGCGACGCGGTCGATCATCGCTCAGTCCTCGCTCTGGATGAACTGCAGCAGGCGGGCCGCGCATGCGTCCGGCCGGGACAGGTCGCGCAACATCCGCAGCGCTTCGCGTTCGCTTTCGACGCCGCCCAGCGCGGAACGACCGGCGATCTCCGGCGCCTCGGCATAGCCCATGCTCCATTGCGGCAGCAACCGCTCGCGGCTGGGGCCTTCGTGTTCGATCGTCACGTCGCGATGGCGGGCGTCGGACGCGATCCGTCGGAACAGGGCCTGGACGAGATCGCGCTCGCCCTCCAGCAGTTGCATGAAGCGTCCGTGACGATGCAGGAGCAGCCCGGTCACGGCATGTTCGCGGTTGTAGGCGCGCGCATCGAACAGCAGCTTCACCATGTCGGCGTGGTCCATCTCGTAGGCCTGTCGGCTGCGATACAGCAATTGCCAGACTGCGGCCATGCGCCCCTCCTCCGTCGGTGGCGTCCGCTTGCGCCCGTTGCCGGGCTCACAGCGTCCACTTGATCTGCGGTTCGGCGCGCAGCGCGGCATGGGCGGCCTCGTAGCGGCCGCGATCCTCGGCGTGGAAGCTCAGACGGATCGACACGAATTTCCCGCCCGAGGAATTGCGCGCGGCCACGGTTTCGCGCAGCACCACGATGCCGATGGCTTCGAGCACGTCCGGAATGCGTTCCTCCAGACCGGCACCGGCCGGACCCATGGCGGTGATCTCGAAGATCCCCGGGAACTGGAAGCCATGATCGGGATTGTCGCTCGCGATGTCGGAAGTCATGTTCATGGCGCGAATTATGGACCCGGGGGACGGTCAACCCAAGGGTCGGGCATGCGGGCAATCAAGAACGTCTCCGGAAGCGGACTGCGGCCAACGAAGTGCGAAATCCACCGCGAGCGAGCATGCATGGCCGGGAACGCGGCGATCCGCCGTCTCCTGTGGTGCAGCGGCACGATGCCGCACCCAACTGGAGCCACTCATCATGTTCGTACGGATACCTTCGTCCACGCCGCTTCTCGCAATGTTGCTCGGGGCCGCCATCACCGCGCTCGTACTGGGCATGCAGCCGAGGCCGGAGCCGCCGACGATGGCCCAGGCCGGCCCGGATGCGACGCCCGCGTCCAGCGATCACCACGCGACCACGACCGCATCGACAACGATCCACGGCAGCGAATCCCGGCAGGACAACGCCGGCCGGACCGAAACGCCGGCCCGGATCGACACCAGCGTCGCTGCGCTGCGATAACGTTCGTTCGCAGTCGAGCCGCCGAATTCGCCCGGAGCCGATCACCAGCCCGGCATCTGGCTCCGATCCAGTCCGCCGACCTCGAACACCGCCTTGCGCTTGCCCAGGCCCTTCACCGGAAATTCGATCTCCAGGGTCTTCGCGGTCGTCGCCAACGTCCACAGCGCGCGTTCGTCCTCGATGAACATCGCGATGGCCTCGTCGGTATCCGGACGCGAACCGGGCAGCGATTTCGCGGGGCGGTCGTCGGGCTTCACCGGCACCCGGCAACCGCGGTAGCAATCGAAGTCGCCGCGCTGCAGCACGAGATACGTGCTGCGTCCCCAGGACGGATGGTCGCGGAAAATCAACCGCACCTGCGTGGGACCGGAGCCGTCCACGTCGACATCGTCCTTCGCGTAGATCGCGGTCGAACGCTGCAGGCCGCCGGTCACGTTCTGGGTGCCGTAGCTCCACAGCGCGGCGAGACGCTTGGTCTCGCGTTCGGCCTCGGACTTGGCCTTGACCTCGTCGAGCTGCGCGGCCACCCGCTTCGCCGCGGCGCTGTCGGGGAAATCCATCATCAGCACGTCGGCCTGCGCCTTGGCCAGCGCCCAGTTCTGTTTGCCGACCGCATCGTCGAACGCGGCGGCGCCCTTCTGCGCTTCGGCCTCGCGCGCCGCGGCCTGCGCGGCGGCGGCGGCCTTCACCGCCTCGGGATCTTCGCCGCAGCCGGCGAGCAGCGCGACGCAGAGCGCGAGGGACGATATCCGGGCGACGAGGGGGCGATGCGGGGTGTTCATGCGGTCTCCTCCAATGGTTTCGAACGTCGGACTCAGGGCATGCCCGTCGGCGGTCCGGCCGGTGCGCCGCGCTCGATCAGCATCGCGACCGCTTCGGCGGTTTCGCCCGGCCGCTCCATCAGCGACATGTGGCCGCAGCCTTCGAGCATCACCTGGCTGGCGTGCGGGATGCGCGCGGCGTACAAGGCCATCGCGCTGGGGTCGATGACCCTGTCCTCGCGGCACCACAGCAGCAGCGCCGGCTGTTCGATCTTCGCGGCTTCCTGTCCGGGCAGGAAACGCTCGTCGCCGCGGCCGATCCGGTCCAGCACGCGCTGCTCGAACGCGGCGTCGCGCCTGCGCTGGGCGATATAGATGCGGTCGGCCGGCCACGGGATGGGAGGCATCGCCGCGCGGTCGTGGAACACGGTCTCCATGTAACGCTTCAGCGACGCTTCGTCGCTGACCGCGAACGGATTCCTGCCCGCCTCCACGTCGGCGCCGAAACGGTTGTCCTCGAAACGCACGCCGGCAGCGTCGAGCAGGCCGACGCGCGCGACGCGATCCGGGTGGCGGGCCGCGGTCAACGCGGCGATGCCGCCGCCCATCGAATGCCCGAGCAGCACCACCGGCGCACCGTTCGAGACTTCGCGCTCGCCGAGGAAGGCGGCGACCCGCGCGCTCTGGGCGACGAATCCGTAGTCGGCGCCGGGCTTGCGCTCGCTCTGGCCCCAGCCGGGCAGGTCGGGAATCACGATGCGATAGCGACCCTTCAGCGCGCGCGCGAGCCGGTACCAGTTCTCCTTGGTGCCGGTGTAACCATGCAGCATGACGATGGTGGGCGCGTCGGGCGTATCGGCGCCGATTTCGACCCAGGTCCACGCATGATCGTCGACCATGGTCCGATGCGACGTCGCGCCCAGCCGCATGCGCTGCTTGGCGAACTCGGCGCGGATCACCAGCCCGGGATCGCGCCACAGCGCGACCGCCATCGCGACGAGGATCGCGCCGGCGACGAGGTTCGCGATCAGCGCCTTGCGCGGCGACACGCCTTTCAGCGACACGCCCTTCATCGCGTCAGCGGATCACTTCGCCGGCGCGGCAGGCGCTTCGGGCGCCTGCGGCGGCGTCGGCGCGGCGGGTGCGGACGGCGCCGGTTTCGCTTCGTCGATCGCCTTCTGCACCGAGCCGGTGGTGATCGGGTGATAGCCCGGCTTCGCCTCGGCGAAGACCTGCTTCGCCAGCGCGAGACCAGCCTCGGTCTGCACCAGCGCGTTGTAGGTCGGCATGATCAGCTTGCGACGGCCGATGCGCTTGAGGAAGGCGGCGATGGCGTCGTTGGCCTGGGTGTAGCCGTTGCGCACCGCCAGCGGGTACCAGCGCTGCGCGATCTCGCCGTTCATGGTGCCGGTGAAGGCGTAGGCGGCGTCGAGCTGCGCGATCTGCGCGGCGGTGAGGGTCTGCGGCAGGCTCTCGATGAAATGCACCCATTCCTGCGTGGTCCACGCCTTGGTGATCGCCTCCGGCGGCAACTGGCCGGTGCCCAGCCACGCGAGGCGCGCGGAATCGACCACGCCGAAACGGCGGGCCTGGGTCTGCGGCGCGGTCGGCGGGATGCCCGGCTCGTACAACCATGCGTCGAATTCGGCCTGCGAGACGATGTTCGGATACTTCGTCAGCAGGTGCTCCTGCGCGTACTTCGCGAACTGCGCGCTGTTGATGCTCTGGAACGCGAAGTGATCGAAATAGCCCTTCAGGAACGGGTCGAACTTGTCGCGGCCGTAGCGCTCTTCGAGGAACTGCAGGAACCACGCGCCCTTGGTGTAGACGGTGGCGCTGCTGCTCTCGTCCGGGTCCTTCAGCACGCCGGGCTTGGTCGCCAGCGCCTGCAGCCTGGGATCGATCTCGGCGAATTCCTTCTTCAGCTCGTTGCGCTCGATCACGTTCTCCATGTCGGCCTGTTCTTCGCCGTACAGCACTTCGACGATGCGGTTCTCGACGTAGCTGGTGAAGCCTTCGTTGAGCCACGCATCCCTGGCGCTGGAGAAGGTGACGAGGTTGCCCGACCAACTGTGCGCCAGCTCGTGCGCGATCAGGGCCACCAGCGTCTTGTCGCCGACGATCACCGTCGGGGTGAGGAAGGTCAGGCGCGGGTTCTCCATGCCGCCGTAGGGGAACGACGGCGGCAGCACCAGCATGTCGTAGCGATCCCAGCGGTACGGTCCGTACAGCGTCTCGGCCGTGGCGATCATCTTTTCGGTGTCCTCGAACTCGGCCACGGCCTTGTCCGACATCGCCGGCTCGGACCACACGCCGCTGCGGTCGGAGATCCGCTTGAACACCAGATCGCCGGCGGCGATCGCCATCAGATACGACGGGATCTTCTGCGGCATCTTGAAGGTGTAGTCGCCATCGCGAACGGCACTGGGGTCGTTGTCGGCGCTCATCAGCACCATCACGTCCGGGCGCGAAGTGACGCGCGCGCTGTAGGTATAGCGCACGCTCGGCGTGTCCTGCAGCGGCACCCAGGAGCGGGCGTGGATCTGCTGCGACTGGCTGAACATGAAGGGCAGTTGCTTGCCCTCGGTCATCGACGGTTCCAGCCACTGCAGGCCGGAAGCGTTCGGCGAGGTCGTGTAGGTCACCCGGACTTCCGGATTGCGTTGCGGCGTTTCGATGGTGAGCTTGCTGCCGAGCACCGGATCGGCGGCGGCCAGCGCGAACTTCAGCGGCGACCAGGCGCCCTTGGCGTCGGTACCCTCGACCGCGGCGATGGTCAGGTCGCGGCTGTCCAGCACCAGCGCGGTGGCGGCGGCGTCCTTCCAGTCGAGCTGGTAGGTGGCGGTGCCGGACAGGGTCTTCGTATCGAAGTCGACCTTCAGATCGAGGGTCAGGTCCTTGATCGCGACCTTCGCCGGTTCGGCGTAGGAATGCTCGTCGATGGTCGCGGCGCTCGCGGCCGCTTTCGGCTTGGCCGCCGGCGTCACCGGCGTGGCGGTGTCTGAATTGCAGGCGGTCATCATCAGGGTGGCAATCAGGGGCAGGGCCAGAATCGAAGCGCGCATGGTGGACACGGTCGGACAGGGGAGGCCGCCAGTGTACCCGCCCCGCCGGGACCGCAGACGGCCCCGGAACCGCCGACGCCGGGACGACGGGCACGGACGGCTGGCCGCGGCCGGCGGCGCGATCCGTTCTATCGACTTGCCGGACGCCCGGGGCGAAAATGCCCGCGACCGTTCCGGCGGCCGTTGCGATCGCACGGCCGCACCCGTTGCATTCGATCCGACTCATTCCATTCACTCGGGGCATCCAGACCACCATGATCCAATCCGCGCGCGCATCCCTTGTCCTCAAGGCCAGCCTCCTGACCCTCGCCCTCGCCGCCGTCGTGGCGCCGGCCAGCGCCCAGCGCCAGAGCGCGCAGGACCAGCGCAAACAGCAGATGGCCGAGATCCCGACCTGCGCCAAACCGCTCGGCACGCTGTCGGTGCTGGAGCCGGAAGACGGCACCGACTGGTGGACCGGCCAGCAGTTGCCGGCGCCGTCGAAGCTGATCAAGGTCTTCGTCAGCAAGTCGCGCTGCTTCACCCTGGTCGACCGTGGCGCCGGCCTCCAGGCCGCCCAGCAGGAGCGCGCGCTCGGCGCCAGCGGCGAGCTGCGCGGCCGCTCCAACGTCGGCAAGGGCCAGATGAAGGCCGCCGATTACGTGATGGTCCCGGACCTGATCTCGGCCAACCGCAACGCCGGCGGCAACGCCATCGGCGGCCTGATCGGCGGTCTGGTCGGCGGCCGCGCCGGCGCCGCCATCGGCGGCCTCGATTTCAAGCGCAAGACCGCCGACGTGGTCCTGACCATCACCGACGTGCGCTCCACCGAACAGGTGGCGATGGCCGAAGGCAGCGCCAAGAAGACCGACATCGGCTGGGGCGCGGGCGGCGGCCTGTTCGGCTACAGCGGCTTCGGCGCCGGCGGCGCCAGCGGCTACGCCAACACCGAGATCGGCCAGGTCATCACCCTCGCCTACCTGCAGGCCTACACCGACCTCGTCGGCCAGCTCGGCGGGCTGTCGGGCAACGCCTCGGCGTCGAACGCGCAGCAGGCGGTCACCGTGACCAAGCCGGCGCGCCTGTTCACCACGGCCAAGGGCACCAAGGTCGTGCGTTCGCTGGACCCGGGGATGATGCTGTACCCCACCGGCAACAAGGAAGGCATGATGTGGGAAGTCGAGGACGAACTCGGCAACAAGGGCTGGATCTCGTCGACCCTGATCGAACTGTCGCGCTGATCGGCCTTACGGCATCGCAGACGAAAAAGGGCGCTTCGGCGCCCTTTTTCATGCGGCATGTCGAACATCCGCTTTGGTCCGGCGACGCCTTCAGAGCCGCGCGCGGATCAGATCCAGCAGCGCGTCCGCCAGCGCGGTCTTCGCCGCCGGGCCCAGCGCATGCACGGTCTCCGCGTCGATCACGGTCAGCGCGTTGTCGTCGCTTTCGAAGCCGCAGCCGGCACGGCCGACCTGGTTGGCCGCGATCATGTCGAGTTTCTTGCGCTGCAGTTTGTCGCGCGCGTAGCGCTCGACGTCGTTGGTTTCCGCGGCGAAGCCCACCACCACCCGCGGCCGCTGCGCATGCGCGGCCACCTCGGCCAGCACGTCGGGCGTGCGGATCAGTTCGACGGTCAGGGTCTCGCCGCCGCCCTCGCGGGTTTTCTTGATCTTTTCGGCCGACACCGTGCGCGGGGTGTAGTCGGCCACCGCGGCCGCACCGATGTAGATGTCGGCCGGCAGCGCGCCCAGTACGGCGTCGCGCATCTGCGCGGCCGAGCGCACATCGATCCGCTGCACGCCGGCGGGCGTGGCCAGATGCACCGGGCCGGCGACCATCACCACCTCGGCACCGCGGCGCGCCGCGGCGGCGGCGATGGCGAACCCCATCTTGCCGCTGCTGCGATTGCCGATGAACCGCACAGGATCGAGGTCTTCGAAGGTCGGCCCGGCGCTGATCAGCAGGCGACGCCCGGCGAGATCGTCGGTCGCGGCGAACGCGGCATCGAGTTCGGCGACGATGTCCGGCGGTTCGCGCAGCCGGCCCGGGCCGAATTCGCCGCAGGCCTGGGCGCCGTCGTCGGGACCGATCACCTGCACCCCGCGGCCGCGCAGCGTGGCCACATTGGTCCGGGTGGCCGGATGCAGCCACATGCGGTTGTTCATCGCAGGCACCACCGCGATCGGTGCGGTGGTGGCGAGGCACAGCGTGCTGACCAGATCGTCGGCCAGGCCCTGCGCCAGCTTGGCGAGGATGTCGGCGGTGGCCGGGGCCACGACCACGCGATCGGCCCAGCGCGCCAGTTCGATATGCCCCATCGCCGCTTCGGCCGCCTCGTCCCAAAGCGTGCCGCGGACCGGCACGCCGGACACCGCCTGCAGGCTGGCCGCGCCGATGAAGCGCTGGGCGTTGGCGGTCATCGCCACCTGGACCTCGGCCCCGGCCTCGCGCAGGCGGCGGACCAGTTCGACCGCCTTGTAGGCGGCGATCCCCCCGCACACGCAGAGCAGGATGCGTCGACCGGTGAGCGCCATCGCGGGGTTTTCCTACGTTCGAACGAGGCCACAGCTTACCCGATGCCGCGGCCGCACCCGACGGCCCGGCCGCGAGCGCAGGGCGATGCTGTCGTCCACGCCCACATTCTCTTGCCGACATGCAGATCCGCGACTGGCCCGACGACGAACGTCCCCGCGAAAAACTCCTCCAGCGCGGCCCCGGCGTGCTGTCCGACGCCGAACTGCTGGCGATCTTCCTGTCCTCCGGCATGCAGGGTTCGGATGCGGTGACGAGCGCGCGCCGCCTGCTCAGCGTTCACGGCCCGCTGCGCAGCCTGCTGGAGCGAACGCCCAAAGAGCTGCTGAAACTCCCGGGCATCGGCCCCGCACGGGCCTGCGCCCTGTTGGCGGCTCTCGAACTGGGCAACCGCCATCTCGCCGCCGCGCTGGAACGCGGCGATGCCCTCACCGACCCGCAGGCCGCCGGCCGCTATTTCGCCCAGCGCCTGCGCGGACTGCCGCACGAAGTCTTCGCCGCGCTGTTTCTGGACACCCGCCACCGCGCCATCGCCTTCGAGGAACTGTTCCGCGGCACCGTCGACGGCGCCGAGGTGCATCCCCGCGAAGTCGTACGTCGCGCCCTGGCCCACAACGCCGCCGCGCTGATCGTCGGCCACAACCACCCGAGCGGCAACGGCGAACCCAGCGCCGCGGATCGCGCCATCACCCTCCGCCTGAAACAGGCCCTCGCCCTGGTCGAAATCCGCCTGCTCGACCACTTCGTCGTCGGCGACGGCGCCCCGGTGTCGCTGGCAGCGCGGGGGTGGGTGTGAGGCGCAACCCTTGTCGCGCATTCATTTCCCTGTCATCCCGAACCCGGCGAAGCCGTGTGAGGGAGGTGGGCCTGAGGCCCATTGCTCTGTCATCCCGAGCGTAGCGAGGGACCTGTTTTTTCATTCGAATCAAAGCGATGGCTGACGAAAACACCTATTGCGTCTACATTCTCTCCAGTCGCTCGCGTGCGATCTACGTCGGCGTCACCAGTGACCTGATGGGGCGGCTTGCGTGTCATCGCACGGGTGCGATTCCCGGACACGCCAGCCGCTATAAGATCACTCGCCTCGTTTATTTCGAATCGACGGCGGACGTCCATGTCGCCATCGCCCGTGAAAAGCAGCTGAAAGGGTGGCGACGGAACAAGAAGGTACGCTTGATCGAGACCATGAATCCGACCTGGGAAGATCTGGCGGCAGCATGGTTCGCTGGCCCGATACCAATCGATAAATGCCAAGCAGGTCCCTCGCTGCGCTCGGGATGACAGCAACAATCTCTCCGCACCGACGGCATCCGCTGCGCCCTCGGCTACAATGCCCCACCCTCGAAACACCGCCGATTTCAGGCGCAAATCCTCCGTGAAATCCCAGCTTCGCGCCCTGATCGAACAGGGCATCGCCAATCTCCGCACCCAGGGCGTGCTGCCCGCCGATCTCGTCACCCCGGACTTCGTGGTCGAACGCCCGAAGGACCGCAGCCACGGCGACTTCGCCACCAACGCCGCGATGACCCTGGCCAAGCCTGCACGCAGCAATCCGCGCGCGATCGCACAGGCGCTGATCGACGCCCTGCCCGCGAACGACGACATCGCCTCGGTGGACATCGCCGGGCCCGGCTTCCTCAACTTCCGCCTGTCGGCGAACGCATGGCAGCGCCAGCTGCGCGCCGTGCACGCCGAGGGCGAGGCCTACGGCCGCAACGCCGGCGGCGGCGGCCGTACCGCTGGCGTGGAATACGTGTCCGCCAATCCCACAGGCCCGCTGCATGTCGGTCACGGCCGCGCCGCGGCGATCGGCGACTGCATCGCGCGCGTGCTCGATGCGAACGGTTGGCAGGTCAAGCGCGAGTTCTACTACAACGACGCCGGCGTGCAGATCGAGAATCTCGCGAAGTCGACGCAGGCGCGCGCGAAGGGGCTGAAGCCCGGCGACGACGGCTGGTCGGACGACTTCTACCGGGGCGATTACATCGCCGACGTGGCCCGCGCCTATCTCGACGGCGCCACCGTCGAACTCGACGGCCAGACCATCACCGGCGCCGGCGACGCGGACGACTACGACGCGATCCGCCGCTTCGCCGTGGCCTGGCTGCGACGCGAACAGAATCTGGACCTCGAAGCGTTCCGCGTGTCGTTCGACGTCTACTACCTCGAATCGTCGCTGTACGCCGACGGCAAGGTGGAAGAAGCGGTGCGCGAACTGATCGCGCACGGCCACACCTACGAGGAAGGCGGCGCACTGTGGCTGCGCAGCACCGACTTCGGCGACGACAAGGACCGCGTGATGCGCAAGTCCGACGGCACGTATACCTATTTCGTGCCGGACGTGGCCTATCACCTGACCAAGTGGCAGCGCGGCTACGAACGCGCGATCACCGAACTCGGCGCAGATCACCACGGTTCGCTCGCCCGCGTGAAGGCCGGCCTGCAGGCGCTGGACTGCGGCATTCCGCAGAACTGGCCGGAATACGTGCTGCACCAGATGGTGACGGTGATGCGCGGCGGCGAGGAAGTGAAGATCTCCAAGCGCGCCGGCAGCTACGTCACCCTGCGCGATCTGATCGACGAAACCGGCGCCGACGCGGTGCGCTGGTTCCTGATCGCGCGCAAGCCCGATTCGCAGCTGGTGTTCGACATCGACCTCGCGCGCTCGCAGACCCTCGACAACCCGGTGTACTACGTGCAGCTGTCGCATGCGCGCACCTTCGGCGTGCTGCGCAAGATGAAGGATCGCGGCCTGTCGTTCGATCTCGAAGCAGGACTGGCGCAGCCGCTGGATCTCGACAGCGACTCACCCGGAAGCCGCGCCCTGCGCGATCTGCTGATCGACATCGCGCGCTTTCCGGAGATCGTGGAGGTCGCCGGTCGCGATCTCGAACCGCACCTGATCGCGGCCTATCTGGTGGAACTGGCGCAGGCGTTCCAGTCGTACTACAACGGCCATATCTTCCTGGTCGACGATGCCGACACCCGCAATGCGCGCCTCGCGCTCGGCACCGCGGTGCAGCGCGTGCTGGCGAACGGCCTGGGTCTGCTCGGCGTCTCGGCACCCGAAGAAATGTTCTTCGCCGACGACACGGCGACGGAGGCGGTCTGATGGCGGCGAAACGCGGCAAATCGCAGGCGAAGCGCAATCACGGCGGCAACGGCGGCGGCATGCCCGGCTGGGCGTGGCTGGTGCTCGGCCTCGCGCTGGGCATCGGCGTCTTCCTGCTGGCGCCGAAGCTCCTCGACGGCAAGGGCGAGGGCTTCTTCCGCGCCGGCCCGAAGACCGACGCCCCGCCGGCGGTGGACGCCTCCGGCGACGACGCGCCGCTGGTCGACGACAGCGGCCCGGCGGTGACCGCGTCCGAACCGGTGACGAAGGACACCGAAGAGGACTACGACTTCTACACCCTGTTGCCGGGCGAAGAGACCGCGCTGAGCGACACCGAACTGGCCGACCGCGCCCGTGCCGAGGAAGCCGCACGCCAGGCAGCGGAACAGCCGAAGCCCGACACCGGCACCGCGACACCGCCGGCGATCGACGCGAACGCACCGCCCGCGATCGACGCCGCGACGCCGACGCCGAAGCCGGACACCGCGACTGCAGCAGCAGAGCCGCGCGGCGACGCCCGCTACATCCTGCAGGCCGGCGCCTTCGCGGCGTCCGGCGATGCCGAGGCGCTGAAAGCCAGGATCGCCTTCCTCGGCCTCGGCGCGCGGGTCGAATCGGCGCAGATCCAGGGCAAGACCGTCTACCGCGTGCGCATGGGCCCCTACGGCACCGCCACCGATCTGGCCGACGCAAAGCGCAAACTCGCCGGCGGGGGATTGCCGGCGATGGCGATCAAGGTCAAGTAAATCAGCCCTTTCCTCCAGGAGTTCGCGCCATGACCGTTCTGCATCGCGTACTGTTCCGGGGGCTTCTGCTGGTCGTCGCCTGCGGTTGGCTCGTCGCCGCACAAGCGGGCGAATACGTCCCGAGCGCGGCCGACAGCGCCGAAATCCAACGGCTGAGCGCGCGCTATTTCGATCACCTCGACCGCAGGGAATACGATGCCGCGCACGCCATGCTCAGCGACGACATGCGCGCGATGGCGCCATTGCGGGAATGGCGGAAACTCATGCGCGAACAGTCCAGGGACTGGGGCACGCTGGAACGTCGCGAACAGACCGATGTCACCTGGTACGACAACCCGCCGAACGCGCCCCGGCCTGGGCTGTACGTCGCGGTCGATTACGTCAGCCGCTACGCCAACCTCGCCCAGCACACGGAATTCCTCGTGTGGTACCGCGAACGCGACGGCATGCCGTTCGCGCTGACGCGCCACGAAACCAATGCCGTCGACAAGGCGGCCGCGGCGAAGGGCGCCTCGCATCCCGCCGCCGAACCCGGCAGGATTCCGTACCCGAACGTCGAAACCGCGCGCGCCGCCCTGCTGGCGCGCGACGATATCGACCGGAGCGAGGTCGACGGCTGGACCATCATCAAGATCCCGGCCGAGAATGCGATCTGGTCGTTCACGCCCGAGTCGCACCCTGCGCATCCCTCGATGATCCTGCGCGCGCCGTACGAACAGGACGGCACGATCTATCTCGCCATGGACGTCAAGTGCGGCGCGACGAAGCCGGTCTGCGACGCGCTGGTCGAGGAATTCAAGGCGATGAATGCGCGGATGGCGGAAGACATGCGGCGCGGCACCGAAGGTCGCAAGCCCTGAGACGCCCTGCGGGCATACTCCTCTCCCAACAGGAGAACGCCATGCTCGAAGCCGCCCTGTTACGACCGTCGCTGCTCAGGCCGGTCTTCCATCTTCTGCTCAGCCGCATCGATGGCCGTCGCCGCCGACGGCTTCGACGTTGCGCCGACGCTGCATTGCGCGAGGCGATCCGCGAGTTGCTGCTCGCGCAGCCAGACGAACGCCGGGTCGAGGCCAAGATCGCGCAGGCCCGCGCTGCGGGCGCGCTGACGCGCGAGACCGCGCTGGCGGAAACGATGCTGGCGCGTCATCGCGAAACCCGTGCGAGCACGGCGGGCAAGTTCCATCGCAGCCGGCGCCTGTCGCGGGCGGCATGAACGCCCGCGGTCGCGCATGGGCGCCGCGACGTTAGAATCGCCGCATGAAGACCATCCTCATCACCGGCGCCACGTCCGGGTTCGGACGCGCCGCCGGCAAACGTTTCGTCGATGCCGGCTGGCGCGTGATCGCCACCGGTCGCCGCCGAGAACGCCTCGAAGATCTCGCCGAGGGCATCGGCCGTCATCGGGTGCATACCGCCGCCTTCGACATCCGCGACGAGGCCGCGATGCGGGCCGCGCTGGACGCGCTGCCGCAGGACTTCCGCGCCATCGACGTGCTGGTCAACAACGCCGGCCTCGCGCTGGGCACCGCGCCTGCGCAGCGCGCGGATCTCGCGCAGTGGAAGCAGATGATCGACACCAACGTCACTGCGCTGGTCACGCTGACCCACGCGCTGCTGCCGGGGTTGATCGAGCGACGCGGTGCGATCCTCAATGTCGGCTCGATCGCCGGCACTTATCCCTACACCGGCGGCAACGTCTACGGCGGCACCAAGGCCTTCGTCGCTCAGTTCTCGCTCGGTCTGCGCAGCGACCTGCACGGCACCGGCGTGCGCGTGACCTCGATCGAACCGGGCATGGCCGAAACCGAATTCACCCTCGTCCGCACCGGCGGCGACGGCGCCGCCTCGGACACGCTGTACAAGGGCGCCGAACCGATCACCGCCGACGATATCGCCGAGACTTTGTTCTGGATCGCGAATCTGCCGCCGCACCTCAACGTCAATCGCATCGAAGTGATGCCGGTGCGACAGTCGTTCGCGGGCTTCCAGATCGCGCGGGAAACCTGAGCATGCATCTGCTGCTGCCCGCGCTGATGGCCCTGGCGATCGGCCTGATGCTGCCGCTGCAGGGGCTGGTGAACGCGCGCCTCGGCGCGCAGGTCGGCGGTCCGATCGTCGCCGCGTTCGTCTCGTTCCTCATCGGTACCGTTCTGCTCGGCGCCTACCTGCTGCTTACGCGCACGCCGTTCGCGTTCGGCGGCGCGGGCAAGCTGCCGCCGTGGATCTGGACCGGCGGGCTGCTCGGCGCGCTCTACGTCGCCTGCTTCACGCTGCTGATGCCGCGTCTCGGCGCGGCCTCGCTGGTGTGCCTCGCGATCCTCGGCCAGGTCACCGCCTCGCTGCTGTTCGATCATTTCGGCGTGCTGCAGGCGCCGCGCCGCGCGGACCCGGTGCGCATCGTCGGCGCGATCCTGATGATCGTCGGCGTGCTGATGGTGGCGGCGCCGTGGCGCAAGCCACCACCCGCTGCACAGGTCGCCGACGCGCCACCCGCGCCCTGACGCCGCGACGCGGCTCAGCCGTCGCAGCCGGAATCCTGCACGCAGGCGATATACAGCGGTTGGCAGAACGCCTCATCGCGGATCTGCAGACAGCCGTTGTAGCGGTCGAGGCATTTGCGCAGCACGTAATCGCACCACGGATCGGACTGGGCGCCAGCGGCGATCGAGAACGTACCGGCGAACGCGAGGACCGCGATAGCGGCCAAGTGCGTGCGACGACGGGCGGGACGGCGGGAGTCGATCTTGCGGGTTTTCATCGTGAACGGTCCTTGTCGGCCCGGATCGGGCGCATTCACGCTAACGCCGCGCGGTCGCGCGCGGCAAGTGCATGCCGCGCGCCGTTGCGCCTCGGGTTACGACAACGGCTCGTCGCTGAGGTATGTGTACGCCGTGAGCCCGTTCTCCAGCGCCTCGTTCAAGCGTGCGGCCTCGCTCTTGCTCAGATCCACGGCGCCGACCTTGGCGCGGTAGATGCGGCGCAGGTCGTCAAGCTTGTAGCCGACATAGTCCAGCATCACGTCGGTGGTGTCGCCGCGGCGCTGCTGGGTGACCTTGAAACCGTCGTCGCCGACGCGCACTTCGATCGCGTCGGTATCGCCGAACAGGTTGTGGATGTCGCCGAGGATTTCCTGGTACGCACCGACCATGAAGAAACCGATCCGGTAGCGTTCGCCCGGACGCAGGCCATGCAGCGGCAGCGACGTGTGCAGGTCTTCGCTCTCGACATAGGTGTCGATCTTGCCGTCGGAGTCGCAGGTGAGGTCGGCGATCACGCCGCGGCGTTCCGGGGCTTCGCCGAGCCGTTCGATCGGCACGATCGGGAACACCTGGTCGATCGCCCATACGTCGGGCATCGATTCGAACAGGCTGAAATTGACGAAATACTTGTCGACCAGACGCTCGTTGAGCTCGTCGAGCAGGTCGCGATGGCTTTTTTCGTCGTAGGTCAGACGTGCGCGCACCGCATGCGCGATGGCGTAGAACAGATCGTCGAGGCGCGCGCGCGCGACCAGATCGATCTGGCCCAATGCGTACAGGGACAACCCTTCGCTGTGGCGATGCTGCGCTTCGTGGAAGAGTTCCACCGCAGGCCGCGTATCCAGCTCGGCGTAGATCTCGCGCAGATGGCGGATGGTCGCGGCTTCGTCGTCGTGCGCGGGCGGCACCCGGCCTTCCGGCGCACGCTCGACCTCGGACACGTTGGTGACCAGCATCGCGTGGTGCGCGGTCATCGCGCGGCCGCATTCGGTGATCACCCGCGGCGGTGCGATCGCGTATTCCTCGCAGGCCTCGGCCAGCGGCTGCACGATGCTGGAGGCGTACTGGTGGATGCCGTAGTTGATCGAGCAGTAGCTGCGCGAACGCGTGCCTTCGTAATCGACGCCGAGGCCGCCGCCGACGTCGACATGGGTGATGGTCGCGCCCAGCTTCGACAGCTCGACGAAATAGCGCGTGGCCTCGCGCATGCCGTTGGCGATGTCGCGGACGTTGCTGATCTGCGAGCCCATGTGGAAGTGCAGCAGGCCGAGGCAGTCGCCCATGTCGCTGTCGCGCAGGAACTTCCACAGATCCAGCACCTGCCGCGGCGACAGCCCGAACTTGGCCTTGTCGCCGCCGCTGTTCTGCCATTTGCCGGCGCCCAGCGACGCCAGACGCATGCGCACGCCGAGGCCCGGTTTCACGCCCAACGCCTTCGCTTCTTCCATCACCAGCGGCAGTTCGGACGGCTTCTCGACCACGATGAAGGTCTGCAGGCCGAGCTTGCGGCCGATCAGGGCGAGGCGGATGTATTCGCGGTCCTTGTAGCCGTTGCAGACGATCAGCCCGCCGGGGCGGCTCAGCGCCAGCACCGCCATCAGTTCGGGCTTGCTGCCGGCCTCCAGGCCGAAGCCTTCGCCCGCGTGCGAGGCGAGAGTTCCGGCGACCGCGGCGTGCTGGTTGACCTTGATCGGATAGACCGCGGTGTAGCCGCCGGCGTATTCGAATTCCTGCTGCGCCCGCGCGAACGCCGCCTGCAGTTTGCCCAGACGGTCGCCGAGGATCTGCGGGAACCGCACCAGCAGCGGCAGCTTGGCGCCGCTGGCCTGCGCGGCATCGACCACCTCGGCCAGGGCCGCGCCCGGCGCATCCGCGCCGCGCGGGTGCACGACGATGCGGCCCTGCGCGTCGACATCGAAATACCCTTCGGCCCAGTGCGGAATCGAATAGGTCTTGCGGGCGAGGTCGATCGACCAGGCAGTCATGGGCGGCGGTTCCGGACATCGAGAGGACGCGCATTGTAGGGCGGGCTTCAGCCCGCCGCTCGACCTCGAAGCCCCGTTCAGCTTCCCCGCCGATACACCGGCTCCGGGCACTGCGCGCGGACGCGACGGGCCTGGTCGCGATGCGCGGTGTCGGTGAACACGCTCACGCTGCCCGGCAGGCGCACGGCCGCGATCACGCGCTTGAGGCCGGCGGCCTCGCTCGCGACCGAGCCGCGCCAGCTCAGCAGCAAAGCGTAGTGCGCCGGTTCGCCGGCCATGTCCAGGCGTTTGCAGGCGAGCCAGGCGGCGCCGATCTGGCCGAACGGTGCCAGCGCCGAGCGCAGGGCGGCCAGCTCGGCGGCGTCAAGATCGTGGGCGACGAGATCGTCGTCTTCGTCCACGCCATCGCGCGCCGCAAGCGAAGCGGCGCGTTCGCCGAACTCGGCACGCAGCCCGGCCAGCGCGTCGGCCACCGCGGGCGACAGCGTGCCATCGCGGTCCCACGCTTCCAGTTTTTCGAACACCGGGCGAATCGCCCCCGCGTCCAGGGTCATCGCCCGCCGCAGGTGCGCGGCGCCGTCCGCATCGCCGCCGTCGATCCGCAGCACCCCGGCGCGGAAATGCGCGTTGGCGTTCCCGGGCGCCAGTTCCAGCGCGCGCTCGTACAGCAGCGCGGCCTCGTATTCCGGCCGCAGTCGTTCCACCAGCCGGGCGTGCTCCAGACGCTCCTCGACGCTCCAGTCGCCGCGGCGCTCCAGCGCCTCCAGACGCTCGCGATCCGCCTTCGCCTCCGCATGCGCGGCCGCCCACGGCGCGCGCATCTCCTCGCGCCAGGCATCGTCGAGGCTGCGCTCGATCCGCGCCAGCGCTTCGCCCAACATCGCCACCGCCGGGACGCCGGGCGGACGCAGCGCGGGCGACGCGCCCACCGCCATCACCCGCTGCGTCAACGTGGGATGGGTGTCCTCGAGATCGCTCTCGCGTTCCGCGCTGGCCAGCAGCCGCGCCACGTCGATCGGCGGGGCCTCGCGCAGCGCCGCGGCCAACAGCGCGTGATAGGCCGGCGATGGCTGCGGCTGCGCGCGCATCCGCGCCTCCATCCGCGGCAGGAACGCGCGTTGCAGCCACTGCGCCATGTGCGCGACGCGCAGCAGCGCCGAGACCCGCGCCTCGGCACCGACCAGCCGGGTGCTCACCGCGTCGGCCTCGTATTCGTCTTCGCGCGCCAGCACGAAACTGTAGGCGCTGAAATACGGCGCATACCAGCGGAAGAACAGCAGCAGCGGCCGCGACATCGCCGCGCCGCGCAACGCCAGCGCCTGCGCCAGCCGCGACCAGCTCAGCCGCACGCGATAGATCCACGCCGAAAAGCGGCCGTGGCCGCCGCGGAAATGGCCGAATTCGTGGGCGATCACCGCGGCCAGTTCCTCGCGGTCGAGCACGCGCATCAGCGGCAGGCCGATCACCAGACAGTGCCGATGGCCGGCCAGCCCGAACAAGCGCGGCACGGTGGCGGCACCGGCGTTGAAATCGCTGTCGATGATCACCTCGTCGAGTTCCGGCGCGCCGGCGGCAAGGCGCAGGCGCTCGATGTCCTCGGCCAGCTCGGGCGCTTCCTCGGGCCGCAGCCGGTGGCCGGGGATCGGATCGAAACGCAGCCAGAGCGCGCGCACAACCATCGCCGCGAACACCATCTGCGGCAGCAGCACGTACAGGGCCCAGCCGTCGAAGCCGCGATCGGTGACCAGCAGCGCGATCACCAGCCCCACCGGCAGACCCACCGCGACCAGCAACAGGAGCGCGAGCACCCCGAATCCCAGCCCCGCCAGCAACGCCACCCGGGTCCGATACGCCTGCGGCGCCGCCTTCGCCTCCTCGGCCAGACGCGCGATCAGATCCCGGTACCGCCGTTGTTCCGCTTTTGCCGACATGTCGAGCCCTCCGGACGGCATCGTAACGGAAGCGCGCGACCCGCTCCGGTACAATGCCGCCCCCTTCCTGCCCTCCGGGACCGCCGCCATGACCGAGACCACCTGGCATTACGAGAACTTCGAACCCGCCGGCTCGGCCATCGGCTACCGCATCACCCGCAAGCTCGACGAAGTGCAGTCGCCGTTCCAGAAGATCGAGATCTTCGAGAGCACCGACTGGGGCAACCTGATGCTGATCGACGGCGCGATGATGCTGACCACGCGCGACAACTTCCTCTATCACGAGATGATGTCGCACCCGGCGCTGTTCACCCACGCCAATCCGGAACGGGTGGTCATCATCGGCGGCGGCGACTGCGGCACCCTGCGCGAAGTGCTGAAGCACCCGGGCGTAAAGCAGGCCGTGCAGTGCGACATCGACGAGCAGGTCACGCGCATGGCCGAGAAGTGGTTCCCGGAACTGTGCGACAGCAACCACGACCCCCGCGCCGAACTGTTGTTCGACGACGGCATCGCCTACATGGCGAACTGCGCGCCCGGCAGCCTCGACATCGTGATCGTGGATTCCACCGATCCGGTCGGCCCGGCCGAAGGCCTGTTCAACAAGGCCTTCTACGAAAGCTGCTTCCGCGCGCTGAAGGACGACGGCATCCTCGTCCAGCAGTCGGAATCGCCACTGGTGCTGCTGGATCTCATCAAGGAAATGCGCGGCGAGATGGGCAAGGCCGGCTTCGCGAGCTTCCAGACCCTGCCGTTCCCGCAGCCCTGCTACCCGACCGGTTGGTGGAGCTGCACGCTGGCGAAGAAATCCGGAGGTTTCCATTTCCGCGACGCCGACGCCCGCGCCAAGACCTTCGCGACGAAGTACTACAGCGCCGACATCCACAAGGGCGCGGCGACGCTGCCGCCGTTCGTCGCCGAAGCGCTGGGCGAATGACGCATCGCGGGCGGTAACACGCCGTCGACCGCGGTCTCATCGGGGTCGCACGACCTGCGGACCATGGGGCGCCCGTTGTAACATCGGGCCCAATGCGCGCCTTGCGCGCACGGACATGGACCGGGGCCATCCGGCCTCCCGCCCACCTGACTGCCGTGGTCGCCCGTGGCTGCACAAACACGTCCTTCGAACATCGATCGCTTGAACATCGCGCTGATCGTGGCGTCGATGCTGCTCGCCCTGCGCTGGCCGTTCGAAACCCTGCTGCTCGCCTACGCCGTGCTCGGTCCGCTGCACTACATGACCGAGATCTCGTGGCTGCACGATCGCGATTACTTCCTGCCGCGACGGCGCGATGCGTGGCTGCTGTGGGTCGGCGGCGCGGGCCTGATCCTCGCGGTGATCGCCGTGGCGGAGGCGGATCGGGATCTGCTGCGGCGCGCGGTCGAGAACGGCGCGCTGTTCGCGCTGTTCGGGTTCGCGCTGGTCATGCTGCTGACGCCGATCTGGTGGCGACGGCTGCTCGCACTGGCGGTGCTGGTCCCGGTCTGCCTGTGGTTCGCGCGCAGCGTCGGTTTCGCCGATTCGCTCGCCGGTTATTTGCCCACCGTCATCCACGTCTACGTCTTCACCGGCCTGTTCATGCTGCTCGGCTGGCTGCGCCGCCCCAGTCGCGACAGCGCCGGCGCGCTGGCGGTCTATCTGCTCTGCCCGCTGCTGTGCTGGCTGGCGCCGCTGGACTGGAGCGCCGCCGCCTCGGGCTGGGCGGAACGCGCCTTCGTCGGCACGCTCTCCAGCATCAACACCCTGATCCTGGGCGACGCCGGCATCGCCCTCGACCGTACGCAATTGATCGAACATCCGGCCAGCATCCTCGTCACCCGCGTGCTGGCGCTGGCCTATCTCTATCACTACCTCAACTGGTTTTCGAAGGTCGAGGTGATCGGCTGGGCGCGGATCTCGCCGAAGCGCGGCGCGCTGATCGTCACCCTGTGGGTCTTCGCGGTCGGCTTCTACTTCCACGACTACGCGCTCGGCTTCCTGCTGCTGCTGACGCTGAGCTTTCTGCACGTGGTATTGGAGTTCCCGCTGAACCACCGGTCGTTCCGCGAAATCGGGCAGATCGGTAGCGTGCGCCTTTCGTCGCGACCGCATCGCGACGCTTCGACATCCTGATGCGCGCCGCAGCCGCGACTGCGGCGCGCACCGGCGATGCCTCAGGCGAATGCCCCGTGCCTGGGCGCGCTCTGCTGTTGATCGAAGGTCGGGTTCTGCGCCATCGAGGCCTGCCGCGCATCGCGTTCGGCCTGACTCTGATTCAGTTGCGCCACCACCTCGGGCATGGCCCTGGCATTCGCATCGGCGACGGCGGCATTGGCGATGGCCGTCTGCGGAAGCGTCGGATCGCCTGCCGAAGCGAAGACCCGGCTGCGATCCTCGTTCGGAAAAAAGTGCGTCGGTTCGGCGATGCCGCGGCGATTGATGTCCGCGACGAGCAGCATGCCCAGCTTCATCTCGCCATCGGGCGTCGTGAGACCCAGTTGCTCGCGGCCGGGCATCGACTGCAATCCGTTCGAGACCGCGGCGAGCGTTTGCCGGGCGTTGCCGTCGAGCGCCAGCGCGGGATCTCCCAGGGAAGGCGCGGCACTGCTCTGAAGCCTGTCGCGCAATTCCTGCGAAGGCGCGCGCCCGCCCAGATCGCTGAATCGCTGGCCGATGTCGCGCGCGTCCTGTCCGCGCGTTTCCAGCATCTGGATATTCCACTCGTTGGCGAACGCTTCGAACTTGTCGCCCCAGTCGGCGGTGCGGTATTGACGGAAGGCCGCGACGACGCGCTGCGACGCCTGGATATCGCCGTCGTTGAGGCTGACGCCCAGAAAACTCTCGTGGTTGTGGATGCGCCGATTGGCCTCGTCCCTGTCCAGATAGGCGAGGCTCTGGTTTTCGCCGGGCGCGGGATTGCCGAAACCGTGATAACCATCGGCGAAGCTGAGCACCGAATGGTTCGGCGTGTTCCATCCGCGGCCGGGCTGACTGTCGCGGATCTCGTCCTTGGAACCGTCCAGGGAAATCGAATACTCGCCGTTCTGGAAACCGTTCCGCCAATTGTCGGCCTGACCCTTGCGGTCGGCGACCGAACTCCAGACGTACGCTTTTTCGAGATCGTTGAGATCCCTGCGATCCGAGAGGTGATTGAGGATGCCCGCGAAGCTGTTGTAATCGAGACTGCGCGCCGGCGTTCGGGGATCGGTATCGGCGGCGGCGATATAACGCGTCGCCTGCTCATCGAGATACTGGCGCCGATCATTCTCGATGCGGCCGAAGTTCACTGAATCGGGTATCTCCGTCATGGAACGGCTCCTTCGTTCTTCGGGTCACGATGCAGTCGATGTTATCTCCGCGAGAATGAACGGAATGCCTTGGATTCGAAGGCGATTGGCCTGGTGCATGAGCGCTTCGTCACGGTACGGCAGTGCCGCCGCCATCACAGCGCATCCCCATCCATCTCGCCCGTGCGGATGCGCACCACCTTCTCCAGATCCCAGACGAAGATCTTGCCGTCGCCGATCTTGCCGGTGCCGGCGGACTGCATGATCGCCTCGACCACGGCGTCGACGCGATCGTCGCTCACCGCCACTTCGAGTTTGATCTTGGGCAGGAAATCGACCACGTACTCGGCACCGCGATACAGCTCGGTGTGGCCCTTCTGGCGGCCGAAGCCCTTGACCTCGGTGGCGGTGATGCCGGCCACGCCGGCCTCGGCCAGCGCCTCGCGCACGTCGTCGAGTTTGAACGGCTTGATGATGGCCATCACCATCTTCATGAGGCGGCTCCGGGGCGGCAGGGAATGCCGCAGAGCATAACGCGGGGGTCGGAAGATTCCGACGCCCTGGCGCGGGGTCTTCCGATGGCGGCGACAGGCCTGGCGCGGGATGCTGGTCTCCACGCTACAATCACCGGGACATGCCCATGATCGACCTCAGCCAGATCGACGACCTCGCCCGCCGCCTCAGCGGCCTGGTGCCCCCCGCGTTGCGCGAGGGCCGCGAGGAGATGCAGGAAAACTTCAAGTCCGCGCTGCAGGCCGGGCTCGCGAAGCTCGACCTCGTCACCCGCGAAGAATTCGACGTGCAGCGCGCAGTGCTCGCGCGCACCCGCGGCCAGCTCGACGAACTGCGCGTTCTGGTCGAACAGCTCGAAGCGCGGCTCGCGGATCAGGACAAGAATCCCAGCGACACCCCGCCGCCCCACGCCTGAGGGCCGCCGCCATGACGCTTGCCCTCGTGCACACCCGTGCACGCACCGGCGTGCGCGCGCCCGCCGTGAACGTCGAAGTGTTCCTCGCCGGCGGCCTGCCGCGGATGTCGATCGTCGGCCTGCCCGAAGCCGCGGTCCGCGAAGCCAAGGACCGCGTCCGCGCCGCGATCCAGTGCGCGCAGTACGACTTCCCCGCCCGCGTCATCACCGTCAATCTCGCCCCGGCCGATTTGCCGAAGGACGGCGGCCGTTTCGATCTGCCGATCGCATTGGGCATCCTCGCCGCCAGCGGCCAGATCCCGCTCGACGCCCTGCGCGACTGCGAATTCCTCGGCGAACTCGGCCTCACCGGCGAACTGCGTCCGGTCGACGGCGTGCTGCCCGCGGCCTTGGCCGCCGCGGCGCAGGGGCGACGGCTGATCGTGCCGGCCGGCAACGGCGCCGAAGCGGCGCTGGTCGCGGGCGTCGAAGCCTTCACCGCGCGCACCCTGCTCGAAGTCTGCGGGCACCTGTGCGGGCAGAAAATCCTGCCCGCCGCGATCGCCCCGGCCAGCGCCTACGACCACGGCCCCGATCTGCGCGATGTCCGCGGCCAGACCCGCGCGCGACGGGCACTGGAAATCGCCGCCGCCGGCAGTCATCACCTCCTGCTGGTCGGCCCGCCCGGCTGCGGCAAGACCCTGCTGGCCTCGCGCCTGCCCGGCGTATTGCCGGAGGCCAGCGAAGCCGACGCGCTGGAAACCGCGGCCATCGCATCGATCAGCGGCCGTGGTCTCGATCCCACGCGCTGGCGCAACCGTCCCTTCCGCAGCCCGCACCACACCGCCAGCGCAGTGGCGCTGGTCGGCGGCGGCGCCGAACCGCGACCCGGCGAAATCTCGCTCGCCCACAACGGCGTCCTCTTTCTCGACGAGCTGCCCGAATGGGATCGCCGCGCGCTGGAAGTCCTGCGCGAACCGCTGGAATCCGGCGTCGTCACCATCTCGCGCGCAGCGCGGCAGTGCGAATTCCCCGCACGCTTCCAGTTGGTCGCCGCGATGAACCCCTGCCCCTGCGGCTGGGCCGGTGATCCCTCCGGCCGCTGCCGCTGCCACCCCGACGCGATCCAGCGCTACCGCGCGAAGATCTCCGGCCCGCTGCTCGAACGCATCGATCTGCATCTCGAAGTCCCGCGACTGCCGCCGGCCGAATTGCGACCCGATGCGCCGCCGGGTGAATCCAGCGACGTGGTTCGCGCCCGCGTCGTGCGTGCACGCGAAGTGCAACGACAGCGGGCGGGCCGCTGCAACGCACATCTCGATCAATCGGAAACGAATGCGGTCTGTCGACTCGCGCCGGACGATCAGGCGATGCTGGAAAACGCGATCGATCTGCTGCAGCTTTCGGCGCGTTCGATGCATCGCATTTTGCGGGTGGCGCGGACGATTGCGGATCTCGCGGGAACTGCGGATATCCTCGGGCCGCATGTAGCGGAGGCGATCGGGTATCGGCGCGGGGAGCGAACGGCCCCAACGAGGACGGCATGAGGAGGTCATAAGAAAATAAACTTGACCTATCATTTCCATGTGATCGACGCATCACTCGCAAGGTTGCGCACGTAGCAGACAGGATGCCGATTCCGGTATTCCGATCCGGCGTTACGAGCTGTAAAGACCACATCGCGTGCGAAAAGCGGACTTTTTGCACGTTTTCCGGGTTGCATCGCCGATAGCCGCATGATATTGGTTCCGCGAGCGTCATCAAGGACCGCGACTGACGCATCGGAGGACAGCAGAAGCTCGTCTCGTTTCGGCTTGGAATGCACGTAAACAATGCGCCTTATATCGGGTTTGTCGCGACGCGACTCACTCCCCTGGACGATTCGGCGCCATCTCGAGTTTTTACATGGAGGCAAAAACGAATGTCCCGATCGAACAGGAACCAGTACCTGACCGGCGGCAAGAAAAGATCCGGTCTGACGAACTACAAGCGCGCGATCGTCCCTCCCATCGTGACGTTGGTCTCCGTTGCTGCCGCCGACGTGGCGAATGCGCAGGCCGTGCACAATCTTCTGCGCAATGAAGTCATGTACCAGGGCAATATCAGGAACGGATATTGCCACGACTACACCTGCACGCAGGGGTCCAATACGACCAACTACTGGTCGATCGACTTGTTCGATTACGGCATGGAGGACTCCCCGATCTACGAAACGCAGGGCGGGATCGTCCAGAACGTGGACGGCTGCGGAACCGCCGTGCGGACCGGCAATGTGGCCAGCGGCGCCGGATACGGCAAGCTGTACTGCCACGGGAAAAACCGGCAGGTCAACAAGGACAACTACGTGGCGGCCGGTCAGGTGCTGATGAAGATGTCGAATTCCGGGACCGGCACCAAGCATGTCCACTATGAAATCCGCAAGATGGCCGACGTGCGGACCTGGGGCAGCAACTTCCAGGGATATTGCTCCAACTACAACCTGATCACCATCCGCGATCAGAATACGTTCGGCCTGCTGAAGGCGTGGAGCGAACCGGACGACACGTTCACCAGCAGTTGCAGGTGGTAATCGCCGAAGATGGCAGCCTGGTGGAACAGGAAGACCGCCATCGGCATCGCGGTCGCGGTTGCGATCGCGGTGCTGATCCTGATGCTTGGCCCTTCGTCGTGGCGCGTGATCTCCCGCGATGACGATCCGTCTGTCGTCGCAGCCGGGCAGGATGACCTGCCCGATGGCGGGAATCCGACGCACGCCCAAGCGCGCAGGCAAGCCGACACCATGGCGACGAATGCCTCCGCGTTCATCGAAAAACGTCCGGGCGATGCGCTGAACCGATATCTCGGCGTCGTGCAGTCGGACGCACTGTATCAACGCATCGGCAGGTTGGTCGTCGATGCGCGGGCGAAATGCTATTCGGAAAACGGGCTGACGCCTCCCGCGGAAGACGCGATGGACGTACCGAGAAGCCGAATCGCCAGTCTGAAAGGGAACGACACCGCGACGTTTCGGCGCGAGCACGGGTTCGGCGTGGTCGCGGAGTATCTGGAATCGCTGGAGACGACTCGAAAGGCCTCGGCAACGACGGCAAAACCGCCGGATCTTGCGACAGCGCAGGCCGCCAAGGCGGAAGACGTCGCTGCGAAATGCGCGGCACGCACGGCCAGCGTCATCAACGACAACCTCGCGCCGGCACAGATGCACGCGCGCACGAGAGCGCTGATGAAGGCGTACGGCGAATCGAAGGCCTATCGGGATTTGAGCGCATCATGGAGAGCGTGCATGGCTTCGGCCGGGTATCGGACGCGATACGGTCCCTACGAATCGCGCGCGATGGCGGAAGATTTCCTGCAGAAGCACCTGCAGGACGCCATGATGCGATCCTTCGAGCGAAGGGGATTGAGCGAAGCGGAGCAGGAGGCGCTGATCGAGTCGACCCACGAATCCTTCCAGGAGATTCCCGAAGACGTCCGGACCGAGCTGCACACGCTGGAGATGAAGATCTACGCTGCAGATGCGCGCTGCCTTTCCTCGTCGGGGGCCGGCGATTGGATGTCGGGTGCCGAGAACGCGATCATGCAGACGCTGCGACAGGAATTCCCGTCGTTCTCCGGAGTGAATGCCGGATCGGACCCCGCCCCTAAAACGCGCAAGGCACCATGAAGATCGAACTCAAACCCGTTCGGCCGGCTGACGTCGACATGCTGTACCAGTGGTTCACCGCGGTCGAGAACGCGCGCGTTTGGCGGTATCGAGGCGCGACGCCGGACCCGGAAGCGTTCGGAACGCATCTGTGGGCGGGCACGCTTGCCCACTTTCTGTGCATCCCCGAATCCACGCGGGTGCCCGTGTGTTACGTGTCCATCTACGATGCCAATCTGGCGAGCGGCCACGCGAAGATGGCGTGCATTGCGTCGCCGCAGCAGAAAAAGACCGGCGCGAGCACGTACGGCTTCATCGCGGGCGCGAGCTATGCCTTCAAGCATTGGCCGTTCGAACGCATTCTGTTGGAATGCAATACCTACAGCGTCGAGCGCTTCGCGTCCGGAATCGAGCGCGGCTTTCTCCACGAGATCGCCAGGATCCCTCGTTACGAGAGGTTCGCCATGAACGATTGGGCGGATCTCATCTGGCTGGAGTATCGACGGGACGTTCACGAAAAGAATGCCGAAACGGGGTATCTGGGCGCCTGGAAATAACCTGCGACGCTTGATGCGTGAGAACGGCAAACTTGGGGCAGGGTGAGCCACTTCTGATTTCCCTTGATTTCCTGGCGATTCACAACAGCGCAAACGGCCATCGCCTGATGAGCATCGCGCACGAGGGCCGCATCGCCGCATTCAAGTTCTGCCATGACGGAGAACTGCGATACGGCACTGGCTGCCTCAACGCGGCGGGATTCGAAACGCATGCCCCTTTGGGCATCGCTTCCAGCCAGGCCCTGCGCATCCGGACATGATCCGTCAACGCGCATCTCCGCCCACCCGCGAGGTATAGAGGACGAACGGCGCCCAATAGTAGGGTTTGCGATAGGCGGTATCGGAATGCAGCAACGCCAGTTTGGCCTGACGCAGCGCCGCGGCGGGGTCTTCGCCATCCGCCAGCCGGCGATACAGTTCGGTCATGAGTTCGGCGGTGGAGGCGTCCTCGACCGGCCACAGTCCGCCGACGACGCGTTTCGCGCCGGCGCTGAGGAATGCCCAGGACAGACCCACCAGGCCCTCGCCGGAGAACGTGCGCGTGCCTGCGCTGCGGCAGGTGGACAGCGTCACGAGTTCGGCGTCGAGCGGGACGTCGATGACATCGCGCGCGTAGAGTTTGTACTCGCCCGCGGCGGCGGACAGGACCACGGCAGAATCGAGCGGCACCACGGGATTCGTCTGCGCGTGCGCGGCGAGATGGATGTAGGCGAATCGTTTCGGCTCGGACCCACGGTATGCGGATGGAATCGCCCGCGATCCGGCGTAGATGAGACGATTTTCCGGTTCGAACGACATCGCGATCGATGCGACTTCCTTTCCGGCGAAGGGCAGCGCGGGAAATTTCGGATCCTGGGACACCGGATCGCCGAGCACCAGCAGCGAGCGTTCGCGAACCGACGGCGACGAAACCTCCGCATGCAGCAACCGGAGCGATGGCGTTCTGACCAGGACCGCATCTTCGATCAGGTAGTGACGCTTCGGCCCGGGGACGACCAGTGTTTCGAAGTTGAGCTGCTCGATCGGGCCATCCGACACGATGATGACGCGCGGCTTCGACGCCATCGCCGCCGCGACCGGCTGCAGCAGCAATCGATACAACTCGGTGGCCGCCGGTGCCGCTTCGTCGAGTGGATCGCGGGAGTTGAGGATCAGGCGCTGATGCGCGTCGACGAGCGCGCGCAGCGTGTTCTCGCCCGGCAGCGGCACGAGGGTGATGCCATCGGCGGTGATGGCCCAGAGAAAGGACCGCTCCGGAGCGATCGAATAGAACAACAGCAGCGCATCGGCGTCGCGCGCCAGACGCGGATAGTCGGAGAGGCGATCCGGCACGAAGCCGTTCCCGCGCAGCCGCTCGCGCAGCAGCCGCGCGCGGCTTTCGTCGGCGACCCGCAGCGCATCGATCCCACGCCCCTGCGCGACGAGGAAATCGATGTACTCGTCGTAGAAACGGCCGATGCTGGCGATGAACGGCAATTGATGCTCCGGCTCCAGCAGTTGCGACAGCGAATTGTCCATCAGTTCGAAGGCTTTCCGATAGGCGGCTTCCGCTTCGGCCGGGCGTTGGGCGCGGGCATGCAGGCGCGCGAGACCGGCGTGCGCCTGCCATACCGGATCGGACCCGGCTTTCGACACGCCGATCACTTCGTCGTACAGCGCCGCTGCCCGCGACGATTCGTCGCGGCGTTCCCAGATCCCCGCCAACAGCAACAACGTTCGCGATCGCTGCGTGAGCAATGCGTTCTGTTCCTGGATCCGCAGCGCCTGTTCGGCCCGGAACGTCGCTTCGCCGAGATTGCCGCGTTCGAGCGCCAGGGCCGCACGTGTCGCCTGGATGGCGGCCAACGCTTCCGCGGACCCGTTCCTGTCCTCGATCTCCTGTGCGATGGAGGCGGCACGGGCGTAACTTCGGCTGGCGCGCGCGTGCTCGCCCTGGCCCTGCTGCGCGCGTCCGAGATTCTGAAGGACGATCCAGCGATCGCCCGCAAGGCCGAGCTTCCGCATCAGCGCCTCGGCCTCGGACAGCACCCGGGTCGCGCGCTCGTAGTCGCCGAGCAGGTAATAACTCTTGCCCAATCGGCCCAGATTCTTGGCGCGCGTCGCGTCGGCGACCAGTCCGGCCGCCAGTTCGTCCGAACGGCGAAGCCAACGCACCGCGTCGTCGTACTCGCCGGCTTCGGTGCGGAAGTTGCCGATGTTGCCGGCGGCCTGTGCTTCGATCAATCTGAATCCCTGTCGCTGTGCGGTGTCGATGGTCTTGCGGAAAAGATCTTCCGCGATGTCGCGGTCGCCGCGCTGCCCGGCGCAGATGGCGCGCCGGGACATCGCTTCGGCGGCCAGCTTCGGCACGCGCAGGACATCGGCCATGCGCTCGGCCGCTTCGAGATCGTCCATCGCCGGGTCGTGCGCGTCTGCTTGCGCATATCCGATGCCGGGCGTTCGTTCGCCCTGGTTCTGCAGACAACGCGCATAGCCCCGGGCCATGAGTGCGCGCGCGAGCACGCGATCGTGCGGCCGCTCCACGGCGAGACCGGCGTCAAGCCGGCCCAGCGCGGCCGGGATCTGGCGCTGGCCGACCAGCACTTCGGCGTCCATCACCTCGAAGGCCCACGCCCATGTCGTGTCGCCCGAGTTCCGTGCCCGCACCAGTCCCTTTTCGGCGAGGATTTTCGCGGCGCTCAGATTGCCGGACTCCAGCGCGCGATAACCGTCGCCGTAGAGCGTTTCGAGCGACGGCTGGCTGGCGCCGCATGCCGCGACGAGGATGACCATCAACGCAGCCATCAACGCGGCCAACAACGCCGCCGGAAAAGTCGCCAGCGGCGTCCGGGTGGCGTTACGGATCCCAGTGGCCGTTGGAGTCGACATTCGCGCACACGATACGACCGGTGATGGGACAGCCGAGCTCGATGCGCAGCATCGTCAGCCGGCGCGACGCGCGCGTGACGAGATACTCGCCGAAATACGCGACGCCGAACCCCGGGATGCGGATGCCGTGCGCGCCATGCCTCGCCGTGCCGGCCAGCGCGGTCGCCCTGCTCTCGCCGACATCGAACAACGGTGCAAGACGCGCGCCCTCGTCGCGCGATCCGGGGCGCGACGAACCCGGCTTTTCCGGCGAAGCATCGTCCTCGCGGAGCGCTTCGCCGTTCGAGTCGATCCAGGGAAAAGATCCATCTTCACCCGTGCGGCCCAATCGGGATTCGATCAACGCATCATGATGGCCCTCGCGGACCAGCTGGCGATAAGGCGTCAATTCGACCGGAATCCCGCCGATGCGCAGATTCTCGAAATGACTGCCGAAAGGAAGAATCTCGGGGTCGGGAAGACCGTCCCTCGCCTCTTTCACGTGCCGCGAGGTCATCCGGGCGACGACGCGGTCGGCGGTGATGACATCCAGCACGTTCAAGCCTTCGATGGCGACCGTCACCAGCGTCTCGCCCGCCTCTTCCCTGCCGTGCGTCACGATCTGGCCGGAGACGGTGCTGATGGCGCGGTCGAAGCGGAGGATGTTCCTGCAATCGAATCGGCCGACGGAGGCCGCGGCGAAGCCCCCTGTGGGCGGCAGCGTGCAGCTGCCCTGCGCATCGATGTTTTCGCGGACGGGGCTCTCGATGTGTCCGCCCGCCACCATCGTGTTGCCGCGGAACCAGAACGTGCGTGCGTTCGTCTTGTGGCTCATTTATTTGCCCTCGCGTGTCAGGATGAAGAGATAGCGCGTGACGTCGGCGGGTGCGGCCTGTTCCTCGGCGGAATCGATACCCGACAACTCGACCGCATAGCGGCCGGGGCGCAGCTCGGACACGGGCAGGAACAGCTGCAATTCGTCGCCGGAGGCGGGCGCGGCGACGACGGAGGAAAGCACCAGCGCGCTGTCGGCGTCGCGAACGTCGATGCGATAGCGGTCGGACGATTCGTCGCCGGTACGGCTCAACGTCAAACCGATCGTGCGTTGCTGCGCGCCCACGCGTATCTCCGTCGGATCGCTGCGCGCGACCGAGAGGAAATGGACGCTGGTCGCCTGCAGCGATCGAGCCTGCGCCAGATCCTGCCGCAATTCCGGCACGGTGACGGCCGCCTGATAGATCACCGCCCCCAGCGACAGGACCGCGGTGGCGGCAAGCGCCAGCATCGATCGTCTCGACGGCGGCGTCCCGGCGTTCGGACGCGCGACCGCGGACGGCTTGCCGAGCGTCCTGCGGGCGTCGTCGACGAAGGTCGCGAGTTCCCTCACGTCTTCGGCGCATTCGGGGCACACGAAGAAATGCGCTTCGAATTCGGCGCGCTCCTCGTCGTCCAGTTCGTCGAGGACGTAGCTTTCGGCGATCGCCTTGCGCATGGCGGTGGCGTGATCCATGGTCTTCATCCGTTGCGGCTCGCGGCGTCCGTACGCGCCAGATACAGGGCACGGAACCGCAGCTTCGCGCGGTGCAGAAGCACGCGCAGATAACTCCGGTCCACCTTGAACGCTTCGCACACTTCGTCCTTGTCGCGCTCCTCGACGAACAGCGCGCGCATCAGACGACGGTCGAGCTCGGGAAGATCGTCGATCACCCGCCGGACCAGCGCACGTCGTTCGATCGACAGCAGACGGTCTTCGACGAACGACGTCTCGTCTTCGATCTCGGCGACCGCGGCATCGGACACCGGCGCATGCCGCTTCTCGGATCGATACAGCTCCAGGAGCACGTGGTCGCAGACGGTATTGACGTACGCCCCGAAGCGCTCGGGGTCCCGGATTTCGACGCCCGAACGCAACGCCTTGAAAATCCGCAGGAACGTCTCCTGGCAGGCGTCTTCGACCAGCTGCCGCGAACGCAGTCGCGCATGCAGCTTGATCCGCAGCAGATCCTTGAAATAGAGAACGAAATGCCGCTCGGCGCCCGGATCGCGGTCGCGCAGGCGCTGCACGTACTCGCCATCGAAACGATGGAAATCCCGCCCCGGGTGCTGCATGGGATCCCGTCCTGGGTGCTGCAGAGGTAAAACCAGTATAGCCACGAGTCGATCCTTCGTTGATGTCTTCGCCCGGGCAAGACCAAGCACGCCATGGCACCGCGGCAAGCCGCTCGCCAGGTCGCTCACTGTCCCTGTAGTGACCTCCGGGCGCGAAGCGTTTCATCCGCACGCCGCCCGCGCACGGAGAGGAAGGCGCGGCGGCGTCGACGATCGCGCCCCGCGATCGGACCGCATCGCGACCTGAAACGTTTCGGCTCCGAACCTCACCACACAAACGAGCGACCCGCACGTCGAGCCCGGTCGCTTCGGACACCCACATTGCGATCCGCGTCGAGCGATGCGCGTTCGCGGTCGCATCGACGACCCGCACCAGAACCCTCGACGGCGAAGACCTCGGCCATCCGCACACACGAAAACGACCGCTCGCGGGGCATCGAATGAAGGCGACGCAGCGACAGCGCCATGGGCCACCACGCATCGATCGAATCACGCATACGAAGGAGATCGCGATGAACAGAATCTGGGGATTTTTCCTCGCCGCACTGGTCCTGACGCTGCCCGCGCCGGGATTCGCCAAAATGTACGAGGTACCGAAGAGCTTTTCGCTGGCGGACAAATCGCTGGACCGTTTGGACCTCAAAACGATGGCCCGGATCGATCCGGAACGCCTGCTCGCGGAAGACCAGGCGCGCGCCAAAAGCCCCAAGCGTCCCGGCCCGCTGCGCTTCGCCGTCGCCGAAGACGCGACCTTCACGCCGGAGAATTCCGGCACCTGGCAGAACGTGCCCGACGGGCGTCTCTGGCGGCTGCGCATCCAGTCGCCGGGCGCGGTGAGCCACAACCTCGGCATCACCCGTTTCGGCCTGCCCGACGGCGCGAAGCTCTGGGTCTACGATCCCGCCCACAAGCGCGTGGAAGGCCCCTACACCTCGCGTCACCGCAACCAGGACGGCAGTCTGTGGACGCCGATCATCGATGGCGACGAGATCGTGATCGAGCTGTTCGTGCCCAGCGGCGTTTCCCGGCCGGCGGTGACCATCGGCAAGATCAACAAGGGCTATCGCGATTTCTCGAAGGACGGCGCGAACAAGAGCGGTAGCTGCAACAACGACGTGATCTGTACCGAAGGCGACGCCTGGCGCGATCAGATCCGCGCGGTCGCCCGCTACAGTATCGGCGGCACCGGCCTGTGTTCAGGTCAACTCGTGAACAACACGGCGCTCGATTTCAAGCCGTATTTTCTCAGCGCCCACCACTGCGGCGTCACGACCGCGAACGATGACACATTGGTGTTCTACTGGAACTTCGAATCTCCGGTCTGCGGCAATCAGAGCGGCGGCAGTCTGGCCGACAATCAGACCGGCGCGACCTTCCGGGCGTCGAGCGCGGCGAGCGATTTCCTGCTGGTCGAGCTGAATGCCACACCCGACCCGTCTTTCAATGTCTTCTATTCGGGCTGGGACGCCAGCGGCGCGGCGCCTGCCTCCACGGTAGGCATCCATCACCCCAGCGGCGACGAGAAATCGATCTCTTTCAACACCAACGCGGTCACCAGCACCGCCTACCTCTCCAACACCGTCAGCGCCACGGCGAACCACTGGCGGGTCGACGACTGGGAAGACGGCACCACCGAAGGCGGTTCGTCCGGTTCCTGTTTGTGGGACGCCGCAACCAAGCGCTGCGTGGGCCAGCTGCACGGCGGCTATGCGCTTTGCTCAGCACCGAACGATTCCGACTGGTACGGCAAGCTCAGCGTGAGCTGGACCGGCGGCGGAACGAACGCCACGCGCCTCAGCAACTGGCTCGATCCGGGCAATACCGGGACGCTGGCGATGGACGGCGACCCGCACATCACCACGCTCGACGGAACCCGCTACGACTTCCAGGGCGCCGGCGAATATGTGCTGCTGCGCGACGGCGGCGGCATGGAAGTGCAGGCGCGGATGGCGCCGATCGCGACGACGTTCAACCCCGGGCCCGACCCGTATACCGGGCTGGCGACCTGCGTGAGTCTCAACACCGCGGTGGCGGCGCGCGTGGGCAAACACCGCGTGACCTATCAGCCGAACCTGAGCGGCGTGCCCGACCCCGGCGGCCTGCAGCTGCGCGTGGACGGCGAACTCATGACCCTGAGCCCGACCGGGCTGACCCTGAGCAATGGCGGACGCATCTCGAAAACCGCGGCACCGGGCGGCATCACGATCGCGTTTCCCGATCGTTACACCCTGTTCGTGACGCCGGGCTGGTGGGCTTCGCAGAGCAAGTGGTACCTCAACATCGGCATGGTCCGCACCTCCGGCACGGGAGGTCTCTCCGGCGCTTCGCCGGGCGGCGCGGGCAACGCGGTCGCAGGCGGACTCGGCGGTGTCGTTCCCGCGGGAAGCTGGTTGCCGTCGCTTCCGGACGGCGCATCGATGGGACCGATGCCGGCATCGCTGCAGGATCGTTATGACGGTCTCTACCGCAAGTTCGGCGACGCCTGGCGCGTGACCGGCACCACCACGCTGTTCGATTATGCGCGGGGCACGTCGACCGACACCTTCACGCTGAAGACCTGGCCGATGGCGCAGCCGCCGTGCACGCTACCGGATGCGAAGCCCGTGAAGCCGATGAGTCTGGCGGTCGCACAGCGGGCCTGCAGCGCAATCCAGGACGACAAGACGCGCGCGAACTGCGTGTTCGACGTCAGGGTCACGGGCGAGCCCGGTTTCGCGAAGACGTACCAGTTGAGTCAGCGGATCGCCGCATATGCGACCAGGATCGCCCTGCATGGCGATCTGCGTGCCACGCGGTACGGTCATGCGGCGACGTTCACGGCGACGGTCTCGCGCATGCGCGGTGCGAAAGGCGTTCCGACCGGAGCCGTACAATTCATGGTCGACGGCAAGCGCGCGGGCGAGCCGATCGCGCTCGATGCGAACGGGCGCGCGACCTGGAAGGCGACGGATCTCGCGCCCGGCACGCACAGCATCGTGGCCAGTTATGTGCCGGATGCGGAAACCGCATTCTTGCCCAGCGTCAGCTCCGAAGAAGCGTACGTCGTCGCCAAGCATTGAAAACGCAAGCGAGCGTGGGATCGTCGCGATTACGGTCGCGCGATCCTGCGGCTCCCGACGAAGGGCAGACGACCGGCTCAGCCCCGAATGGCTGAAAAGCGAACCGAGCGCATCGGCGATGGCGCGTGCCGGAGCCAGCCCGGACATGCGCCTGAACGGCAATTCGAACAACGCGCCATGCGCGCGTTCACCCAGGAGTTTTCTCATGGCTGCGATCAAGAGTGCGTGGTGGATCTCCGTACTTGCCCTTGCCGCGACGACCGCTCACGCGGGTCCCTGGACAGTTTCGGGAAGGATGTCAAAGGAGAATTCAGCCGGTCAGAGCAGGATGTTGCTCAGCGTTTCGGACGAAAACGGACTTCCCGTGACCGGACTGACCGCCGACAGCTTCAAGGTAGGCAGCGTTCTGTGCGATGCGAACGGGAACGGCTGCGGCGTCCATCAGGGCAGTATCAGCGCTGTCTCGGAGCGGGGCGATGCTGCAGGCGCAGGGGTCTACATCGTCGCATTCGAAAAGGGCCAGCGGCCGGGGGTCGTGACATCGGGCTACGGAGAAGCCGTGGTCCGCGTGGGAATGTTGCGGGTGGTGTCGGCGACACCAGGCGCCGTTCGCAGAGAATTCGTCCAGCGCGCGCAACAGATCTTCAGCGCTCCCTGAAGCAGCGGCATCCATCGACGAAGCAAGGACGCCCGCGATCGCCGCGAAGGCAGTACCGATCCTCGGAAACAGTGGCCGACAAGGTCGATCATGGATAGCCGATGTCCCGGTACACGCTCTGTCGTGCCCCGGGACACCCATGTCGACTGGGCGGCGGTGGACCCGGGCGACGGTGTGCCGCGCAGATCCGAACCGGACATGGACTGAGCCCGGAACGACCGATCAGGCCGCCGCCAGCACCTTGCGCATCCGGTCGAAGTCCTTGCGGTACTGCTTCGCGAGCTTCGTCTTCTGCGCCGCGCTCAGGATCTTGCCGGAGACCTGGAAGAACTTCTTTTCTTCTTCCTTCAGATGGTGATGCACCTTCTCGGAGAGCTTGCGCGCCTTGGCCAGCCAGCCGCGATGATTCACCCCGAGCACCTGCATGTCTTCGATGATCTCGTCGATCTCGTGATGCTCGGACAGCGCGTGGCGGGACGATGCCAGCCCCATGTCGGTCATCAGGATCGGTGCGTAGAGATAGCGCTCCTCGGAGGCGGCGTGCGCGGCCAGTTCGATGCGCAGCGCGGTGAACAGCGATTGCCGGTCCTGGGTGTGCGGCTTCGAACGCAACAGCCTGCGGCACAGCGAACGCTGGGTTTCGTGGCTTTCGCGCAGCGCGTCGTAGATGGTTTCCGGCATGACGATGGCTCCTTCGCAGCGTGAACGGGTCGGGGGGCGCGAGTATGCGCGCATCGGGATCGCAGTCATCAACGACCGCGACCCGCATGATCGTCATGCAAGAAGCACGGACCGAAAAGAAACGGCCGGCCGGATGCCGGCCGGCCGCTCGCGTTCGGGGCTGCGCTCAGTTCCCGGCGCAGGTATCGCACTTGTACGCGCGCCGCAGGCTGTCCTGGGCGCCGTCGCGATTCTCGCGCTGTTGCTTCGCGGTCATGCACACCGAGGTCATGCGATTGGAACCGACCGATCGCGTGTATTCGCAGACCATCCGCTCGTCTTCGGCCTTGGCGATCGCGGCCTTGATCCATTCCAGATCGTTGAACACTTCGGTGCGCTGGTCCGGCGGCATCTCGTCGAGGGTCTGCGCGCCGCCGAGCATCGCGAGCACGCGGTCCTGGCGTTCGATCAACGCGGCGCGGTCGCGCTTTTCCATGTCCTTGAAGGCGCCCTTGCCGGCGGCGACCTGCGCGCGCAGTTGGGTCTGCTGGGTGACGATGTCGCGGATGGTGAGCTGCTGCGGATCGGCGGACGCGAAGGCGACCGCGCAGGCCAACAGCAGGGCCGCACCGGCGACGAGGGATTTCAGGGAAACGACTTTCATGGCGACACTGGCTCCTGTTCAGGCAATCGTGCGGAAGGAAACGATCGATGGAACGGCTCGGGAAGCGATGGGCGCGCGGGTCTCATGCCGCGGCGTGTCCGGCGGTCGTCGGCATCGGTGCGACGACGGCAGGCCTTCAGATGTACACCGGGCGGCCGCGTTTTTCCAGCCTCGGGCACAAAAAAGCCCCGGCGACCGGCCGGGGCTTCGCGTCGTGCCTCGATGTCGCGTCGCGGCCGGACCACGCCCGCACCGCGCGGACGGATCAGGGATCGCGGGACATCTGGCCCTGGGCGTGTTCGCGCAGCTTGCGGCGCTGGCCGACGGTCATGCACTTGTTCTCGGGACGATTGGAGCCGACCGGCTTGATCCGCTCGCAGATCAGGCGGTTGTCCTCGGCGCGGGCGACCGCGGTGCGAACGTCCGCGAGCGCCTTGTCGAGCGCCGCACGGTCTTCGGGCGACAGCTCGGAGATCGCGGTCTTGCCCTCGATCAGGGCCAGCACCTGGTCCTGACGCGAGAGGATGTCCTTGCGGTCCTCGTCGGTGAAATAGGAATACTTGCCGGATTTGGATTCGACCACCTTGCGCAGATCGCCCTGTGCGGTGCGGATCTGGTCGGGCGTGGAGTCGAGCGTGCCCGCGTCTTCGGCGAATGCGGGCGAAGCGAACAGCGTGGCGGCGAGAATCGCCGTCGGGAGAAGGATGCGCATGGAGGATTCAGGATACGGAGGTAGAACCCGTATTGGAGCACAGGCGACCGCTATCCCGGCCATGACGAAGGTCATGGCCGGGCGCTCGCCTCGCAAACTTCAGGTGCGCCGCAACGTCAGGCCGCGGCGGCCGGCGTTTCTTGGAACTGCTCTTCCTCGGTCGAGCCCTTCAGCGCGACCGTCGAGGACTGGCCGCCCTGGATGGTCTGGGTCACGCTGTCGAAATAGCCGGTACCGACTTCGCGCTGGTGCTTGACCGCGGTGAAGCCGCGATCGGCGGCGGCGAACTCGGCTTCCTGCAGCTCGACGAAGGCGCTCATCTGGCGGCGGGCATAGCCGTGCGCGAGGTTGAACATCGAGTAGTTCAGGGCGTGGAAGCCCGCGAGCGTGATGAACTGGAACTTGTAACCGTAGCTCGCGATCTCCTTCTGGAACTTCGCGATGGTGGCGTCGTCGAGGTTCTTCTTCCAGTTGAAGCTCGGCGAACAGTTGTAGGCCAGCAGCTTGCCCGGGAACTTCGAGTGGATGGCTTCGGCGAACTTGCGCGCGAATTCGAGATCCGGCTTGCCGGTCTCGCACCACACGAGATCGGCATAGGGCGCGTAGGCCAGACCACGGCTGATCGCCTGATCGAGACCGTTTTTCGTCTTGTAGAAGCCTTCGACGGTGCGCTCGCCGGTGCAGTGCGGCAGATCGTTCGGATCGACGTCGCTGGTCAGCAGATCGGCGGCTTCGGCGTCGGTGCGCGCGACGATGATCGTCGGCGTGCCCATCACGTCGGCGGCGAGACGCGCGGCGACCAGCTTCTCGATCGCTTCGCGGGTCGGCACCAGCACCTTGCCGCCCATGTGGCCGCACTTCTTGACGCTGGCCAGCTGGTCCTCGAAATGCACGCCGGACGCACCGGCCTCGATCATCGCCTTCATCAGCTCGAACGCGTTGAGCACGCCGCCGAAGCCGGCCTCGGCGTCGGCCACGATCGGCTGCAGGAAATCGATGTCGCCGCTGCCTTCGGCGCACTGGATCTGATCGGCGCGCAGCAGGGTGTTGTTGATGCGCTTCACCACCTGCGGCACCGAGTTCGCCGGATACAGCGACTGGTCGGGATACATTTCGCCGGCGATGTTGGCGTCGGCCGCGACCTGCCAGCCGCTGAGATAGATCGCCTTCAACCCGGCCTTGACCTGCTGCATCGCCTGGTTGCCGGTGAGCGCGCCCAGCGCGTTGACGAAATCCTCGGTCTGCAGATATTTCCAGAGCTTCTCCGACCCCAGGCGGGCGAGCGAATGTTCGACCGGCACCGTGCCGCGCAAGCGGACCACGTCTTCGGCGCTGTAGGGGCGGGTGACGCCGGCCCAACGCGGGTTGTTGGTCCAGTCCAGCTTCAGTTGTTCGGCGGTGGGGAGCGTGGTTTTCATGGCGGTGTTCCTGCGGGGAAGAGGGTGTCGTGTCTTTTCGTAGGAGGGCCTTCAGGCCCGAGCCTTTTCCTCACGAAAGGAGATCAAATGCTCGGGGCTAAAGCCCCTCCTACGGGAGTGCGGGCGATGGTCAATCGATGCGTTCGTACGCCGGAAGCGTGAGGAAATCCGCGAGCGTGTCGCGGTGGGTGAGGTCGGCGAGCAGCGCGATCGCTTCGTCGACACGCGCGATGCCCGCGACGGTGGGATCGGCGGCGAGCTTCGACGGCAATCCGATCAGCGCGCGGTCCAGCAATGCGAAATCGACCGGCGAACCGTCGTCGAGATACAGCTGACCCTCGCGCGACTCTTGGTCGCGCGGATCGGCATGATGCAGCCACTGCCACAGCTGCGCGCGCGAGATTTCGGCGGTGGCGGCGTCTTCCATCATCCCGTGGATCGGCACGCAGCCGTTGCCGTCCAGCCACGCGGCCAGATAGCGCACGCAGACTTCCACGTTCCCGTAGAAACCGGCGGCGGTGATCGTGCCCAGCGAGGGTTTCAGCAGATCCTCGGCCGTGACGTTCACGTCTTCGCGGCGCACGTCATGCTGATGCGGTCCCGGCATGCGCGCGTCGAAGATGTCGCGCGCCAGCGCGACCATACCCGGATGCGCGACCCAGGTGCCGTCGTGGCCGGCGTTGGCTTCGCGCAGCTTGTCGGCTTCCACCCGCGCGAACGCGGCGGCGTTCGCTTCGGCATCGCGCGGATTGGGAATCTGCGCGGCCATGCCGCCCATCGCGTGCGCGCCGCGGCGGTGGCAGGTCTTGATCAGCAGTTCCGAATACGCCTTGAGGAACGGCTGGGTCATCGTCACCTGGCCGCGCTCGGGCAACACCCGGTCGCGATGCGCGCGCAGGGTCTTGATGTAGGAAAAGATGTAATCCCAGCGGCCGCAGTTCAAACCGACGATGCGGCTGCGCAGCGCATGCAGGATCTCGTCCATCTCGAACGCCGCCGGCAGCGTTTCGATCAGCACGGTGACCTTCATCGCGCCCTGCGGCAGATTCAGCTGCACCTCGATCTCGTCCAACACCGCGTTCCACAGCGCGGCTTCTTCCATGCACTGCAGCTTGGGCAGGTAGAAGTACGGGCCGCGGTCGCGTGCCGTCAGAGCGGACGCGTTGTGGAACGCGAACAGCGCGAGGTCGAACAGGCCGCCGGAGATCGGCGCGCCGTCGACGATCACGTGCTTCTCGTCGAGATGCCAGCCGCGCGGGCGCACCAGCAGCACCGCGCGCTCCGCGTCCGGCTTCAGTCGGTACTGCTTGCCGTTGCCGTCGAATGCCAATGTCCCGGCGACCGCATCGCGGAGCGCGCGCTGGCCCTGGATCAGGTTCGCCCAGGTCGGGGCGGTCGAGTCCTCGAAGTCGGCCATGTAGCAGTTGGCGCCCGAGTTCAGGGCATTGATGACCATCTTGGGATCGACCGGGCCGGTGATCTCCACCCGGCGGTCGAGCAGCGCCGCCGGGATCGGCGCCACCCGCCAGTCGCCTTCGCGGATCGCACGGGTGTCGTCGCGGAAGGCCGGCAGCGCGCCGGCGTCGAATTCGGACTGCCGGGCCTGCCGCGCGGCCAGCCGCAGCTGGCGCTGGGGCTCGAAGCGGTGGTGCAGGCGGGTGAGCAATGCCAACGCGGCGGGCGTCAGCAGGGCGTCCTGTCCCTCGGCCTGACCGGCGACGCGAAGACCGCCCGGTTGATCGGAGACCTCATCGTTGGGCTTGAGGACTGCGGACATCGGAAACTCCAGAACACGACGTGGGGTTTCAACATCCGCCTCGGTACGGTATTTGACAACTCAGTTTTTGCAATGCACAACATAAACTGAGCTTATATCTGTGATTCGACGAAGGTCGTATCGTTTGAAACGCGCATGCAACCCATTGATTCATGGTCGCGATCAAATGGATCGCACCGTGCCCGCCCCGCTTCGAGACACCCGCCATGGCCGACGAGAGCAGCCACAGTCCCCGTTTCGGCTACAAGGCCGACCGTCTGAAACCCCTCCGGGCGTTCTGCCAGGTCGCCCGCCTCGGCTCCGTTTCGCGCGCGGCCGAGGCGCTCTACCTCAGCCAGCCGGCGATCACCCTGCAGCTGCAGGCGCTGGAGCGCGAGCTGGGGGTGCGGCTGTTCGAGCGCACCGGCCGACGGCTCACGCCCACCCGCGAGGGCGACGCGCTGTACGAGCTGGCGCGGCCGCTGGTCGAGGGTATCGACGCCCTGCCCGCCGCCTTCCGCGAACAGATCCGCGGCCTGGATGCCGGCGAGCTGCACGTCGCCGCCGGCAGTTCGACCATCCTCTATCTGCTGCCGAAGATCGTGGAGGCCTATCGCAAGGCGCATCCCGAGGTCCGGCTGATCCTGCACAACGTCACCGGCGCCGGCGGGCTGGATCAATTGCGCAAGGACGAAGTCGATCTCGCGGTGGGCTCGATGCTCGAAGTGCCGGGCGACATCGACTACGCCCCGGTGTACCGCTTCGAACCGATGCTGATCGCCCCGCCCAACCACCCGCTGGCGAACAAGCCCGACCTCAAACTCGAAGACCTCTCGCCCTACGGCCTGATCCTGCCGCCGCAGCGGCTCACCACCTACCGCCTCGTCGATCTGGTGTTCCAGCAGAACCGCGTGCCCTACACCGTCGCCCTCGAAGTCGGCGGCTGGGAAGTCATCAAACAGTACGTCGCCATGGGCCTGGGCATCAGCATCGTCACCTCGATCTGCCTGACCGACGCCGACCGCACCCGCCTCGCCGCCCGATCGCTGGCGAAATACTTTCCCTCACGCAGCTACGGCGTGGTCATGCGCAAAGGCAAATACCTGTCGCAACAGGCCCGGGATTTCGTGGAGTTGATCCAACCGCAGATCCTGGCGCCGCGGGAGTACGATGAGACGGGGCATTCGGGGAGGTAATGGCTTTCCCAACCACACTTGTGCGGAGGGGATTTGTAGGCCGTAAGGCGCAATCGTAGGGCGTATATGGACTCCCCCCGATTGCCAACCGCTTTTTGATCCTGGTTG
>CAMLLG010000006.1 GCA_946480825.1 uncultured Lysobacteraceae bacterium
GGCGGGGGGGCTGCGCGGGGTATGGTTTTTTTTGGCGCGCCGGCCGGCGCCACTGGCCGTGTAATTTGTTTCGTTAGCCTGTCGCGCCTCCCGGCGCTCCTACAACAGCATATGCAGCCTATCGATACCGTTCCGCCCGGGCGATCACATCGCCACGCCCGACGGCTCGGATACGGCGGCTTCGCCGTTGCCGCCGAGCATCTGCTTCCAGGCGAAATAAATCGCGCCGGCGACGAAGCAGATGAAGAAGCCGTTGAGCAGCGCATTGCCGACCAGCATCGCGCTCTGGCCGAAGATCAGCTGGGCGACGCCGATCACGATGCCGGCGCCGATGCCGGCCGCGAACAGGATCACGAACGCGAGCACCATGAACACGATCAGCGCGGGCAGGTTGCGCACGCAGGCGGTGAAGCTGCGCTTCATCGCCGGCACCAGGCGCACGTCGTTGAACAGCATGTCCGGCACCACGGTCAGGGTGAGCAGCAGCGACAGGAAGCCGATGACCAGCGCCAGCACCATCCACAGGAACAGCCGGCCCGCGGGCAGATCGAGTAACAACTGCGGATCGACCTGGCCGCCGGCCTCGGCCTGCGCCTGGATCTTCAGCATCAGCGCCGAGAGCTTGTCGATATTCTCCTGGCCGAGCATCGCGAACAGCAGCCCGAAGATCAGGAACAGCACCGCGAACTGCGGAATCAGCGTGGTCAGCAGACGCGCGGCCTTGCCGGTGCGGATCGACGCCAGCAGATGCCCCGGCGCCGCGCTGCGGCCTTCGGCGACTTCGTGGGCGGCGAAGATCATGCCCGCCATCAACAGCGGGCCGATCACGATGAACACCAGTTGCAGCACCTTGGCCGCGTCCGGCGCCGCCCCGGCCACCAGTACCACCATCAGCCACAGCACCGCATAGATCACCGCCAGCAGGCCGAACCCGAGCGGCGATTTCTTCAGCAGCCGGAAGGCCTCCAGCAGCCATTCCGCCCCGGCGGCGGCCGGTACCTTGCGAATCTCCATGCGTGTCCTCGTCGTGTCGTGATGGGTGGGTGTCCCGGAATTTCGCCCCGGGACTTCCGAAGTCATGGGTGTCCCGGAATTTCGTCTCCGGAATTTCTTCCCGGAATTTCCGTGGGTGTCCCCGAATCTCTCCGGAATCTTTCCCGGATTTCAGGATCGGGAAATCTCAGTGGCCGCGCACGCTCACCGCATGGCGGACGAAGCGGCGCAGCACGCCGCGGGCCTGCGGCGTCGGTTTCACGTCCTTCGCCATCCGTCGATGGCACTGGCCTTCGCGCTGCAGCGCATCGCGCCGCGCATGCACGTAGCCGCGCATGTGCGTCGCGCTGAATTCGGGGTGGAACTGCACGCCCCAGGCATGATCGCGCCAGCGGAAGGCCTGGCAGGCGTCCTGCTCGGACCGCGCCAGCACCGCGGCATCGGCCGGCGGCCGCAGTACGGTCTGCAGATGGGTGACCTGTGCCGAGAACCGCGCCGGCAGCGTGGCGAAGAGGATGTCCTGCGCCGCTTCCGGATGCAGGTCCACCGGCACCGTGCCCATCTCGCGACCGCTCGGGTTGTCGCCGACCTCGCCGCCGAGGGCATGCGCGATCAGCTGGTGGCCGTAGCAGATGCCGAACACCGGCAGGCCGGCGTCGAGGCCGTCGCGCAGCCAGTCGGCGGTGCGTTCGCTCCAGTCGTGGCGGTCGGTGACCATCGCCCCGGAGCCGGTGATCAGCACGCCGGCATACCCGGCATGGCCGGGCAGCGGATCGCCGGCTTCGACGTTCACCACCGTGGCCTGGTCGGCGCGCAGACCGGCGGCGACGCGGATCCAGTGCGGGAATCGCCCGTGCCGGCGCATGGCGGCGACGGGTTGGCCGGTTTCGATGATCAGGAACTGCGGGTCGGTCTTGGTGTTCACGGCGGGCGTGCGGGCGGGCGCGGCATGGGCGGCGGGACGTGGCCCTTATACTACCCAGTCCCCACACCGCCAGCGCCTTTCCATGCAGGGACCGACCTTCCAGGAACTCATCCAGCGCCTCAACGCCTACTGGGCGGCCCAGGGCTGCGTGCTGATCCAGCCGCTCGACCTCGAGGTCGGCGCCGGCACCTTCCACCCGGCCACCTTCCTGCGCGCGCTCGGTCCCGAGCCGTGGAACGCCGCCTACGTGCAGCCCTCGCGCCGTCCCACCGACGGCCGCTACGGCGAGAACCCCAACCGCCTGCAGCATTACTACCAGTATCAGGTGGTGATGAAGCCCAACCCCGACAACATCGTCGAGCTGTACTTCGACTCGCTGAAGGCGCTCGGCGTCGACCCGCTGGTGCACGATCTGCGCCTGGTCGAGGACAACTGGGAATCGCCCACCCTCGGCGCCTGGGGCCTCGGCTGGGAAGTGTGGTTGAACGGCATGGAAGTCACCCAGTTCACCTATTTCCAGCAGGCCGGCGGCATCGAATGCAGGCCGGTGCTGGGCGAGATCACCTACGGTCTCGAACGGCTGTGCATGTACCTGCAGAACTGCGACAACGTCTACGACCTGATCTGGACCGTCGGCCCGCAGGGCCCGGTCACCTACGGCGACGTGTTCCTGCAGAACGAACGCGAGCAGAGCGCCTACAACTTCGAACACGCCAACACCGAGGTGCTGTTCAAGCGTTTCGACGAATGCGAAGCCGAAGCGCTGAAGCTGGTGGAACTGGGCCTGCCGCTGCCGGCCTACGACCAGGTCTGCAAGGCCTCGCATTCGTTCAACCTGCTCGACGCGCGCCGCGCGATCTCGGTCACCGAACGCCAGCGCTACATCCTGCGCGTGCGCAAGTTGGCGCAGGCGGTGGCCGAAAGCTATTTCGCGCAGCGCGAGAAACTCGGATTTCCGGGCTTGAAGCAGCCACCGCAGCACGCCGTCGCTTGAGCCCCTCTCCCACCGGGGGAGGGATTCCGTTGAGGGTCCGGCGCATGCGGCGCCGCGACCGTGCACCGGACCCGCATCCGCCCTTCGGGCACCTTCTCCCGATGGCAGAAGGCACAGCACAACAAGAGCCGCACCATGAGTGAAATGAAGTCGCTTCTGATCGAACTGGGCACCGAAGAACTGCCGGTCAAGGCCCTGCCCGGGCTGGCGCAGGCGTTCTTCGACGGCGTCGTCGACGCGCTGCACAAGCGCGGCATCGCCTTCGACCGCGACGGCGCCAAGCCGCTGTACACCCCGCGCCGGCTCGCGGTGAGGCTGCCCGGCGTCGCCGTCGAACAGCCCGAACAGCGCAGCGAAGTGCTGGGCCCGTATCTCAACATCGCGCTCGACGCCGAAGGCAAACCGACGCGGGCGCTCGAAGGCTTCGCGGCGAAGGCCGGCATCGACTGGACCACGCTGGAGAAGACGACCGACAACAAGGGCGAGCGCTTCGTGCATCGCGCGGTGAAGCCCGGCGCGAAGACCGCCGCGCTGCTGCCGGAGATCGTGGCCGAAGCCTTGGCCGCCATGCCGATTCCCAAGCCGATGCGCTGGGGCGCGCACGAGTACGGCTTCGCCCGCCCCGCGCATTGGCTGGTGCTGCTGCTCGGCGACCAGGTCGTCGATGCCGAAGTCATGGGGATCAAGGCCGATCGCATGAGCCGCGGCCATCGCTTCCATCACGAGAAATCGGTGTGGATCGCGTCGGCCGACGACTACGTCGATGCGCTGCGCGCGGCCAGGGTGCTGGTCGATCCCGAAGAACGCCGCGCCCGCGTCGTCGCCGAGGTCGAAGGCGCCGCGGCGAAGGTCGGCGGCACGCCGCGGATCACCGACGACAACCTCGAACAGGTGCAGTGCCTGGTCGAATGGCCGAAGGCCGTGCTGTGCGCGTTCGAGCGCGAGTTCCTGGCGGTGCCGCAGGAAGCGCTGATCGCGACGATGGAAGCCAACCAGAAATTCTTCCCGGTGCTGGATGCCGACGGCAAACTCACCGAGCACTTCATCGGCATCGCCAACATCGAATCGAAGGACGAAAGCGAAGTCCGCAAGGGCTACGAACGCGTGATCCGCCCGCGCTTCGCCGACGCCAAGTTCTTCTTCGACGAGGATCTCAAGCAGGGCCTTGCGTCGATGAACGAAGGCCTCAAGACCGTGACCTACCAGGCCAAGCTCGGCACCGTCGCCGACAAGGTCGCGCGCGTCGCCGCGCTGGCGGAAAGCATCGCCGCCGAAGTCGGCGTCGACCTGAAACTCGCGCGCCGCGCCGCGGAACTGGCCAAGGCCGATCTGCAGTCGCGCATGGTCAACGAATTTCCGGAACTGCAGGGCATCGCGGGGCGGTATTACGCGGCAGCTGCGGGCGAGTCTGCGGAGGTCGCCGCGGCGATCGACGAAGCCTACATGCCGCGCTTCGCGGGCGATGCCATCGCGCCGAGCAAACTCGGTCAGGTGCTGGCGATCGCGGAGCGGTTGGATACGTTGGCGGGTGGGTTCGCTGCGGGCCTGAAGCCGACGGGCAACAAGGATCCGTTTTCGTTGCGTAGAAATGCGTTGGGATTGGCGAGGACGGTGATTGAAGCCGCTCTTGAAGCCAATCATCCTGAACGTATGCGCACAGCTTTTACTTCTGTGAATCGAGCAATCAAAGTCAATGAATTGACTTCAACCGCCCAAAAGGGTTTTGGCATAGGCAATATGATTGAAAAGCTAGCCAAGGAGCCTTTTGTTCAGAAATTTCTTGATTCCGATCTTGTTTCGAGTGAATTTGCGGCTAAGCAAGAACAAATCTCGGAGGTTCAGGAATTCATCCTCGACCGCCTCCGCGCCTACTACGCCGATCAGGGCGTGACCCCGCAGCAGTTCGAGGCCGTGGCCGCGCTGATGCGTCCGATCGGGCCTTCCGGCCCTCCCACAAGCGGGTCTGCCGCTGCGGGTGCGGGCGAGGCCGCTGTGGCTGTTGTGGGAGGGCCGGGAGGCCCGAACAACGCAGCCGCCGGCTCCCTCCTCGACTTCGACCGCCGCCTCAAGGCCATCGGCGAATTCGCGAAGCTGCCGGAGGCTGAAGCCCTTGCCGCGGCCAACAAACGCATCCGCAACATCCTGAAGAAGGCCGACATCGCGATTCCCGCGACGGTCGACACCGCACTGTTCGCCGAAGACGCCGAACGCGATCTGCACGCCGCGGTCGAGCAGGCCATCGCCGACACCGATGCCGCGCTGCAGACCCGCGACTATGTCGCGGTGCTCGGCCGCCTCGCGCGCCTGCGCCCGGCGGTCGACACCTTCTTCGACAAGGTGATGGTCAACGCCGACGATGCGGCCGTGCGCGGCAACCGCCTCGCCCTGCTGCAGCGTCTCGCCGACCGCCTCGGCAGCGTCGCCGCGATCGAACATCTGTCGGTCTGAAGGCGTTTTCCCGCATTCATCGGAGCCTCCCATGCGCCTGCGATCCCTCGTCCTGTATTGCGCCATGGCCGTCGTTGGCCAAACACATGCGCTCGACAAGGACATCACCGCCAAGCCGTGGTCGGAGTTCGCGGTCGATGTCGCGTCCAGATCCAATCCCGACGAATACGATGTGCGTGTCGTCGCCATCGACGGCTCGATGGAATTCGAGCGCAAGCCGATCCATCGCGTGCCGGCGGGCTTCCATTTCCTCGAACTCGCTTCGACCAAGGCCGGTCGTCGCGGCGAGCTCTCGTCGCAGCCGTTCGCGATCGAGGCCAAACCCTGCGTACGCTACGAGCTGGTCGCGACCCACACCGACCGGATGTCCAATCGCAGATGGCGACTGGACGTGAAGAAGGAAGTTCCGATCCGGATCTGCCAGGAAAAGTTCGGCTTGCAGGTCGCCGAACCTGAATCGATCGAGACGGCGCCGGCTGCGGACGACAAGGCCACCGACGCATCGCCGCCCTCGACGCCCTGAGCGCACGCGGATTCGCGATCGCCCTCGGCCGTATCGCCGCGATCGAGCATCTTTCCGTCTGACCCTGTCGGTCTTCCGGGGGAGGCGACGGAAGGGGCGAACGAGGGCGGCGATGCGCTGTCCGCGTCGAAAAGCGGGCCGGGATCGGCATGCCGTGCCGTGACTGCCATCAAGGTTTGCGATCGCCACGATGGTTTGCGCGCCGCGCGATGACGCATCATCGGAGTCGTGTCGGTCCGAATCCGCCCGACCGATCCTCTGGAGCATATGGACATGCGCAACGCCCCCCTTTTGTCGACGCTTTGCCTCGCCGCCGCCGCGGGACTCCCCTGCGCGCCCGCGTGGGCCGACGAGCCCGGGCCCTGGGCCGAGATCAGGGTCGGCAGTCTGGCCGACAAGGATCTGCAGCAGTACGACGTGATGCTGACGACCATCAACGGCTCGATGGATTTCCCCGACAGCAACCGCTACGAACTGGCGCCCGGCCGTCACCGCCTGCGCGTCGCCAGCACCAAGCGCGGCCCCAGCGGCGAGATGACCGCGCGGCCCTTCACGCTGGAAATGAAGCCGTGCGTGCGCTACGACCTGGTGGCGGACCACGGGCCGGCCGAGTCCGACGGCGGCTGGAAAATCGTGGTTCGCGCGGAAACTCCGATCAAATCCTGCACGAAGAAGTTCGGAGTCGTGCCTGGGGACGATGAGCAGGCGGTCGCCGCAGGCGAATCGGCGCCCGAGCGACCCATGCCTTAGAGCGTGTCCGGCATCTCGAAATGCGTGCCGCGCGATGATGCATGATCGGGGTCGAGGCGAAACGACACGGCGGTGACCGCCGCCTGTCATCTTCGTCGGTTCAAATCCGCCCGGCCGGATCCTCTGGCCCGATCCTTTGGAGAACGCGGACATGCGCATCGTTTCGACCGCCATCCCCTGTTGCCTCGCCCTCGCGGCGGCCCTCGCCAGCGCGCCGGCGTTCGCCGACGAACCTACGCCCTGGGCCGAGATCAAGGTCGGCAGCATGGCCGACAAGGATCTGCAGCATTACGACGTGGTGCTGATGGCCATCAATGGTTCGATGGATTTCCGCGACGGCACCCGCTACGAACTGGCTCCGGGCCGCTACAACTTCCGGCTGGCCAGCACCAAGCGCGGCCGCAGCGGCGAGATGACCGCGCGGCCCTTCGTGCTCGAGATGAAGCCCTGCATCCGCTACGACCTGGTGGCGGACCACGCGCCGGCCGAATCCGAAGGCGGCTGGAAGATCGTCGTCCGTGCGGAAAACCCGATCAAATCGTGCACGAAGAAGTTCGGTCTGATGCCGGGGAGCGAGGAACAGGCGGTCGCCGCGGGGTCCTGAGCCCGCGATCGGAATCCGGTCGTCGCAGCGACATCGCCGGTAGAGCGGGCTTCAGCCCGCTGCTTTTCCGCACGGAAAGCGCAGCGGGCTGAAGCCGCTCTACCGATGCTTTCGCAGCACAACCCGCATGCCGCACGCGGGCATCGAAGCCACGATGAACGGCGAAGCACCGCCGCGTCCGCAGCCGCCGGAGCGCCGGGTATCCTTCCGCCATGCCACGCCCCCCACGCACCGCCCTCGCCGCCGCCGCGCTGTCGATGTTCTGCGCCGGCGCGCAGGCCGCGCAGATCGCGGGCGTGCGCATCGATGGCCTCGACCCGCTGATGGAAACCAACGTGCGCACCGCGCTGTCGCTGGAGGACGCCGTCGGCAAGCGCGTCTCCGACGCCCGCCTGGACTATCTGCTGCGCGTGGCCGAGGACGAAACCCGCGAGGCGCTGGAACCCTTCGGTTATTACTCGCCGGAGATCGCCATCGTCGACAGCGCCGCGGGCGCCGCGCTGGCCGACGACGCGCCGGTGTCGGTGACCATCTCGGTGCGCATCGGCGAGCCGGTGCGGGTGCGCAGCGCCGCGGTGGCGATCGAGGGCGACGGCGACGACGACCGTTATCTGAAGGAAGAGCTCGACGCCTTCACGCCGAAGGTCGGCGACGTGTTCGAACACGCGCGCTACGAGCAGAGCAAGGCCTTCATCACCCGCCGCCTCGCCGAGCGCGGTTATTTCGACGCCGATTTCGCCGCGCGCCGGGTCGAGGTGACGCGCGCCGAGCGCGCGGCCGACATCGACCTGCGCTGGAACAGCGGCGACCGCTACGACATGGGCGAGATCGTGTTCGATCAGGGTCAGAAACCGATCGTCCGCGAATCGCTGCTGCGCGAGTTCATCTACTGGGACGAAGGCGATTACTACCACCAGGGCCGTCTCGACCGCCTGCGCAAATCGCTGAGCGGGCTGGACTACTTCAGCCGCATCGACATCGAGCCCGCGCCCGAGGATGCGGTGGACGGGCGCGTGCCGGTGACGGTGCGGCTGACGCCGGCGAAGCGCAGCATCTACAGCGTCGGCGCCAGCTTCGGCACCGACAGCGGTTTCGGCGTGTCGCTGGGGCTGGAGCGGCGCTATCTGAATTCGCGCGGCCACAAACTGCTGGCGCAGCTGGATTACGCGCAGAAGCGCAAGACCCTGACCGTGCAGCACCGCATTCCCGCGTTCGCGTGGCGCGATGGCTGGTACACCACCAGTCTGCAGGCCTACGACGAACAGACCGACTACATCGACACCCGACGCTACGAAGCGGTGTTCAGCCGGAGCGGACAATATAACCGCGAACTCAATCTGGTCGCCTCGGTGCACGCGCTGCAGGAACGCTGGGCCTACGCCATCGACGACCGTCTGCGCCCGGTGCGGCTGTATCGGCAATCGACCTATCTGTATCCGTCGATCGTCGCCGAGTACGTCAAGGCCGACGATCGCATCCAGCCGCGCGACGGTTTCGGCGGCACCGCGACCCTGCGCGGCGGCCTGGAGGGCGTGGGGTCGGACGCGAACTTCCTGCAACTGCACGTGCGCGGCAGTTGGTTCAAGGGGCTGGGCGCGCGCAGCCGTTTGATCGCGCGCGGCGAGATCGGCGCGACCTTCACCGATGCGCTGGCCGAGATTCCGCCGACCCTGCGCTTCTACGCCGGCGGCGACCGCAGCGTGCGCGGTTACGAGTACCGCGAGATCGGTCCACGCATCCGTCCGGTCGCCGGCGGCAAGGCGTTCGCGATCGGCGCGAAGAACGTGGTCACCGCCAGTCTCGAATACGAGCAGTACCTCAACGACGCGTGGGGCTTCGCCGCATTCGTCGACGGCGGCGACGCCTTCGACGACCGGCTCGACCGCTGGCGCACGGGCATCGGCCTGGGTGTGCGCTGGAAATCGCCGGTCGGGCCGCTGCGCGTCGACATCGGCCACGGCCTGGACGATCCGGACGGGTCGTTCACCCTGCACATCAATCTCGGCGCGGATCTCTGACCGATGCGCAGGGACGCCAATGCACCGGACGCGACCCCGGACGCCCGCGAAGCGCGCATCGCCGAACTGCGCCAGCGCCGCCGCGCGCGCATGCGCTGGCTCGCGATCCGCAGCCTGCTGCTGATGATCGCGCTGGTGGTGCTGGCGGTGGCGGCGGGCTATTTCCTGCTGAACACCTTCCGCGGCCGCGACGTGCTGCTGGGCCAAATCGTGTCGCGTCTGCCCGACGGCAGCACCTTGACCTGGTCGCGCGCCGAGGGCCCGGCGTCGGGGCCGCTGGTGCTGCATGACGTGCGATTCGTGCATCGTGGGTGTCCCGATGTCGACGGCAAGCCGGTGGCCTGGCCCGGATGCCGGACGCCGCTGCTGACCGTGTTCGCGGCGAAGCGCGTCGAACTCGATCCGACCCTGCAGCCGCTGCTCGGGCGTCGCCTGCGTCTGGAAGCGCTGCGGATCGCCGACGCCACGCTGACCTTGCCCGGGAGCGACGAGCCGTTCGAACTGCCGCGCTGGCCGGAATCGCTGCCCGCGATCGCACCGCCGCTGGCGCTGGATGCCGGTTCGATCGTGGTCGATCGGCTGCGCGTGGTGCAGGGCGACGACATGCGCGGCACCGACACCCTGATCGATGTGCATGCGCTGCGCGGCGGCCTGCTCGCCGAAGACGGTCGCCTGCATCTCGAACGCCTGCAGGCCGCGACCGACCGCGGCCGCTTCGCCCTGCACGGCGATTACGCGCCGGAAGATCGCTACCGCATGGATCTCACCGCCAGCGCGCTGCTGCCCGCGTCCGCGGGCAACACGCCGGCGCGGTTGGGTCTGGTCGCGCGCGGCGATCTGCGCCGACTCGATATCGCGCTGGCCGGCCGTGCGCCCGCGCCGGTGCGCGCGCGCCTGCGACTGACCGGCGAAACGCGGCCGCGATGGACTTTCGTGGCGAACAGCGATGCGCTGACGCTGGCCGCGCTGCTCGGCACCGACGACGATGCCGCGCCCTACGCGTTCGATCTGCGCGCCGACGGCATCGGCGGTGCGGCGAACCTGCAGGGCCGCATCGCGCAGGGCGATCTGGTCGCAACGATCCTGCCGTCGAAACTCACCGTACGGAACCAGAAGCTGCAGCTCGCGCCGCTGGCGCTCGACATGCTCGGCGGCACCCTGGCGGCGAACGGCCGCGCCGATTTCACCGAGCCCGCGGATGCGCGTTTCGACGGTCATGTGACTGCGCGCGGGCTGCGCTGGCAGGGCGATACGCCGGATGCGCCGGCGGTGGTCGGCGACGGCGAGTTCAGGCTGTCCGGCCGGCTGCGCGACTGGACCGCCGAAGGTCAGGCGAGGCTCGCCCGCGGCAAGGAACGCGCGGTCGTGGCGTTGAAGGCGATCGGCGACGATCGCGCCGCGCGCATCGGGACCCTGCGCGCGGCGATGCCGGGCGGCCGCCTCGACGGCCGCGGCACCGTGGCCTGGGCGCCGACGCTGGGCTGGCAGGCCGAAGCGACGCTCGATGGTTTCGATCCCGGCTATCTGTTGCCCGATTGGCGCGGCGCGGTGAACGGCGCGCTGCGCAGCACCGGCGAGACCCGGCGCGGCGGCGGGCTGGACGTGCGCGTCGATGCCGAGCGTCTCGGCGGGCGCCTGCGCGGCCGCACGCTCGGCGGTCGCGGCAATGTCCTCATGCAGTTGCCCGCGCGCGACGACGGTCGCACCGATTATTCCGGCGAGGTCGCGCTCACCCTCGGCGCCAGCCGCGTCGATGCGAAGGGCCGCGTCGCCGAAACGCTCGATATCGACGCCACGTTCGCACCGCTGCAGTTGAACGATCTGCTGCCGACCGCGGACGGCGCGCTGCGCGGCACGCTGCGCCTGACCGGGCCGCGCGCGCAGCCGGACATTGCGGTCGATCTCGCCGGCCAATCGCTGCGCTACGAAGACTGGAGCGCCGATGCGCTGGGCGTGCGCGGCCGCCTGCCGTGGCGCGCCGGCACCGCGGGCGCGCTGTCGATCGACGGTGCGAACGTCGAGGCCGGGCTGGCGTTCGCACGCCTGCATCTGGACGCGCGCGGCGCGGTCGAAAATCTGCGCGTCGAAGGCGACGCCGACAGCGACATCGGCGCGATCGCGCTCGCCGGCAACGTGTCGAAGCGCGGTGCGCAGTGGGCGGGCACGCTCGCCGCGTTGCGTTTCGCGCCGACCACCGGCCCGGCGTGGGCATTGCGCGCGCCGGCCGCGTTCGCGGCGACGCCTTCGCCGGCCGGCCTGCGCCTGCGCATCGCGGCGAGTTGCTTCGCGACGGTGAATGACAACGCGGCCGGCGAACTCTGCGCCGACATCGATTGGCCGACCCGCGCCGACGTGCGCGGCGAAGCGCTGCCGCTGGCGCTGGTCGCGCCTTATCTGCCGGAACGCGAACGTGGCCAGAGGTGGCAGCTGCGCGGTGCGGTCGATCTGAACGCACAGGTGCGTCCGCGCGCCGGCGCCTGGGCCGGTACCGCGCGATTGCGTTCGGCCGACGGCGGTCTGTCGCTCGACGCGCGCGGCCGTCGCGAAATCCTCGCCTATCGCGACCTCACCCTCGACGCGCGTTTCGACCCGCAGCGGATCGAGGCCGACCTCGCCAGCGCGCTCGCGCCCGACGGGCGCGTCGCCGCGCGCATCGCCACCGGCTGGGACGCCTACGCGCCGCTGCAGGGCACGATCGACATCGACACCCGCGCACTCACCTGGCTGGAACTGTTCTCGCCCGACATCGTCGATCCGCAGGGACGATTGAACGGCCGCATCGCGCTGGCCGGCACCCGCGCGCAGCCGGCGCTGGGTGGGCAGGCGCGGCTCAGCGATTTCCGCGCGGAATTCCCGGCATTGGCGCTGAGCCTGCGCGAAGGCGACGTGCGCATGGACGCGCAGCCCGACGGCAGCGCGCGGATCGTCGGCAGCGTGCGCAGCGGCGACGGCACGCTGCGCGTCGACGGCACGCTCGGCTGGCAGGACGACGACACCCCGCTGCGGCTCGCGCTGCGCGGCGAGAACGTGCTGGTCTCCGATACCCGCGAACTGCGTGCAGTGGTCGATCCCGATGTCGAAGTGCGCTATGCCGCCGGCCAGCCGATCGCGGTGACCGGCCGCGTGCGCATTCCCAACGCGAAGATCGATCTCGAAGGCCTCGATGCCGGCGTCTCCGCATCGGACGACGTGGTCGTGCTCGATCCGGCCAATCCCGAACGCGGCGCCAGCACGCCGCTGGATCTCGATCTCACCCTGACGATGGGCGACGACGTGCGCCTCTCCGGTTTCGGCCTGCAGGGCACGCTCGGCGGCAGCGTGCGCATGCGCGCGCGCCCGGGCCGCGAAACGGTGGCCACCGGTTCGCTGGACGTGGACGGCCGCTATACCGCCTACGGCCAGAAACTGCAGATCACCCGCGGCCGCCTGCTGTGGTCGAACAGCGCGTTCGGCGACCCGGTCATCGACATCCGCGCGGAGCGCGAAGTCGGCGACGTCACCGCCGGCATCGACGTGACCGGCCGCGCGTCGGCACCGGTGGCGCAGGTGTGGAGCAACCCCGCGACCAGCGAATCCGAAGCCCTGGCCTATCTCGCGCTGGGCCGCCCGCTGTCCAGCGCCAGCGCCGACGAAAACCGCCAGCTCAGCGGCGCCGCCGCCGCACTGTCCGCCGGCAATCTGCTGGCCTCGCAGCTCGGCGCGAAGATCGGCCTCGACGACGCCGGCGTCAGCGAATCCCGCGCCCTCGGCGGCAGCGTCGTCGGCTTCGGCAAATACCTCTCCCCGCGCCTGTACGTGAGCTACGGCGTCTCCCTGCTCGGCACCGGCCAGGTGATCACCCTGAAATACCTGCTGCGCAAGGGCTTCGACATCGAGATCGAATCCAGCACCGTCGAGAACCGCGGCTCGGTGAATTGGCGGAAGGAAAAATAGCGCGCGGCAGTACCCGAAGCGCGTTGTCCCTCGCACGCACGGCGCCCGCCCACACGCGTCATCCCGGCGAAGGCCGGGATCCCGCCTTTATGATTCGCCCGAGGCGCGAAAGTCGAATTCGTCATGTCCTTCCGAGGCTTCGCGGACGTGTTTCGACGGCACGGCGTTCGAACGTGGCGATGCGCGAGTCGGCACCGGATCCTGCGATTGACAGCCAGCTTGTGGCGGTGGCAGCGTAGGACTTATGCCCCGGGTTGGGGTCTAATGGTAGTTAGATTTCAGGTGCAGCATGTTCGAGCTTCAAAGATCATCGCTATTCTTTGAGCGCCTGGCGGCTGCTCATCCAACAATCATTCAGAACATCGAGATTGTTCATGAGAATCAGATTTCTCTCGATACCTCGTATCACCGCCCGAAGCATTTCATCCTCGGGTTAAACAATCTTCTGCGCAGCCTCCTCTTCTTCATAGAACTATCGAACAAAAACTCGCCTGATTGGTTGAAGAGCGCAGTCTCATCTTTTCTCATTGAAAGGCAAGATGACTATCAAAAGCTTCGATACTTAAGAAATGTAAGCGCCCACCAGAAGCTTGTCCTGCCAGAGGAATCTTTGGTGTCTGGCCTTTATAGAATCAAATCAAACGGAAACTACACACTGAAACTCGGGTTCGGAGATCACAACAAACCCGGGAAATACGCTTGGGATCTCGCGCTCAAAGACACATCAGAGATCTTCCATGACATGCTCTCGTTCGCGAGCATCACCTTCATGGATCTAGAACACTCATCAATCGGCGAGTGCTTAGGAATTACCAGACGTTGGTTCTTTAAGATCAAGTTCAAAACTGAAGAGAAGCGCTACGACGAGGAAGCCGATGTTTACAGCCTCGCATCAACCTTCTCATCGTCGCTACTTGATTGCGTGTGCAAAGCCTACGAATCGCATTCGGAAGTCAAGCTCGATCACACTTTTTCGAAGCAACTTGGCGATCACAATTTCATCAACACCCTTCTGGAGATTGATCTTTTCCCAACTCTCTTCACTCAGTGGTGGGAAGGGGAATGTCAACCACTCAACTTCGGTGTTCGATCTGAGAGCTACGAAGGGCAGCGCCATCATTCAAAGGATCAGCTACATAGCTGGATATATGAGAACCTAACTCCTGATGCTGCGGCATATCGATCTGCTCTGGAGCGCTTTGCAGCATCCGAAACTGACTCGATATTTGAGCCCGACAACTTCGGAGAGTTTCTTTCCTTTATTTTGACCAATCACTGGCATTATAAAAAAGCCTTTGGCACAGGGTTGAGGGATGCCGGCATCTCGCCATCGGACGTAATGCAGCTTCAGCGAACTGGCAATATCCTCGTTGAGGAGTTCCGTAAAGGAAAGCACTGCACTATCAAATCAACCAAACAGGTCCTCAACGACCATATATCAGAAATGCTTACTAAGATTGACGCAGCTCCTCGAGCTGAAATCTAACAATTCGTTCAAGCCGACCCCGCATCGTGGCGTCGGCCGCGTGCCTACGCTACGCTAGCACGCGTCCGCCACCCCGCTGCGGGGTGGCTTAACTCAGGCGTTAGCTTCTTTTGGAGAGATCAGTGGCTGTAGAAGCGTGCCCTTACTTGCCAAGAAAGAAAGCTAACAATTCGTTCAAGCCGACCCCGCATCGTGGCGGCTTAACTCAGCCGTTAGATTTTCTTGCCGCTTTGCCGCAGCGTGTGGGTGTTGACGCGTACCATGTGTCCCGAGAGGAAAGCTGACGTGACGATAGTCAAAGTGTCGGTGGATAGTGCTATAGAGCTCAGTCCAACAGGTCTTTTCGATGCTCTTTGCAGTTGGCGAGTACGTCGCAGGATTGTCGGTCCGTTGGAAACCGCACTTGGGGTTTTGATATCAACGGTCCCGTATAGTAGGCTCGTCGAGGGAAGGAAAAGAGCGCATGTATTCATTGAGTTTGAAGATAAGGCGAGAATTGTTGAGCCCGCTATGTTCCCAGAGGGGGCGGAGTGGTGCCAGCTTGGCGCAATTGCCGAGGAACGGCGCGCGTTTCAATCACTCCGCACACAACAGCAGATAGATCTGGTTTGCGAGCGAATCAAGATTTCGCTAGATACTTACCTGATTAAGGCTCGAAGGACACCTGTGCGTAAGAAGCTCCGAGGCAAGGGATCTGAATCTCGCGGAAAATCTAACTAAATGTTCAAGCGGACTGCCGCCTCAACGTACGGCTTATCCAAACATCAAGCGGGCGGTAGCCGCTTAACATGGCGTTAGGCAGCGGGAACAATATGCATGATAGTCGTTGATCATGAGCCTCATGGATGGTTTCTCCTGCAGGATCGAGCAGGCTACATTCTGGATGTTAACTGTAGCCAATGCTTTGTCAGCTTTTTCGTAGTCCTGCGGCTCACCCCCGATGAATCAGCGCTAGTTCATTCTGAAGGGCATAGCGCTGCTCACGAGTTGGCGCGGTCCATCCAGCACAGTCCCGCCACGTACCATTCGCGACATAGTGGACCAGAGCTGGAAGCGTCGACATTGGCTGCAATCAAGCGGTGGCAGGCTAATCGACCCGTTGCCTAACAATTCATTCAAGCCGAACTCGCTTCGCGGCCTGGCTCAATTCAAGTGTCAGGACGCATGGGGTTCTGAGTGGCAATTCTGATCCTGGGGGAAAGCAAGTGTCCGCTCTGCGGCGAGGTGATTCTGGCCGGTCAGTCCACTGTGGCGAGCCAGCATTTCATTCAAACCCCATCGCATCCCTTGTGGCAGTACTCGGACGCTGCGATGCACTACGACTGTTTTCAGCGTTGGCCGCATCGGCAAACTTTCGTTGACGAATACAATCGAGCGATAGGCCGAATCGTTTGGGGTAACGGCACACGGCATCACATGCATGCGGACGGCACGGTGAGTACGGCGCCGGTCATCGGCGAGGCTCGTTGAGGCCTGGCAATCAGGGGCGGAGTATTTTTTTCGCTTGCCCGCCCACCTTCGCATCTCGTGGCCCGCGCAGGCCTGTGCTAGCGTTGCCCACGTCCGTGGGGAGGTGACGCGCATGCGCGAACATCGGTACGACGATCGACGAGAGAAACGGCACGAACGCAGGTGCGGGTCGGGGGGGCTTCGTGGGCTGGCGGCATGCGCCGCCGCGTTGCGGTGAAGATCGGGACACCCACAAATCCCAGATTCCTCCAGATGAAGTAAGAAGAACCGGGACACCCACAAATCTCCGGCCTGCGATGAATCGATCCCCCGGGCCTCAATGGTAAGAACCGGAGTAAGAACCGGGACACCCACAAATCCCTGATCTCCACGGATCAAGCCATTCCATGGCGCTCAATCGTGCCGAATCAGACTTCATGACGCGTAACCGGAAAGCATTCGACCACAACCGATCCTCCCTTGCGGGCCGCGATGTTTCCCGTATCCGATCTCAGCTGAGCCGGATCGCCAGCCGAATCCCTTTCAGCCATCGCTGACCGAGCCGTTCGGCGAGCGCGAACAAATCCTGGGCCGAGCCCGCCGCGCGTGCCCAGCCGCTCCCGAAGGCGGCGACGCGTGTCGTCCAACGGTTTGCATCGTGATCGATGGCAATGACGATCGAAGGCGCGTTCTCCGGGATTCGGCCACGCTTGCCCCGCGCGTACGCCCGGCCGGTCCAATCCAGCAGTTGCAGGTAATCCGCGGTGCTCAGATCGAAACTTGTACGCAGGCCGCCCGTGATCGGGCGCATCGGCCTGCTCAGCGATTCCGGGTTCGCGCGCGCCGTTTTGATGCGCGCGGCAGCGCTCGTATGCATGGAGGTCTCCAGTCGATCGGTCATCCCCGCCCGGATCGGATTCAGATCGACATAAGCCATGGCCGCGAGCACCGAGCGGGCGTCGCACAAGGCCTGGCATTTGTAGCGACCTTCCCAGAATCGCCCCTTGCAGCCATCCTCGCGATTCGCGCGGCGCGCGATCGGTTCGACGAGACATCGCATGAGCCAAGAAAGGCTTCCCAGCCGATGGCGAACCAGATCGAGGCGCGACGGATCGGCCAGGAGACGCATGCGTTTTCCCTCCAACGCTGCCTCGGAGTCCTCCCGAGGCGGAAACAGGCGTATCCAGCGCGCCGCGACGTCCTCATCGCCCCATGCGGATACTGCCGCGGGATCGATGCCGAGCACCAGATGCAGATGATTGCTCATGATGGCGTAAGCGTGGATCTCGACGGCGAAGCACTCGGCAACGAGCCGGATCCGCGTCTCAACCCAGGCCTTGCGGTGCTCGTAATTCCGCCCCGAGTATTCATCCCTGCCGCAGAGGAAGGCCCGGCGCACGCAGCGCTGTACGCAATGATAGGTGCCCGCGAGATCGGGCGGAACGATATGCGAACGTGGGCGGGTCATGGAAGAAGCGTGGCATGGATCAAGAGCGTGCGATGACGGGATTTACCGTGGATCGGTGTCGGAATAGTCTGATTGGTGGGTGTCCTCGTTTTATGCACTCGTTTTATGCATCATCGATTTATGCTTTCCACTTGCCGCCCACCTTCGTATCTCGTCGCTCGCTCAGCCCTGTGCTAGCGTTGCCCACGTCCGCGGGGAGGTGGTGCGCATGCGCGAAGATCGGCGCGACGAACGGTGCGAAAATCTGCACGGCAATGCGTGCAGGTCGGCAGGTCTGCGGACGCTGGCCGTCTGGTCGACAACGCTGCTGCTGTCGGCCTGCGCCAGCCTGCAACCGGCCCGCAATCCGCCCGCCGCGCCCGCCGCGGATCGCGCGGCGCAGTACCGGGTGCAGAACATGGCCCGCGGCGAGGGCAATTCCGACACGTTGTTGCTGAGCCTGACCTTCTCCGGCGGCGGCATGCGTTCGGCCGCGGCGTCGTATCACCTGCTGGATGCGCTGCGACGACAGCCGGTGCGCGTCGACGGCCGCGACACCACGTTGCTGCAGGAAGTCGATTTCATCTCCGCGATCTCAGGCGGCAGTTTCACCGCGGCGTATTACGCGCTGCATCGCGACCGGTTTTTCGAAGATTATCCGGCCCGCGTGCTGCAGCGCGACCTGCAGGGCGAAATTCTCGGCGCGGTGCTGCGGCCGCGGCGCGCGTGGGCGTTGTCGAGCCCGTTCTACGGCCGCGGCGATCATCTGGCCGACGCGCTCGACGAGTCGCTGTTCGCCGGTGCCACGTTCGCCGACATGCCGCGCGAGCGGCCGTTCGTGCGCATCGGCGCCACCGACATGCTCGACGGTCGCCGGATCGAATTCACCCAGGAGAATTTCGACGATCTGTGCAGCGATCTGGGCCCGGTGCCGGTGGCGCGCGCGGTCGCAGCTTCGGCCGCGGTGCCCGGCATCTTCAGCCCGGTGAACGTCGCCGATTACAGCGATACCGGGCAGTGCCCCGGCGCGATCGAGCCGCGGCGTTACCGCCACCTGATCGACGGCGGCGTCGCCGACAATCTCGGCATCACCGGGCCGTTGCAGGCGATCGGCCGCTACAACGGGCTGGTGAACACGCTGCGCCGTTTCGGTTATCGCGGCATCCGCAGTTACGCGATCGTGGTGCTGAACGTCGAAAGCAATCCCGGCGATCCGCGCGACGGCGATGCGCGGGTGCCGGGGCTGTGGCGCACGGTCAACGCCGCGATCAACGGCAACATGCGCATGGATTCGGAAGAACTGGCGGCGACGCTGCGTCAGCGCATCGCGCAGTGGCAGGACCAGATCGCGCGCGATCCCGAGGCGCAGCGCAGCGGCGTGTTCGCCACCGGCGTGCCGCGGGTGTTCCTGATCGAGATCGGTTTCGAGCGCGTCGTCGATCCGGCGCTGCGCCAGCGGCTGCAGTCGATGCCCACCGCGCTGCGCCTGAGCCGCGAGGACGAGGCGCTGATCGCGCGGTTCGTCCGCGATGCGCTGCGCGATTCGGTGGAATACCAGACGATGCTGCGCGTGCTGGCGGAGGAGGACGCGGCGTTCGCGGCGCGCGGCGATATCGCGCCGACGGTGCCGTCCGTGGACGACGACGCGCCGCGCCGCGCGCTGCGCCAGGCCTACGATGCCGCGGAGGACGCGCCGTTGGTTGCGCCGCCGGATGCGCTGCCGGATGCGCCGGTCGCCGCGCCCGTGACGGCCGCGCCCGAACCCCGGCCCTGACCCGCAGACCTATTCGCGCACGACCGGCGTCGCGTCGTCGTACTTCAGCCCGCTGGCGGCGCCGCCGCGTCCGGCGCTGCGGCGCACCCGCGCCCAGCTGGCGGTGCTGCCGTCGCTGCCGCGGGCGAGCACGTATTCGATCCGCAGGCGCACGCCTTCGCGGCCGATTTCCTCGTCGTGCACCCAGTCGCCGGGCGGCAGCAGCCGGGCGAGGGCGTCGTCGCCGGCGGCGCGGCGCAGGCGGCGGCCGCTGGCGTCGCTTTCCAGCACCAGCGGCGACCAGCCGGCGGGCACGTCGGTGGCCAGCCTGTAGCGGTAATCGGCGACGGTGTCTGGTTCTGTGGGTGTCCCTGTCGCTGTGGGTGTCCCCGTTGGTGCCTGGCGGCGGCCGTCGGGACCGGTGACGGTCTGCGCGATCGCCCAGACCCGGTTCGCCATTTCGTCGCGGGCGAAGACCGCCTCTTCGACCGCTTCGCCGATCAGCGGCGTCGCCAGCGCCGGCGGCAGGAACAGCCACGGTTGCGGCACGCCGGCGGCGATCGGCGCCCACAGCGCCCAGCCGCGGCCCGGTTCCGGGCCGGTGCGGGTCGCGGGGTCGAGCGCGGTGGCGCCGAACACGTCGCCGAAGGTGTCGGAGACCGACATCGACACGACGCCGGAGAGGCCACCGGCCGGCAGCGTCGCCGGGGCGAGGAACATGTCGTTGCCGTAGACCATCGCCAACTGCAGCATCGCGGTGCGGCCCAGCTCCGCGGCAGGCGCGTCGACCGCGCCCAGATCGATGCTGGCGTCCTCGCATTCCCAGTAACGCGCCTGCGGCATGCCGCGGAAGCGCAGCGCGGTGGGCGTGCAGCGATGGCGCTGCACCTGCGGCGGGGCGCCGGAGGGTGCGGCGTCGAGGTCGCACGACAGCCAGCCGAGACCGCCGCCGTGGTGGTCGACGATGCGCAGCGGCGGGATGAGCCCGTCGCAGCGCAGTTCGGCTTCGTATTCCAGCCGCTGCGGACGCCACGCCCCGACCGGGTCCTGGTCGGTCTGACGACCCAGCGTTTCCCCGATCAGGGTCCGCCAGAGGTCCACGACCGGGGCGCTGTCCCGGTCGCCCAGCCGGTCCGGCAGGTCGCCGGCGACCGCAGCCTCGTACAGCGCCTGGCCATCGCCGGCGCGATGCGCCAGCACCGCGTCGCCGGCCGCCGCCGCGACCCCGGCGGGCAGCGCGAATTCGCGGACGACGCGGCCGGCGGCGGCGTCGAGACCGGCGTCGTGGAGCATCCGCGCCAGCAGCGCGGCGGTCTCGGCGCGCTTGTGCGGGTTCCAGCCGCCCGGCGGGTCGGCCACCGCTTCGAGATGGCGTTCCAGCGGCGCGCCACCGTCGACCGGCCGCTTGCCGTCGGCGCCGTACAGCGTCTGCAGCGGGTAGTGGGCCAGCGCGTATTCCACGGCCACCGGCGTGCCGGCGTCCTCGCCGTCGAACTCGCCCAGCATCCACTGCCGGCCGAGCAGCCACAGCGGGTCCAGCAGGCGCGCGGCCAGGCCGGGGCGCAGATCCTCGGCGCGCTGCACCGGTTCGATCCGCAGGATCAGGTCGCTCATGGTGCAGGGGCCTCCGAGGCCAGCTGGCCGAAACTGGGCTGATGGCGGCGGTCGTCGACCAGCGCGAGGGACGCGAACTGGGCCAGGCCGCCCAGCGCCTGCGGTTGCGCGGTGCGCAGTTGCGCCAGTTCGAGGGCTTCGACCACGTGCGCGAGCACGCTGGACTCCGACCAGGTTTCCACGCCGACCCCGGGCACGCACAGCAGGATCGCGTTGGGCGCGGCCGTCGACGGCGCGTCGATGTGGAAGGCGATGGCGGCATCGGTCTGGGCTGCCGGCACCAGCTCGTTCCAGCGGTCGAGCAACAACCCGCAGACCGGATCGCGTGGGTCCTGCAGCGCCCGGCCGTCGCGCCGCCGCCAGGCGACGAATCCGGTGCGCCCGCGGCCCGGCACGCCCGGGTCGCCGACCCAGCGGTCGCCGGCGCGATACGGGGTCTGCGACACCGTCAGCCCGTGGAGCCCGGCGGTGTCGTCGCCGCGCTGGGCGCGGGTTTCGAGTGCGGCCATCGCCGCCACCGCCGGGCGCACCCGCGCGGCGCGGGCCGCGAACGCGCGCAGCGTCGTCGCCGGCACGCCCAGTGCGCCGTGGAAACCTTTGACCCAGCCTTCGTCGACGCCGACGAGGCGCGGCAGCACCGGCTGCGCGTCGAACAGCGCGGCGAGGCGGTTGCGGACCGGGCCGGCGTCGGTCGCGAGGCCGATGCGGCGGTCGAGTTCGCGGTGCGCGTCCTGCCAGCCGGCGTCGGTGTCCACACCGGCAGGCAGGCCGAAGGCATCGGCCCAGCGTCGCGCGCCGGGCCGTGCGCCGGCGTCGGTGCGGGCCGTGTCCAGCGCCTTCAGCGCGGTGCGCGCGGCGTCGAGGGTGGCGGTCAGTCGGGCGTCGAGGTCGGCGGCGTCGACGGCGACCGCGCCGGGCAGATCGTCCGCCTGCAGCGGGCGCGCATGGCCCAGCAGCGCCCGCGCGGCGGCGGCCACCGCCGCGGCCTCGGTCAGCGCCGAGACGTCCACGTCCCAGCCGGGATCGCGGTCCCAGCCGAAGCGTGCGGCGGGATCGCCGGTGAGCCGTTCGCCCGCCGCCCGCAGCCGGGCTTCAAGCGGGCCGCGTTCGATCCGCGCCGGTTCGGCGCCGGCGTAGGCCAGATCCAGCGGGCCCAGCGGCGGGTCGTCCGCCGGCAGCGCGTCGAGCAGTTCCTGCAATGTGAAGCTTTTGCCGGTGTCGTTGCCGTCGGCGTCGAGCAGCCGAACCCGGATGCGGTCGGGCGCCGGCAGCAACTGGCTGAGCCAGCTGTCGAGATCGGGGTCGGCCAGCCCGCGCGGCGAGCCGGTCGGCCAGCCCGCGCGCAGCGGCCGGTCGGGGTCCAGCGCCAGCAGCAGGCGATGGTGGACCGCGATGCCGCGCTCCGGCGGCTGCAGCACGTCGAGACGGTCCGGCGGCGCCACCGCGCCGGACAGGATATCGGTGGCGCCTGCGGCGCGATCGGGATTGCCGTTGGCGAGCTGGTACACGCTTTCGGCCAGCAGCACGTCGGCGGTCGCGTCGATCGCGTCGCGGGCCTCCGTCAGCGCCGCCAGCAGCGCGCCGGCCTGCAGCGGGTCCGGCGCCTGCGGCCGCTGCAGTTCGGCGCCGAGCCGGGCGAGATCGGGCGTTTCGGTCAGTTCGGCGGTGGCCAGACGCACCAGCGCCAGCCCGTCGCAGACCGCTTCGGCGGCGGTTTCCGGCAGGGTCGCGCCGCCGGTGCCGATCGGACGCGCCGCGGTCGAGGCGATCCGGCGCAGCCGCGCGATAAGCGCCGGCGCGGTGCCGCCGGCCTGCATCAGCGTGCGTTCGATCCGGTAGCCCAGCAGCGCCGGCATCGCCTGGCCTTCGCGCAGGCCGTCGAGCAGGGCACGGGCGGTGCGCGTGCGCCGCGAGGACAGTTCCACCGCGTAGTCGTCGGCGCGCGGCCCGCCGGGCTGGTCGATGCGCCGTGCGTGGTCGGCCGACAGCAGCACGCCGGCGGCGATCGCGTGCGGCACGCTGGGCGCGAGGACGTGACCGGCGTTGCCGCCGGCGCGCGCGCGCGGGATCGCGCCGACCCAGCCGAAGGCCCCGACCTGCACGCCGCGCACGAAGCCGTCCGGCCCGGTGCCCAGCATGTTGTCGTTGCGCAGCAGGCGCAGGCGTTCGGTGGCGCGCGCGGTGTGCAGGGCATCGAGGCGGTTGGCGTACAGCCCCAGCCCGGCGCCGAACAGCAGCGCCAGCCGCGCGTCGTCCACCGCCGCCAGCGCGCGCAGCGCGTCGTAGAGCAGATGGACCGCGCCGATGGGCGTGCGCCGGTCGGCGAGGATCTCGTCGAGCGACGCGATCTGGCCCGGCGCAACGTAACGCGGCGGCGCCTGCACCGCGAGCCGGTCGGCGAGCCGGTGGTAGCGTCCGCCCGGTTCGAAATCGCCTTCGCTGGCCAGACCTTCGTTCAACAGGATCCGGCGCGTGTCGTCCGCCGCCGCTTCCAGCAGGGCGATCCGGGCGACGTGGAAGAGCAGCGCGCGCGGGCTGGCATCCGTGAGCACCTGGCCCAGCAGATCGTTCGGCGACCCCGTATCCGCCAGCCGCCGCAGGTACTCGGACGGCCGTTCGCCGGGACCGGGATCCGGTGGCGCCACCAGCGGCAGCGCGGCGCCGGTTTCGGCCATCAGCACGCGTTCGGTCAGCGGCGGCTGCGCGCCCGGGTCGCCGCCGAGCTGCGCATACAGGCCGCGCGCGTCCTCTCGGTGGCGTTCGAGACGCCCGCGCAGCGCGGCGTCCGCGCTGGCGAAGACATGAGCGGCGAGCGCATCGCCCAGCAGCAGGCGCAGATCGGCGGCGACGGCGACGCCTTCGGTCTGCAGTACTTCGATCATCCGTTCGACCGGGTCGGCGGGGCTGTCGCCGGCGATCCGCGGCGTCTTCGCCGCGGCCGGTGCGAACGCCGCCTCGCGCAGCGCCGCCGCGCCCGCCCACAGCCTTTCCCAGTCGTCGCCCGACGCCAGGTCGCGGCCCAGCGCCAGCGGCAGCACGCCGTAGGGCTGGGCGCGCACCATCAACGTCGGCAGCGGGCCGAGCGCGCTGCCGTTGAACAGCAGATCGACGCCCAGCGCCACCGCCTGCGCCGGTTCGCCCTTGGCGAATGCCGCGCGCAGCCCGGATTCGAACGCGGCGCGCAGTACGCCCAGCAGCGTGCGTTCGCGCTGCAGGGTATCGTCGCCGGCGCCCTCCAGCCAGCCGAACACCTGCGGCGACAGGCCCAGCGCTTCGGCCAGCGCCGCCGCGGGCGCGAACGGATCGTGGCGTTCGACGTCGCGGCGCAGGACCGGGTCGAACACCATGTGCAGGTAGTGCGGCAAGCGGCGCGGGCGCGGGTCCGCGGTGGGGTCGAGCGAATCGTGAATCCTGAATCCGAGCGCCCGGTCGTACAGCGCCATCGGGTCCGGGCGCAGGCTGAAATGCGTGCGCTCGCCGGGCAGGGCATTGGTCGCGCTGCCCGGCGGCGGCAGCGACAGTCCGCCGGTCGCATCCTGGCCGCGCAGATGCGCGTCCCAGGCATCGGCGGTGGTCGCGGGGTCGTCGCTCGCGCGCACGCCCAGCACCACCAGCCGCGCGACCCGCGCGCCGGCGTCGGGAAGTTTCACCCGCAGCGCCATGCCGGCCGCTTCGGCGGCGGCGAAATCGACCATCCACAGGCTCTCGGCATCCGGCGAGCCGTCGCCGGCGGCGCCGGCCAGCGCCGGATCGGGCCCCAGCGCCAGCGTTTCGCGCACCGGCATCGCGGCTTCGGCGCGCAGCGGCGGGGCACGCGCGTCGTCCAGCCAGACATGGGCGACGAACCGCTCCGGCAACAGCGCCGCGCGCGGCACCCGCGCATAGCCGGGCGGGCGCGACGGTACGCCGTCGAGGCTGCGCTGCGCCGCCAGCCACAGCGCGCGCGCGTGGCCGACATCGCGCGCCAGCTGCAGCCACGCCTCGTGCATCGGCGGGATGTCGAACGTCGTCTCGATCGCCTTGCGGAAACGCTGCCACGACGCGCGCTCGACATCGCTGACGCCGGGGTCGTGGGCGTCGACATGGATTTCGTCGGGGTAGATGCGCACCAGCAACGCGTCGTCGAGATAGCGCGTTTCCAGACGGACCGGCAGCAGCGCCAGCGGCAGCCGCGGGTCCAGCGCGTCGGCGCCGAGCCCATCGCCGCGGTCCGCGCTGTCCTTCAGCAGCGCCTGGCGCTGGTCCGCGATCTGCGCGCGCAGCGTGTCGCGCGCCGCCACCAGCTGCGCTTCGTCGTCGCGCAGCGCGTCGGCATCGCCCTCGCCGCGCGCGCGCGCCGCGCGCAGGTCGCCGAGTTTGGCCTCGGTGGCGGCGAGCTTGCGACGCAGGCGCGCGATCGTGGCCTGCAGGGTGCGTTGGGTGGCGTTGGGCATGAAGGTCCTCTACGCCCCCAGCAGGGTCGCGGCGTGGATGTAGACGCGCTGCTGCCGACGCAGCGCGGTTTGGGCGAACAGGTCGGAGCCGCCGGTGCCGATGACCTGCTGGCCGGAAGGCGGGTTGCCGGCCGGCCCGAAGCGCAGGTCCACCGGGGGCTCCTGGAAGACCAGGAACCAGCCGGGCCCGCCGTCGTCGCCGGTCGCCTCGGCCGCGGTCAGGTCGAAACCGAAACACGCGAGGCCCCCGGGCAGGCGCAGGTCCACCAGCGGATACAGGGTGGACTGCGCGCTGCCGAGGTCGGACAGCGGTGTCGGCGGTGTGGTCGCCGAGGCTTTCTGCAGGAACACCCTGGCGCGGTCGAAGCGCTGCAGCAGCGCGCCACGCACGGCGATCACCATCCGCGGCGAGGCGCCGGGCAGGCCGTGCCCGCCGAGCCGGCCGGCCCAGGTGTGCAGGTCGGGCCATTCGGCGCAGGTCTCCGACCAGAACCGGTCGAAGACCGTGCCGCGCTGATCGGTGGGGAAGCCGCGCCACAGCATCTCGCGGCCGATTTCCTCGTTCAGGCCGGCCAGGTAGCCCTCGATGAAGGCCGGATTGACGTTCATCAGCGCGATGTAGTGCTCGGGTGCGTCGCGGGCCTGCAGCGCCGGCGCCATCCAGTCGCGGTTGAGCGCCAGCAGCGGGCGCAGCATCGGCCACGGCAGTTTCGGCGCCAGCAGGATCGCGTCGAGGGTGTCGGCGGTCGCCGTGGCCAGCGCCGGCGAGCGCGCATCGGTGCCGATCCGGGCGCGGGTCCGACGCGCGATGGTGAAGGCCGGATCGGCCGCCGCGCGCAGGCCGTCGAACAGCGCCTCGCGCTCGCCGCCACCGGCCCGGCCCAGCGGGCGGCAATTCGCGGTGCGCGGCTTGGCCCAGCGGCTGGCCAGCGCGCGCGCGGCCTCCAGCGATTCGGGGGCGGTCGCGGTGATCGTGGGCAGGCGACCCGGCGGGCGGCGGCCGGGCAGGGGATCGATCGGGACCGGCGTGTTCCGTCGCGGATCAAGGACACGCGGATCGAGGACGCGCGGATCGAGGACGCGCGGATTGACGATCGCAGGATCGATCACGCGCGGATCGAGGATGGTCGGATCGATCCGGAACCGGTCGCCGGGCAGGCGACGTCCGGGAATGCCGCCCAGGGCTGCCAGCTCGCCGTACGTCAGAACGACGGCCTCGGGCGCCGCGGCCGTCGGGCGGCGCCCGCCGCCGTCGGCCAGCCGCAGCAGCAGGTCGGCGCTCTGCGGTTGGCCATCCCGCTGTCGCCGCAGCCGGCGCATGATCGGCCCGTTCGGCCGCACCAGCTTGCGGAACGCGCCGCTGGTGGCCAGCCGCGGCAGGCAACTGCGCGCCACTTCGGCGGCCGCGGTCAACCCGCGCGGCGCCAGCGGCAGATGGCCCAGCATCGGCGCCAGCCACAGCAGCGCACCGAGATCCTCGCCGTCGCGCCCGCGGGCCAGATCGGGCGCCAGGCGGCGGACGAACAGCGCGGTCGCGGCCGCGCGTGCGGTCTGGCCGATGCGCAGCCACTGGTTGGCGCGGTCGATCTCGCCGGCCTGCTCCCAGATCGCCGCCATCATCTCTTCCTGATGCCGGCGCACCACCTCGGCGCCCAGCCCGGCGGCGGTCCGGCGCACCGGGTCGAGATTCAGCGCGCGGACCCAAGCCGGTGCCTGCGCGCCCAGCGGCAGGGCGGCGCGCACGTGCCGGCCGCCGTACACCGGCGGCGCCAGCGGCGAGAGGTCGGCCAGCCGGGCCGCAAGATGGCCGACCAGCGGCGATGGCGTGGCGGCCGCGGCGGTGGGGCCCATCACCGCGTCCATGCCGAGGACCGCATCGGCGAACAGGGGGCCGTCCGCGCCTTCGGGCGCGCCGGCGTCCAGTCGCCGGCCCGCGGCCGTCGTCGGATCGTAGGGCTTCAATTGCCCGACCAGATCGGCGAACCCGTCCGCGGCGCCGGTGCTGAAGCGCCAGTGGTCGTAGATCGGCAGATCCACGGGCTGGCCGACGGTCCATGCCGGGTCGAGCAGCGCCGGGTCGGCGAGGTCGATGGTCTCGCCCAGGCCGGCCGCGCGCCCGCCGCGGAAGGTCGGCACCAGACAGGCCAGATAATCGGTGTTCTCCAGCAGCACGATCGGGCACAGCAGCCGCGACCGGAACCGCCGCGGTGCGTCCCGTGCGCCGGCGATGACCGCGGCGCGGTCGTCGCCGGCCCTGGCGTCGCCTTCCTGCACGTGCGCCCACCGGGCGGCGTACGCCAGATCCGGCAGCCGCGCGCTGCCGGCATCGCCCAGTCGCAGCACCGCGCCATGCGGGCCCGGCACCAGCTCGGCCTCGGTCGCCGGCACCGCCACCAGACACAGCCAGGGCATCAGCGTGTCGTCGGTGCCGGGCGCATGAGGCGTGAACAGCCACGGCAGATCCGGCCGCAGGAATTCGATCGACGCGAACTGCTCCGGCGACACCGCGGTGGCGTCGGGCGCAGGGACCCGCGCCAGGATCTGATCGGCGGCCAGCCCCACGGCATCGGCCGGGCCCAGCACCGCGAGGGTCGCGCCCGGTGCGGTCCAGACGGTGGGCGTGCCGTCGTCGCCGGTGGTGTTCAGACGCAGCGCGGTGTCGACCGTCGCGCGGATGCGCGCCTGCGGGGCGCCCGCGGCATGGGCGATCGCCGCGGCCACGGCCGGACGGGCATAGCGCAGGAATCGCAGGCTCACGGGTCTGGGCTCAAGGGTCGATGGCTCATGGGTCGATGGCTCATGGGTCGATGGTCATGGATCGGCCACCACGATGGCTTCGTGCGCCGGCACCAGCGTCTGCACGCCGCCCCGGCCGCGACGCCTCTCGTCCGCCAGGACGGCATGGGCGGCTTCGCCGCCGGGAAAGGTCTGCAGCGTGTCGGGGTCGGCCAGCACGTGGCGTTCCGGCCGGATCGTGATCGCGGGCGCGCCGGCATCGCCGAGCAGTCGGGTATCGGCCCGCACGAAACCCAGCCCGGGTTTCCCGGGCGCGATGCGTGCGGCCTGCGCACCGGTCGGATGCACCACCGTCTCCTCGAACTCCGCCGTCACCGGCGCGAGCAGCGTCCGCGGCAGCCACAGCCCGGCCGGCGTCGCTTCCACGCCGGCGGGCAGGCTCTCGAACGCCGGTCGCGTCAGTTTCTCGTCGTCGCTCAGCGGTTCGAACTCGCCCGGCGCGAAATCCTCCTCCACCGCCCGCGCCGCCACCGTGGCGCCGCCCAGCGACAGCCCGTCGATGGCGAAGGCGGCGGGGTCGGACACCAGGGCGGTGCCGAACTTGCGCAGCACCTTGCCCAGCGGCAACAGGCGCTGGCGGAAGCCCAGCCCGCCCAGCGGATGCACCAGCACCGTGCCCGGCAACGGTTCGACCCGCCGCAGCGACACCACCGCCTCGGCGTCGGCCCGCGGCAGCGCGGCCCAGTTCTCCGCACGCACGATCTCCGCCGCCAACTGCCGCTGCAGATCGCTGCGCGGCAGCCCGGCGGGCGGCGTTTCGGCCGCGGGTTCGCCCAGCACCGCCTCGAACGGAATGCGCAGCGGCACGATGATCTGCACTTCGACGAAGCCGCTGATCCGCCACGGCTCCGGGCCGATGAGCGACGCTTCCAGCCGCGCCAGGAACAGGACCACGTCGTTGCACTTGATCGCGATGCCCGCGCGCAGGTCGGCCGCGAAGAACGGCGGGTCGAAGATCAGCAGCACGTCGAACTGCGCGTAGGCCTCGACGCTGAACACGCCCAGCGCCGTCTCTACCGCCAGCCGGAAATCCGCGCCGGCGCCGAACTGCACGGCGTTGGAGGTCACCGCGAAATACGAGGTGAGCGTGAACGTCGGGTTTTCGCCCGCCGACAGCGCGATCCCCATCCGCGCCGGCGCGTGGAAATCCGGCGGCGGCAGGAAACGCGGATTGAAACCGCCCACCGACAGCACGAAGGCCTTGGTCGCGCCCCACGAAATCAGCATCGCCATGCCGCCGGTCACCGCGAACGCGGCGATCCGCGAATCCACCAGCCGCGCTTCGATGGTCAGCCTGCCGCGGCCGAGGTCGATCAGGCCCACGACTTCCAGGCGCAGATCGACCACCGGATCGTCCTTGGTCGGCAGCGCCGCGCGCATCCGCCCCAGGATCGCGATCACGATCGGCGAAGGCAGCGCCAGCAGCAGCGCCACGTCCATCTCCAGCAGCGCGTTCGCGCCCCAGCCGATCTTCACCATCGGCCCGAACACGTGGCGGTCGCGCTGCGGCGGGAACACCCGGCCGATGTCGTCGACGATCCGGCGCGCGTTCGCCACCACGTCGCGCGGAAACAGGATCGACCCCAAGCGGCCCTCGCGCAGGCACTGCCCCAGCGCGTCGGTGTCCATGTTGCGGTGGATGCCCACCAGCCCGCCGATGCCGATCAGGCTGAAACCGAAACCGAGCTGGATCGGCGGAAATTCCGCGGTGATGACCAGCAGCATGCTGAAACCGTCGCCGCCGTCCGGCAGCCGCGTGGTCACCACGCCCACCGCGTTGAACGACAGCGCCTTCATCGACAGCTGCACCGCCCCGGCGTACAGCGCCGCGTCCGGATCGAAGAACAGATAACCGCCGCCTTTCACCGGGCCTGCGTCGAGGACCAGGCCGACCCCGGCAGGCGGTTTGAAGCCGATGCCGAAGACCAGGCCTGCGGCTCCGTCGTCCCGCGGCCCCAACTGCATCTGCAGGCCGATGCGCTCGACCGATGCCGCGAGCGGCCCGATTGCCAGCCCCGCATCGAGCATGCCGACGACCTTGAGCCCGTGTTCCGACACGGTGGCGCTGATCCTCAATTGTTCGAGGATGATCGGCCCGAGGCTTCGCTCGATCGTGAGTACGAATTCGAGCCCCAGCGCCCCTTCGAATCGCAGGCCACCCTTCCCGGACCAGGCGATCGCCAGATCGCACTCTGCCGCCAGTCCTTCGGGCGGCAAGCTCGCCTTGAGGAAGCCGTCTTCGGGGGGCACGTTGATCGCCAGCCGTATGCCCGTGGCGGCGAGTCGGAATCCGCCGTCGACGAAGGGTTCGACGGCGGACACATCGAGCGTCCCGCCGATCGCCAGTTCGCCCAGCTCTGCGTGGATACCATCGGGTTTGCCGAATCGCAGCAGCGGCCCCGCGCCCGGACGACGGCCCAGGTCCGCGCGCAGCGACAACGCTGCGGCACCGGCCTCGAAGTCGACGCCCGTGCGACGGATGGCGAGCCCGCCCGGTTGGCCGCTGGCGGCCAGCGATGCGCGCCAATCGCCGAAATCGCGGGATACGCCCAATGCGCCCTGCGGAACGAAAACGAGTTCGTAGCCGCCGCCGGGCAGATCGAACAGCGTGAAGCACAGCAGTGACGTCGCCTGCACGCCGGTCTGACCGGTGTCGATCGGCAGCATTACGAACAGCGAGCGCCGCTCCGCGTCCAGATGCGCCGCCGGAATGGTATTGGGCGCGGCGCGGAGTTCGGATGCCCAGGCGATCAGACCAAGATCGCGCAGAAAGGCGGCCCATGCCGGAAAGGTTCGCTGCGCGACCTGTTCGGCCGAAAGGCCGGCGGGATCGGACAGTCCGAAAAGCGCGAAGAATGCATCGCCAGGCGAGGCGAAGAAGCGTGAGATCGCGTCGAAATCCAGCTTCGGATACGCGCGTGCGGGACGCACCGTGCCGCCCGATGGCGATGCGATGGCTGGCCGTTCGGCGTAGACCAGCACGCCCAACAATTCAAGCCCCGAACGGATCGCCGGGTGGAAGTTGCCGAGCGCGAGCACGATCAGAGAGCCCAGGAGATCCTCGACGAACTGTAGGCCCAGGTCCCGAGGCAGCCCCGGCGCGGGCGAGGTGCTCTCGCCGAAGGTCGAAAACCGGCCGATGCCCGTCATCAGTTCCGGAAGAATCGTCAGCAGGTCTTCGAAGCCGATCGGTTCGACGGGATCCAGGTTGCGCAGTTTCACCAGCGCCGCCGCCAGATCCGCCGCCAGACCGACGAATTGCGCGGGATCGAGCCCTGTCCCTTGCAGATCCCAACCGGTCAGATCGGTCAGTGTGCCGATGGCCTCAGGCGTATCGGCCAGCCGCTCCAACGGCTCGGCGAGCGTGGTCGCGAATAGAACGATGGCGCGTCCGGCGTCGATCATCCGAGCGCCAACCAGCCAAGCAGCGCGACAATGCGCACGGCGAGTTCCGCAAGCAGCTTGGCCGCCACCAGGATGGCACCCAGAGTCGCGGCAGCGGCGACACCGGCGGCAACCGCGACCTCGATCTTGGCTTTGACCTGTCTATGCGCTTCCTCGCGCGCATTGGCCGTCTGGGGGAACTTGAGGGCGTACAGATCGCTCGGCACCTTGATGTATTTGTAGACGATCGCACCCGCTATCGGTGAGGCGAAGGCGACCCAACCGCCCGGCGCGGGCGCGGTACCGAACGTGCCGATCTGTCCCGGCAGTCCCGGCAGCGCCGGAATGTTGAACACGTTGAGCACGGCGACGTACATGGAGGCTTCCGCTGCGGCCTGGGCCAGGCCCTCGCCGTTCGGCCCCGCAGGCTTGATTTCGTAAACCCAGCCGGGCGGCTGGCCATGCGTCATCACCAGCTCGAATATGTCGGGCCGCGTCAATGCGGCGCTGCGGCCCAGATCGCTGACGTCGCCGCCCATCGAGAAATGCGAACGCAGGAAGTTGAAGATCGACTCCACCGGTGTCGTGTTGGTCCAGATGCCGTCGCTCGGCAACACCACGTGCGTTCCGTGCGCGGCGCGATAGAAGAGAGCGATCGCGGTATGCATCGCGGTGCCGATGAAGTAGCCGTAGGGCATTCTCTCGGGCTTGTTGAATTCCAGAAAATCCATTCTCGTCCGATCGAAATTCCTGGCGAGATTCTTCAATGCGTCGAACCAGCCGGGCGGTCCCACCATGCCGGCCTTCAGCGGCACGGACGCGCCGCGCCCTCCCGGTGCCGCAGGAGGTAGGTCGTCCAGATCGGCGATCATGTCCGCGGCCAGGCCTTCCGCATCTCCAGGCTGGAATCCAAGGCTGACGAACACTTCGATCATGTCCTGCATTGGCAATTCGACGAGATGCGTGGCGAGCGTCAGCCAATGCTGCAGATCGGCGGGAGTCGTCTCGTGAATCGCACCCATGAGGCGGGCGGCCATCCATGCGGCGCGCACTGCGGTGTCGACGTTCGGCAGCGCATCGAACGCGGGCTGCAGCAACGTGAGATAGGAAACGCCGCCGAGCGTGGGCCCTCGTTTCGAGAGCGTGGCCAGAACGGTACGGCGGTCGGGCCAGTTGAGCTGCGACAGCTTGTCGACGGCCTCCAGCAGGCCCGGCCCGATGAATGCCTGTTCCAGTTCGCCGATCACGGTCTCTGGTGCGAAAGGACTGGCGCGTGGTCGGGGATAGACCTGCGCGATGGCGTCTTCGACCTGCCGTATGGCGTCAGGCGCGTAGGGAATCCGGGATTTCGGCTGCGAAAGCTGGGCCTCCTGCATCTTCCAGCTACCGAGCAGGTCGGTCAGCACCATGCCCGCGCTGGGGAACCCCTGCGCAGCGCCGATGGCTGCGATGCGCGCGCCGACCGCATCCGCAAGATCGATGTTGGCAGTCAAACGGATCGCCTCCAACTACGGTTGCGAAGTGCTGGCGAAACGCCAGCGGCGACTTCCATGATCTCCCTGCGACCCATCGACACTCCTCGCGGCGAACGAATTGGACGCGGCCGGGCGGGGGGCGAAGCGGCGTGGCACGCCGCCGCGCGGTACCGTCCCGCGGCCATCCATGACCCAAACGAAAAACCGGCTGGCGCGAGGCCAGCCGGTTTCGTCGGGACGGCGAACGGGTCGCAGGCGTGCGACCCGGGGATGCGCGGTCAGCCCGCCAGCAACCGGTTCATCCGCGCGATGAAGGCCGCCGGGTCGTCCAGGCTGCCGCCTTCGGCCAGCATCGCCTGTTCGAACAGCAGGGCGGCGTAGTCGGCGATGCGGGTCTCGTCGCCCTGTGCGGCTTCGACGCGTTTCAGCAGGGCGTGTTCCGGGTTGATCTCGAGGATCGGCGCCGAGGCCGGCGCATCCTGGCCGAGTGATTTCATCAGCCGCTGCATCTGCAGCGACATCTCGTACTCGTCCAGCACCAGGCAGGCGGCGGAATCGACCAGGCGGTTGGAGACGCGCACGTCCTTCACGCGGTCGCCCAGCGCGGCCTTGAGCGTGTCCACCAGCGGCGCGGCGGCCTTGGCGGCCTCCTCGTGCTTCGCCTTGTCCTCGGCGCTGCCGAGCTTGTCGAGGTCGATCTCGCCCTTGGCCACGTTGCGCAGGCGCTTGCCGGCGTATTCGTGCAGGTAGCCGGACATCCAGTCGTCGATGCGTTCGTGCATCAGGATCACTTCGACCCCGCGCGCCTTCAGCGCTTCGAGCTTGGGATGATTGCGCGCCGCGTTCCAGCCGTCGGCGGTGAGATAGTAGATCTCCTCCTGCAGCCCGGTCATGCGGCCGATGTAGTCGTCCAGGGTCGCGCGCTCGTCGGCGTCGGCGCTGCGGGTGGTGGGGAAGCGCAGCAGCTTGAGCACGCGCTCGCGGTTGGCGCTGTCCTCGACCACGCCTTCCTTCAGCGTGCCGCCGAATTCCTTCCAGAACGTGGCGTACTGCCCGGGCTCGTCGCGCGCGATCTTCTCCAGCTGATCGAGCACGCGCTTGGTCAGCGCGCCCTTGATCCGCTCGACCTGGCGGCTTTCCTGCAGCAGTTCGCGGCTCACGTTCAGCGGCAGGTCGTCGGAGTCGACCACGCCGCGAACGAAGCGCAGATACGCCGGCAGCATCTGCTCGGCGGCGTCCATGATGAAGACCCGCTTCACGTACAGCTTCAGGCCCTTGCGTTCGTCGCGCCCGGCCTGGAAATCGAACGGCGCGTGCGCCGGCAGATACAGCAGCGAGGTGAAGTTCTGGTTGCCTTCCACCCGGTTGTGGGTCCACGCCAGCGGGTCGGAGAAGTCGTGCGAGATGTGCTTGTAGAAGGCCTTGTAATCGTCGTCGCTCAGGTCGCTCTTCGATCGTGTCCACAGGGCCGAGGCCTGGTTGACGGTTTCCAGCGTGGGCGGCGCGGCCGCTTCGCCGTCCTCGGTCTTCGCGACCGGCGCGGCCATGCGGATCGGGAACGCGACGTGGTCGGAATAGGTGCGCACCAGCGAGCGCAGCTTCCAGTCCTGCAGATAGTCGCCGGCGTCCTCGCGCAGGTGCAGGCGCAGCGCGGTGCCGCGCGGGGTGTCGGCGGGCGCGGCTTCGAGGCTGAACTGGCCGTCGCCGTTCGAACGCCAGATCCAGGCGTCGTCGTGGCCGGCGCGGCGGCTGGTCACGTCGATGCGGTCGGCGACGATGAAGGCGGAATAGAAGCCGACGCCGAACTGGCCGATCAACTGCGCGTCGACCTTCTGTCCGGCGGCGAGGCTGTCGAGGAAACGCTTGGTGCCCGAATACGCCACCGTGCCCAGGTTGTGCATCAGCTCCTCGCGCGACATGCCGATGCCGTTGTCGCGGATCGTCAGCGTGCGCGCCTCGGCGTCGAGCAGCAGGTCGATCGCCAGCTCGCCGCCGTCGGCCAGCAGCGCCGGCTCGGCGATCGCCTCGAAGCGCAGCTTCTCGCAGGCGTCGGAGGCGTTGGACACCAGCTCGCGCAGGAAGATGTCCTTGTTGGAATACAGCGAATGGATGACCAGCTGCAGTACCTGCTGCACATCGGCCTGGAAAGCGTGGGTCTCGACCTGGGCGCCGGTCTCGGGCGCGGCGGGGGTGTCGGTGCTCATCCGGTAGCTCCTTGGGATGCCTTGGAAGGTGGCGTTGGAAGGTGAAACAAGGGGATGCGGCGAGATTGGGCACGATCCGCGCGGATTCAAGGCGGCCGGGCTTCCGTTCGGCCACCTCGCGGCCCGCGACCGTCGCCATGCCCGTGGCGACCGGTCGCGGTGGCCCTGAATGCCCGCGACCGTGCGGACTGCCTGCATGGGGCAGTCACCGCATGCGAACGCCATCACGCCCAGCGCGACACGGCCTCGGCCACCAGGTTCCCCGGCAGGAATTCCTGCTCGATCCTGCCTTTGGCCCGATCGAGCAGATGCCGATAAAACGCCCGTTCCGAATCCGTCAGGCCCTCCGGCGGGACGGCGCCGGCGCCGATCGGCTCCGGCACGGCGAGGGTGTCGGCGAGGTGCTCGAACAGAGGCTGATCCATCAACAGCGGCACCAGGTGAGGTTGCAGCGTGCGCGCACGCGCCAGCATCCGCAGTCCCCATGTGTCCATGTCGCCCCAGTAGGCAAGACGACGCTCGCGCAACCAGTCCGCGCGCAGCCAGGCCAGATCGAGTCCGGACCCGAGCACGGCGATGGTGTCGGGCACTGCGGGCAGCAGGTGCAGGCAGCGGTCGTTCTCGATCAGCAGGATGCGTTTCGCCGGCAGCGGCGCATCGCGCAGTTCGCGCGCCCGCACCCGCTGCTGCGCGAAGGGCAGCAAACCGGGCGACAGGGGCGCCACCAGCAGCCAATGCTCGCCTTCATCGGCCGCATCCAGAAAACTGCCGAGTCCCACCTGCGATGCCTGTCCATCGAATCGGATGTCGAGCAGAGCGGTGACGAGCGCGCGATGGCGCTCCATGAACTTGCTGTCGATGCCCGCCATGGCCAGCGCGCGCAGCGGTCGTCCGGCCGCGATGCCCGGTTCCAGCGCCAGCGCCAGCGCGGCTGCCTGCACGACCGCCTCGTCGTCGCGATCGCGCCAGAGCGCGCGCTGCCGGACCAGCAGGGCGTGGAAGCGTCCATCGACGCGTGCCAGCAGGGATCGAAGCCGTTGCAGTTCCAGTCGTACCTCGGCATCGCCCGACGCCTGCGCCCATTCTTCCGGCGAGCGAAGCAGCCATTCGTGCGGCAGCGATACCGGTTCGGCCGCGCTGCGGAACGCGACGTCCCGCCATCGCACCTCGCCCACGTCGACGCTGCGCCAGCGCGCGATGTGCTCGCGAACCGCGGCGGTCCGCTGCGTGAACACCGATGCCGACGGAATGCCGATCGCGATCGATCGCGGCCACGCCCGCGGATCGAGCAGGGACTGTTCGCGCCGGTCGGCGCTGCGCCATTGCCGGACCCAGTGCTCGGCGAGTTCTTCAGGCGACTTCATCGCCGCGCCCCGGTTGCGTCGATCGATGGCGCGCATGCGTCTCCAGGGCCTCCCAGCTCAGCGAGGTCATCGTCGCCTGCGTGCCCCTGCGATGCACGACGATGGCGGAACGGGTGTGCTCGCGCAGCAGCCGCAGTTCCTTGTTCGGCGTCACGAACAGCGGGTGCAGCCCGAACTCCGCCAGCGCACGGATGATGCGGCCGGCGACGGCCTGCGAGCTTTTCGAGAACGCCTCGTCGAGCACGATCGTGGCGAACAGCGGCTGCTGACGGCCGCGCGGACACAGCGCGTAACTCAGCGACGCGGTCAGCACATAGCTGGCGATGATCTCCTTCTCGCCGCCGCTGCCGCCCTGGGAACTGGTGCGCTTCTCGATGACCTTGCCGCTGTCGCGTTCGATCACCCAGACCGCGAACTGCAGGCGATAGCGCGGGTCCAGCAGCGCCTGCGCGCCCTGGGTCTTGCGTCGTTCGACCGCATCGCGCAGCAGGTCGACGAGTTCGAACAGCGCGCGGTAATGGCTTTCGCCCTGGTCGTCCTTGAGTTGGGCCGAGCGCAGCTGCTTGCGGGCTTGCTGCAGCGTGCGCAGGCGCTCGTGCTCCACGCGTTGCGGCTCCAGGCGCAGATAACGGCCCGGCTGGAAATCGACCCGTTGCAGGGTCGCGTTGAGATCGGCGATGCGATCTTCGATCGCGGAGACTTCGCTGTCGATCCCGCTCAGCAACTGGGTGACGCCCTGATCCGACGATTGATTGAGATAGGCGAGAAAACGGCCCAGTTTCTCCGGCAGCGCTTCTTCGTTCAGCACGCGAAGGCGCTCGCGATAAGCGGGCATATCCTGCAATTCCGTCCCCGCTTCGGCCAACGCGCCGGTGTCCGCGGCCTTCGCCCTGCTCATGTCGCGGATCAGCTGTTGCTCGATTCTGGCGCGTTGATCGGACAGTCGCTTGATCTGCTGTCGAACGCGCTCGGTCTCCCGACGCTCCAGATCGTCGAGTTCGGAAGGATTGTCCGATTGCGAAGGCTGCAAATGATCGGCCGCCAACGACTTCCGGGCCTCGTCCAGTCCGTCGCCGATGCGTCTGCGGATGCGGTCGATCTCGGAATTCGCCTGCTCGATGGCGTTGTCGAGCAGCGCGATCCGTGTCTTCAGCGCTACCCGCTGGTCCTGCAAGGTCTGCATCCGTTGTCTGGCGGTTTCCCATGCGTTCCGCGCATGCTCGATATCGGAAGCGGGTGCCGTCAGCTCCAGCAAATGCGCTTGCAGCCGATCGAATTCGGCCTGTGCGCCCGGAACATCGATCTTTTCGAACACGATTTCCTGCAATCTGCTCAGCAATTCGAGGCTTTTGCGCGTTTCATCGGCCAGCGCTTCGGCATCGCGCTGCTCGCGCAGACTGGCGACATGTCGTTCCGATGCGACGGCGCGCGCCTGCTCGAGGCGCGCGAGCTGATCCCGGTTGTCGAAACCGGTCATCCACTCGTCTTTCAGCGACTTCTGGTCCTGTTTGTCGAAGTAGCCGCTGCGACCGGACATCAGGCCTTCGACGGTCATGGCGTGCGGCGTGCGACGCAGCGTTTCGACATCCGCCACGCAATGTCGGTCGATACCGGCGAGCAGATGCTTCAACGCTTCGCGATGCGGATGCGGCCTGAAATTCAGCTTCCGCGTGAATCCATCGTTGAAGAACTGTGCTTGTTCGGCGCGGGTCCCGACTTCGCGCAGGCGCACATGCAGGCGGTTGTCGCGCGCATTGATCCAGGCCAGCGCCGCGGGGGCGTGCTCGGGAGCGATGAGAAGACGCAGGCGTTCGCTGCCGATCGCACGTTCGATCGCGCCGCGCCAATGGGCCTGCTGAGCTTGCACTTCGACCAGTTCGGCGACGAAGGGCAGGGCGTCTTCATCCAGACCCAGGTGTTGCGCCAACAGCGTGCGGAATCGCTGCTGCTCGATGGGTATGTTGGAGTTCGGGCGCTTTTCGGCTTCTTCCAATTCTTGCTGGATCCGATCGCGTTCCAGAAGCAGCGCCTGTTGCCTGGCGCCTGCTTCCCATGCGGCTTTCTGTTGCTCGTTCCAGCGCCGGTTCTCTTCGCTGCGCCGCTGCTCGATGGCGTCCTGGTTCGCCTGCCATGCCGTCGGCGTCAGCGACTGATCCAGGCCGAGGCTGACAGCCCAGGTTTGATAGCGTGCCGCCTCGCGCTGGCATTCCCTGAGCTTGCCCTCCTGCAGCGAAAGGTGTCGATTCAGTTCCTCGATCCGCTGCCCGCCCACCTGCAGGTAGCGCGTTTGCAGGGACTGTTCGGTGGCGATGGCGTGCGACAACCGATCGGCCAGGATATCGGCCTGTCGCTGCTCTTCGAGCAGTTCGGTCTGCCGACTCTCCGATTTGTGCCGCCACAGGGCGATCGCCTGTTCGCCGAACCAGACCGGCAGCAGCGACAGCAAGGCATTGTGCTCGTCCAGTTTCGCGCCGACTTCCTTGAGATCGACCCCTCCCTTTTCGATGGGCAGCAAGGTCTCGCGTTGCTTGCGGGCGGTTTCGAGCTCGTGGCGAATGCCGGCCAGCGTGTCGAACTCGTCGGCGACTTTGCGCGCATCCTCGAAGGCCGAGGCGTCATCCAGCACCAGTTCGCGGAACACCTTGTCGATGCTGTCGAGCTGCTTGAGGCCGGCGGCGCGATTGAGCAGGTCGAAGGCGTTGTCGCCGACGTCGAAGTCGCCTCTGAGTCGCGCCAGGAATGCACTCTTCCTTTCGTACATCGTCAGGCCGGGGCTCGTGCGTTCCAGCTCCTTCAGCCCGCGGGCACCGGACTCCCGATGGGTCTCCAGCCATTCATCGAGGACCGGCGTGTCGCCTTCGCAGAAGAACCAGCGACGCTTGAGATCGACCAGCGCCGAACTCGTGCCGTCGAACCAGAACAGGCCGCCGATGCGCACCACGGCCTCGCCGTCGCTGAATCGCGCGGCGATCGCGGTCACGACCGGGCCCGGACGCGCGATGTGTTCGTTGCCGCCGCCGTCGTTGCCCGCCCCGGAGACGCCGCGGACATAGGACACCAGGTCGCGGTCGCTGTCGTGGCCGCCGGTGGACGCCAGGTTGTAGCGCGGGCTGGCGACCAGCAACGTCATCAGCGCATCGACCAGCGTGGTCTTGCCGCTGCCGGTCGGGCCGATGATCGCGGTGCCGGCCAGATCGATCTCGACGCCGTGCCGACCGCCGAAGGCACCCCAATCGTAGAGATCGAGATGGGTGAGGACGTAACTGCCCGAAAGGGAGCCCGAAGGCGCAGCGATGGCTGCCGCCGCAATCATGCGTTGGCCTCTTCGTCCGATGCCGCCTGCGTGCCGGTGCCGGCGGCGGCTTCGCGCAGTGCCCGAACCAGCGCGGTCAGATTTTCGGGGTTGGCCAGATGCGCGATGATCGGCCGGATGGTCACGCGCTCCTGTCGATCGACGTCGGACACGATGCCGTGCCCTTTGAGCTGTTCCAGCAGGGTCAACAGGCGCTTCTTCTCCTGCGCGTCGCTCCCCATATCGCCCAGATACGCCTGCAGATGCGGAATCAGATCCTCCAGCGCGACTTGGGCGTCGCTCGCGCCCACCCCGGCCTCGACTTCATGGGCGACGAACTGCTGGCGCAGAATTGCGACCAGCAGCGACTGCTCCAGGGTCAGGCGCTGCTTGCGCACGAGAGGATGCGACCACTCGTCGCCCTCCTGATCGGGCACGGCGTTCACCACGATGAACGCCAAACCGCGGATATCGTCGATGCGCAGGCCGAGATCGAGCCAGCGCAGCACCGCATCCACCTCGTCGCGATACAGAAGGGCGTTCCGATAGAGATTCGGTTTGCTCGACTCCTCCAGCAAGCCGTACTTCATCAGTTCGAGAATGGTGGCGCGTACCGCGACTGTGATGCCGGTACGCCCGTCGGGCGTCGCATCGTCGCCCGACGAACGCGATGCGACGACGTGGCCATCGGTATCGATCGCGTCGTCATCGAGCCCGTCCTCATCGATTCCGTCGTCGTCGATGTCGGCGCTTCCGCCTTCCACGCCAGTCGTCATGTCAGGGCTCCCATTCGAAATCCGCGAAAGCGGCAGGATCGAGCGCAATCAGCGGCACCTGGAAGCGCAGGGCGCGCCCGGGATCGGATCCGTCATTTTGACGGGCGGCATCGCCGATGGCGACATCCAGCGCTTCGCGCTCCGCGCCGACGGCGGAGCCGGCCTCCCGCGCCATCCCCAGCCACAGCGCCAGCGTTTCCAGATCGTGCGTCGGCGGCAGTCGCTGCGCGAGATCGGACAAACGCAACGGCCGATCGCTGACGCGGATCACGTCCACGGTGTCGCGCACCAGCGTTTCCCGGTCGAGGCTGTCCAGCGACGACCAGAACTCGTCCTCGATCTGATCGATGTCGCCGGCCATGCGCTGCAGATCCAGATCCCGCAGTGCCTGCTGATCGAGGGATTTGAAGCGCAACCGTTCCACCAGCGGCAGGCCGCCGCACACCACGGCCAGCGGCGGTAGACAACCGGGCTGCCGGCGGACGGAGGCCGCACGCCAGTCCACCGCCTGGGCATGCCGGAACACTTCATTGAGCAGTTGTCCGACCCGATGATGTTCCGCCGCCAGACCGGTGCGCAGAAAACTGCGGACATCGCGCTCGCTGCGCGAGCGCGCGCGGATGACCGAGGCCGATTCCTTCACCAGCCGCATCACCAGCCAGCGCATGTCCGCCTGTTGGGCGGGAGTGAGCGCGGTTCTGGCCTGCGGATGCTGCAGGATGACGCGCAGGCGGCGCTTCATCGCATCCAGCTCGACCTCCTGCTGCAGTTGCTGATGAAAGGCCTGGAAGACCCGGCCCTCGGCGGTTTCGAGCAGCGTGTCGTGACCGTCGAGCAACGTGTCGACGATCGCGCCGCGGTGGTAGCCGTCGTTGACGATGGTATGGCGCAGATGCAGGTCGGCATCGCGCCAGGAGTCTTCCACCCGTCGGAAGTCCGCACGCAGGCTGGTCGCCAGTGCGTACAGCTCGCGAATGCCTTCGGCCGCTTCCTGGACGCTTGCGACCTCGATGCGTCCGGCTTCGGCTTCTTCGAGCTGGCGCTGCAGGTCGGCGATCTGCCGGCGCAGATGATCGGCCCGGCTTTGCGGATCGGGGTTCAGTCGCGCCTCCAGGCGCTCGATCTCGCGTTGAACCACCGCCAGGCGCGAAGCGGTCGAGGTCATCATCCGGTTGTCCAGTGCGTCCACGAAACGCAGCGCCGTCTCGAGCGCATCCGTGGCGTACAGCCGGCCTTCGCGCTCGACCACCAGCCCATGACGAATCCAGTTGCGCAAATCCCTGCGCGCCAGCGCGGTGGGGTCGCCCTCGATCTCGAATTCGTTCAATCCGGCGTGCCCGGCCAGCAGGTCGGCCAGCGCTTGCTGGGCGTCGTCGAAATCGACACCGTCCTGGCTGTCCTCGAACAGCGGTTTCAGACAGCCCAACACCAGAGGCGCACGGCGCGAAGCCAGCAACTGCCACGCGGGACTTTGCTGGCGGGCCACGATGTAGGCGCGGGTGCGTTCGCGGATGTTGTTGTCCATGTCCTCCTCGACTGACGTCCCGGGTTCGGCGCCGGACCGGCCCGCGAGTCCGTGGATCTACATTACAGCGCGTCGCGCACAAAAACGCTTCGTGACGAGGACGGACCTGCGCTTGGACGTCGAATCCGAAACCAACCGCCTCCGCACGCGCGGTGCATATGCCGTCGCGCCCCCGCATCGCACGCATCCGTCCGGTGGGTGGACGCATTCTCCGCAGCGCTCGAAACGACGGGAGGATAGGGCGCGATCACATCGGGCATAATCGAGGGAACCACCGAGGGAACCCGATGGCCGGAGACATCACTCTGCTGCTGCGTGCGGCCCGGGACGGCGACGAGAGCAGTCTCGCCGAAGCGCATCGCCGTTTGTACGCCGAATTGCGCGCACTGGCGCGCAGTGTGCTGCGCGGGGCCGACGGCACGCTGACGCCGACGGTGCTGGTGCACGAGGCGTTCCTGCGTCTGTGCGGCGGGGCGCAGGTGGATCTGGAAACGCGCCGGCATTTCTTCGCCACCGCGGCGCAGACCATGCGCTGGATCGTCACCGACGATGCGCGCCGTCGTCTGGCGGTGCGTCACGGCGGCGAACAGATACGGGTGGAACTCGACGAGGCGATCGTCGCGGAGATGCCGCAGCCCGACGAGATGCTGGCGCTGGATGCCGCGCTGGAACGCCTGGGTCGTCTCGATCCGGACAAGAAGACCCTGATCGAACTGCGTTTCTACGCAGGCCTGGAGTACGCCGAGTTGGCCGAACTGCTGGGTCGCTCCGAGCGCACGCTCAAGCGCGAGTGGGCGGCGGCGCGCGCCGCGTTGCAGGTGCTGATGGAGGGTGCGTCATGAGCGGCGAACGGATGCGGCTGTCACTCGCGGCCGCCGCCCTGCGTATGCGCAGGATGAAGGGTCGTCTGCCGACCACCGCGCTCCGCATCGCATCCTCATGACCGATTCCTCCTTCGCGTTCGATCCCGTGCCGCCTGCGGAGGAGTCTCGATGCTGGCAGGCGGCGCTGGCCTTGTTCGAAGCCCTGCAGGACCTCGCCCCGGACGCGCGCGAAGCGCGGCTGCGCGCGGAGCCGCCTCCGCCGGAAGTGCGGGCGATGCTGCAGCGGATGTTCGCGGCGATCGACCGGCCCTGCGTGCTCGACCGGCCGCTGTCCGGCGCGGTGTCGGGCGATGCCGGCGACGATTCCGGGCTGGATCTGGCCGGGCGTCGGTTCGGTCGCTGGCTGCTGCTGGAGCCGTTGGGAAGCGGCGGCATGTCGACGGTCTGGCGCGCGCGTTCGCTGGCACCGCCGCTGGGCCGGATCGCCGCGGTGAAATTGCTGCGTCCGGGCGCGGCCGGCGAGGTGGGCCGGACACGCTTCGCGCGCGAGATCGGCATTCTCGCCGCGTTGCATCACCACGGGATCGCCGCGATCTACGATGCCGGTCATGCCGACGACGGCACGCCCTGGTTCGCGATGGCGCTGATCGAAGGCGAGACCATCGATCTGTGGTGCGAACGGCACGACGCCGATACGCGCACGCGCGTGGGGCTTCTGGTGCAGGCCGCGGAGGCTGCTGCGCACGCGCATCGGCACCTGGTCGTGCATCGCGACATCAAGCCCGCCAACGTGATGGTGGATGCCGATGGCCGGGTCACGCTGCTGGATTTCGGCATTTCGCGGCTGCTGGAGGATGCGGACACCGGCGACGAGACCGGCGGCCGCGAGCGGGCCGACGACGACCCGCTCAAACCTGATCCACTCGAACGCGATCCACTGACACAGGCCTTCACCCCGCGCTACGCCGCGCCGGAACAACTGCGCGGCGACACGCTCACCACCGCCACCGATGTCTACGGACTGGGCGCGTTGCTGCATCGGTTGCTGCTCGGAATGCCGCCGCAGTGGCCCGAGGGCGGCGATGCCTGCCGCGATCCGGCGACGCTCGGTCGTGCGATGGACGATCCCGCGCTGCGCGCGCTACTGCGCGGCGATCTGGGCGCGATCCTGCGCAAGGCGCTCGCGTCGCGCGCGGAAGATCGTTACCCCGGTGCGGCGGAACTGGCGGCGGACCTCGCGGCATGGCGGGAGGGGCGGCCGGTGCGTGCGCATGCGGGCGGCGCGCTCTATCGGCTGCGGCGTTGGGCCGGCCGGCATCGCCTCGCCGCGGTGTTGTCCGTCGCGTTGATCGCCAGCCTGGTCGCGGGCACGGCCGGGATTTTCTGGCAGGCGCAGCAGGCGCGCGCCGAAGCCCGCGCCGCACGTGCCGCCGAAGTGGAAGCCGAACGCGCGCGCATCCACGCCGAGCGTGCGCTGGCGCGCGCCGAAAGCCTCAACGGCTTCATTCTCGATCTGTTCCGCGCCAACGCGCCGGAACGCCCGCAGTCGGAACTGCCGACCACCGCCGAGCTGCTGGCGCTGGGTGCGCAGCGCGCGCAGGACCCGAAGAGCGCAGCGCCGGACGTACGCGCGCAGATGCTGGTGGCGATCGGTCGCATCCATGCCCTGCGCGGGCGCATCGTGGAAGCCGACGGGCTGGCCGAACGCGCCGCGGCGCTGGCGCGCGAGGCGCGTGCGTCCGCGTCGGAACCGGCCGATGCGACATCCATCGACGCCATCCTGATCGATGCGCTGCGTCTGCGCGGCGAAACCGCCGCGGCCAGATCGGAGTTCGAGACCGCCGATGCCGCGCTGCGCGAAGCCGAGGAGCACCTGCGGACGCAGCCGGACTCCGGCATCGCGCTGCTGGAGCTGGGACGCGATCGCGGCATGCTGCTGGCGCGGCGTCATCGCTATGCGGAGGCAGGCGCGCTGTTCGAGCGTGTGCGCGATGCGGCGCGTGCGCGCAAGGAGGTGGATCCGAAGTTCTTGAGTGCGCTGGACGGCGCGCTCGCCGTGAGCTATTCGACTCTGCGCCGTCACGATCGCGCCGAACCGCTGTTCGCGCAGCGGGTGGCCGAGCGAGCGCGCGACCGCGACCGCGATGCGTTGCGCTACGCGGTTGCGCTGTCGAATCACGGCCGCAATCGCCTCTATCTGGGCGACTTCGCCGCCGCACGACGAAAACTTGATGAAGCGATCGCGATCTACGACCGCCTCTTCGACGGCCCCAACGGCTACCGCGCTGCCGCATATCTCAATCGCAGCCAGCTCTACGCACGCCAGCAGCGCTTCGACGCGGCGCTGGCGGACGCCGATGCCGCGAGCGTCGAATGGGCCGGTACCGACGGCACGCCGCTCGACCGGGATCCGTTCTTGCACGCCAACCGGTTGGAGATCCTGCTGCTGGCCGAACGTTGGCCGCTTCTGGCCGCGGAGGCCGCCGCCGCCCTCGCCAAGCTCCCGGCCGGCGACGACTACCGCGACGCCCGCCTGCGCGCCGAATCGTCGCTGGCCCTGGCGCGCTGTGCGACCGGCGCGTCGATCGAAGGCCGACGCGCATTGCAGGCCGCGCACGCGTTCAATGCCGATGCGCCCTGGACCGACCCGGTGATCGCCGCGCGTCTGGACGAAGCGCGTGCGCGCTGCGACGCGGCGGCCGGCGATCTGCCGGCGGCGTTGCGCGCGCTGGACGAAGCCGCCGTTCGCGATCCCGATCATCCGCCCGGCGAGGTCGCCGACATCGCTCGCCGCGGACGCCTCGCGGCCGAGTGGCTGCGCCGGCTGGATCGGCCAGCCGACGCGCAGGCGCGCCTCGATGCGGCGCAGACGCGCATGCGCTCGCTCGCGCTGCCCGACGGTCGCCCGTGGCCGCAGACCGCGGACTGACCGACGCGACGTCGTGCGCCGGCGCGCGGCGTTGGCACTTTTCCGACGGCACTTCGTATGTATCGGTAGCCGCATCCGCGGCAGGCCGTCCACGAGGAGTCGTTCATGTCCCGCCGCCGTCACCCGCATCCGTGCTCGCGTTGCGTGCATGCCTTCGTCTTCATGCTGCTGTGCTTCGCCTTCGCGCCTGCCTTCGCACAGGATTTCGGCGACCGCCTCAAGCGCAGCGCCACGCGCGCCGCGCAGAGCGAGGTCGAGCGCAAAGTGGATCAGGAAGCCCGCCGCATCACCCGTTGCGCGCTGGGCGACGAACGCTGCCGGCGCGAGGCCGAGCGCCGCGGCGAGATGGTGGAGATGGTCGACGCGGGCGCGGTCGATGCCGGCGGTCGCGCCGGCGGCACCGCGTCCGCCAATGCCGGCGGCGATCATCCCCTGATCGCGCGCTATGCCGGCTCGACCCTGCGCGAGCGCAACGATGAAGCATTCACCGACTACCTGCGCATCATCGGTTTCGAGCGCGGGCAAGTGCGCACCGAAACCCTGGAAGGCCGGCTCACCCGCATCCGCTACGGCAACCCGCAGGGCCGGGCCACGCTGGAGATCCTGCGCAACTATCGCGACGCACTGACCGCCCGCGGACTGCGCGTGGATTGGGAATGCAGCGGCCGCGACCGCTGCGGCAGCACCGCGCGCCATGGCGACGGTCGCGGCTGGAACGGCATCAACGGCCTCAATCCCGGCATCTCCGGCGACGTGCGTTATTTCACCGGACAGATGAGCGCGCAGCGCGGCGGCAAAATCTATGTCGCCATCGCCGCGAGCCCGGCCTACACCGATCTGCACGTGCTGGAAACCGCCGGAATGGACGGCGGCATGGTCGAGGTGAACTCGGAAGCGCTGGCAGCGGGCCTGGAGAGCGACGGCAAGGTCACGCTGCAGGGCATCCATTTCGATACCGGCAAGGACACGCTCAAGTCCGAGTCCGACGCTGCATTGGCGCAGGTCGCGGCGCTGCTGCGCGCGCAGCCGAATCTCAAACTGCGGGTGGTGGGTCACACCGACGATCAGGGCAATGCCGCAAGCAACATGATGTTGTCGCAACGCCGCGCCCAGCGCGTGCGCGATACGCTGGTGCAGCGTTACGGGATCGACGCCGCGCGGCTGACCGCGCAGGGCGCCGGCAGCCTGTCGCCGGTGTCCAGCAACGCCACCGAAGCGGGCCGCGCGCAGAACCGCCGCGTCGAGCTGGTGAAGCGATGATCGCATCGCGCCTGCGCAAACGCGGCACGATGATCGCGATCGGCGCCGGTGCATTGGCGCTCGGTGTCGTCGTCCTCGCCGCGACCGGGGCGATCCCGAACCCGTTCAAGTTCGGCGATGTCGATGTGGTCGCCTCCGGCAGCGACGCCGCACGCGCGCTCGGCGAAACCTTCGAGTCCGCGCCGAGTCCCTTCGACACCGTGCCGGTGATCGAATCCGGCAGTGCGGCTGCACGCGCTGCGGGCGAAGAGATCCGCGTCGACGGTCGGCCTGCACACGATCCGTTCGAGATGCCGATCGACATCGTCGAATCCGGCAGCGACAAGGCGCGCGCCGCCGGCGAGATGCTGCCGCTGGATCCGATTCCCGACCCGTTCGACGAGATCGACGCCCGCGCCCGTCGCGATGCCGCCTTCGCCGCCGACAGCCGCTTCCCGCGCAATCCCGAAGCCGACAGCGGCGAATTCCGCTTCGACATCAGGATCCATCACCGCATCGACAGCCGCGATGCGCTGGCCGATTTCGCGTATCACCTCAACAGCGCCGACGGCAGTTGGCTGGTGCAGGGCGACCACGTTCGTCACCTGCTGCCCGATGCGCAGATTCCGGGCGCGCAGCTGGAATTCCTGATCCGCAAGGGCAACGGCGACATGCTCGTGTGCGGACAGCATCGCGACCTCGGCCCGGCCTGCACGAAGCTCGGCATCGAATTGCCCTATGCCTTCGCCTGGCTCTCCGACGCCACGCGCCTGCGTGCCTTCCTCGACAGCGTGTCCGGCACGCCGCAGACGCTCGGCCCGGGCCCCGGCGGCGACACCCGCGGCGTGCGCGGGCGCATGAATGCCGAGGGCCGCGACCAGCATCTGCAGGTCTGGGTCGATCGCGGCACGAGCCCGGTCGCTACCCAGGTGCCGTGGCTGGGCATGGGCGCCGGCGTGCTCAAGGATCACCGCGCGAAGCGCAACCGGCAGGTGCGTCGCGTGCGTTTCGAAGGCGCGGACCTCGATGGCGGCGACGTGACCATGGATCTGCTGTCGATGCGCGCCGAACGCGCTGCGCGCAGCACCGCGGGTTTCCGGATCGTCACCGCCTTCACCGCGCCGGCACTGGACGACGCCAACGCGCTCGGCGCCTCGCTCTCCGCGCTCCAGCACGAAGCGCGCCAAATCCGGGAAGCGCTCGATGCCTGCCCCGACGGTGCGGTCGGGCGCGATTGCCGCACACACCACCGTGCGCGGATGAAACGACTGAACGAGGACGCGAAACGTCGTGCGCTCGAATTCGGCCGCGAGAAAGGCCTGCCCGTCGACTGAAGACCACGCCGCGCGCGGCATCGACATGCCCCGTCGCCGGCACCCATCCACTGCGCCGATCCTCGGCGATCCCTCAGCGATTCCTCCGCTACACACAAGCGAGACATTCCATGACATACATCGACCGCGTTCGTGCCGTCTCCGTGCTCGCCCTGATCGCCTGCGCGTCTCCGGCGCTCGCACAGGACACCCCGCCGCCGCTGGATTGCCGCGTGGTGCAGGCCGTCGGCAACGATCACAAGACCCGGATCCTCGCCGGTCTCAACGACACCGTGGCCGGCATCGAACAGGACATCAACCGACGCAAGACCCTGCGCATCGTCTCGGTCGAAGACATCGCCTTCGACGGCTGCAAGGTGACCACCACCGCGCGCATCGAACTCGGCCGAAAGATCCGCCGCGACGCCGAAGGCACCGCCGTCGTGACCGGCCGCGTCGCCTCCCTTTCGCTGCGCGACCGCGTGCTGTGCTTCGACAAACACCCGAAGGTCGCGCGCATGAACCTCAGCCGCACCACCGAACTGGGCGAACGCATGTACGAATGGGTCGCCAACAAGGTCCATCCGGTGGACAAGTGCGTTCCGATCGCGCTTTGAGCGCGCGCAGCGAAGATCGCTCCAGGCCCGCAGACGGCCTTCGCGGCCTATCAAAAAGTGCATAACACGCTCCAGAGCGTGTTGCGTCTCATCGGGCCGGCGCGCGCGACGCCACTGCGGAGGCCTGACGACAACGCGGATGGCTACGCGACCGATGTGTGCAACGACTTGCCCGACGCATCGCTGCAGAGCCGTCGCGATCTCGATGTCCGGCCCGGCATGCCGAGGGGCGCGTCCGCGCCGATCGGCGTGCCCGGGCTCGCGTCAATTGTTCGCCGAAAACCGTCGCGCCAGATCCTGTTCGCGGAACGCCCCGGTGACATGGTCGATGAAGACGCGGGTTTTGGCCGGCAACAGTTTCTGACTGCTGAAGTAGAGCGAGATCGCGCCCAGGTCCGAATGCCAGTCGGGCAGCACGCGCTGCAGTCTGCCGCTTTGCAGGTGCGGCAGCACGAACGGCACGGCGATCAGGGCCACGCCCAGGCCCATCAAGGCGACGCGGCACAGCGCTTCGGGATCGTTGGCCAGGATGCGCGCCTTCTGTTCCAGCACCGCTTCGGCACCGTCACGATGCCGCATCTTCCAGACCCGCACGCGACCACTGTGGGCCGAACGCATGGCGATGCCATCCAGCGCCGCGAGATCATCGGGATCTTGCGGCGATGGCCGGTCCTGCAGATAGTGCGGTGACGCGACGGCGATGATGTGCAGCGGCGCCAGTTCCCGCGCCACCACGCCTGCCGCCAGTTCCATGCCGCCGCCGATGGCGGCGTCGAAGCCTTCGGCGATCAGATCGACCTGCCGATTCTCGAAACTCCAGTCCGGCACCACTTCGGGATAGCGCTGCAGGAAGGACGGCAGCAGCGGCAATACGTAGTCCAGACCGAACCCGAACGCCATGCTGACCTTGAGCGTGCCCGCAGGCTTCCCCGCATGTGTGGCCATGCCGGCGATGGCCGACCGGATGGATTCCACCTCGCCCGCCACCGAAGCCAGCAGGCGCTCGCCGTCCTCGGTCAGGGTCAGGTTGCGGGTGCTGCGCTGGAACAGGCGCACGCCCAGGTTGCGTTCGAGCATGGCCACGTTGCGGCTGACCGCGGCCGGGCTCAACCCCATCCGTCGCGCCGCCGCGGAGAAGCCGCCGCATTCGGCGCTGCGGATGAAGGACTCCAGATTGGCGAGGGTCTCCATGCGCCGATCTTAAATGAATCATTGAAGCTGATTCCAACGATGACCGGCTTATCGCGCGTCGATTCGGGTGCGAAGGTGCCGTCCTCGCCCGCAGAGCCACCGCATGTCCATCTCATCCGACACCACCATCGACTACGACGGACCGATGCAGGCAAACCTCGCGCGCGTGTTCGGCGAGCGCGACGCGGCGCGACGTCTCGAAGCCATCCGCAAGCTTTACGCCGAAGACGCCATGCTGCACGAGCCCCATGCCACCGCCGCAGGCCACATCGCGATTTGCGATGCCGTCACCGCGCTGCGCGCAGGTCTGCCGTCCGACGTCGTTTTCACCGCGATTGGTCCTGCCACCGGCTGCCACGGCATCGGCCGTCTGCAGTGGCGCTCAGGTCCGGCCGATGGCCCCGCCGTCGTCACCGGCATGGATGTCGCGCATTTGAAGGACGGCCGGATTCATTCCCTCACCGTCTTCCTCGATCCCCCCGCGGCCTGAGCCGCACTCACTCAAGGATTTTTTCCATGTCCAAGCCAGCCAGAAACGGCCTCGATGCCCTGCTCCGTCCCGAAGACAGCGTACTGGTGCTGATCGACCACCAGCCTTACCAGCTCGCGAACCTCAACAGTCACGATCCGCACATGGCGGTCAACAATGCGACCGGGCTCGCGAAAGCGGCCAAGGTGTTCAACGTGCCCACCATCCTGACCAGCGTGGTCCAGGAGCGGGGCGGCGTCATCTTTCCGCAGATCACCGGAGTGTTTCCGGGCCAGGACGTGATCGACCGGACGTTCATCAATACCTGGGAAGACAAGCGGGTGGTGGACGCGGTCAAGGCGACCGGCCGCAAGCAGCTGATCATCGCCGGCCTGTGGACCGAGATCTGCGTGGCGATGCCGGTGATCCAGGCCCTCGGCGAAGGCTGGGACGTGACGGTCATCACCGATGCGTCCGGCGCCGTGTCGGTCGAAGCCCATCAGGTGGCCATCCAGCGCATGATCGCGGCGGGCGCGAACATGATGACCTGGATGGCGCTCGCGGCCGAATGGCAGCGCGACTGGGCGCGGATGGACACCGCGCTCGCGCTCAACAACGTGATCATGCAGCACGCCGCCGGCAGCGGCATCGCCTTCCTGTGGGAGCAGCAGCTGCTCAACACGCCGGTGCCGAAGATCGCAGCCTGATCCGGGCGGCGATGAGGCGTCGTTCGAACGCGGGGCGTCCAGACCCGCGTCGTCGGCAGGCGCGGTCATCCATGACCGCACAGAGAGACGAAGGGGCATGACGATGTCGATGGAGCGCTTTCCCGTCGGAATGGAAATGGAGGTGTCATATCCGGAATTCCGCGTCAATCTGACGCTGCTGTCGACCACGCAGCTGAAGTTCCGGATCGAGAGCGGGCCGTTCGCGCGCACCGAGGTCGTCGACATCCAGGTCGTGCCGCTCGGCAACAGCCTGTTCGCGGTGAGTTGGCAGGAACGGGACGGTGCGACCGTCACCCAGGTCCAGGACTACGATCGCGACCGGATCTATTCGTGCGCAACGCTGCCTGGCGGGAAGTTTCTCCGCATGACCGGAAGAATTGCGATCACGCGGCCCGCGGCTGCCGTCTTCGACGACTGTCCGCAGCGCAACAAGGCGCTGGTGCTGGAGGCGATGACCTCGCTGTTCCAGCGCCATGATGCATCGGCCGTGGCGCGGCTCTATGCGCCCGGTTATATCCAGCACAACCCCGACATTCCCCAAGGGCGCGATGCGTTGCAGGCGCTCGTCGCCGGTCTGTCGCCGGACGTGCACTACGAGCCCGGCCTGATGGTCGCCGAAGGCGATTTCGTCGCCATCCATGGTCGCATCCGTGGTTGGGCAAATGTCCCGCAGGTCGTCGTCGATCTCTTCCGGATCGAGGACGGCAGGTTGGCCGAGCATTGGGACGTGCTGCAGGACGAGGTACCGGTGACGGCCGTCGCCCGTGGCATCGCGATGTTCGACGCCGAGGAACGCGTGGATCTGGCCAGACCGTGAACGGCATGCGGGGCTCAGCGACGTGCGCTCCATGCATGAGGACAAGCTCAACGCCGACTCGCCGGACTTCGTCACGCGCATCGGCGCCTGACCTCACCACCCAGTAGTGCCCCGCATGCCCTCACCCAAGGAAACTGCCATGACCGTGCGCGATGTCGTGTTCCCCATGGGCCGCCAGGCCCTGTACGAGAAGAACCGCTACTCACCAGCGATCCGCTCCAACGGCCTGTTGTTCGTGTCCGGCCAGGTCGGCAGCCGCGAAGACGGCTCGCCGGAGCCGACACTCGAAGGCCAGGTACGCCGCGCCTTCGACAACCTCAACGCCATTCTCGCGGCAGCCGGTTGCAGCTTCGACGACGTGATCGACGTGACCATCTTTGTCGTCAACCCTGAGCAGACCTTCGAGAAAGTCTGGCCCATCGTCATCGACGAGTACTGGGGCTCGGCGCCGCATCCCACGTTGACCGGCATCGGCGTGGCCTGGCTGTACGGCTTCGACTTCGAGATCAAAGTCGTCGCGAAGCTGCCGTCAGGCACCTGAAGCCGCAGGCACGACCGCGAAACCGGAAGACCGCATCGTGCCCGCGCATTCGTCCCTGTTTCCCCAATCATCGAAGAGATCATCGCCATGACCCTGATCACACGCACGCTCGCCGCCACGCTGCTGGCGGCCGCGACGCACGCCGGCTCCGACGTTCGCGCCGCGTCGCCGCCGCCATCGTCCCCCGCGTCCTCCGTCACTCGCGTCGCCGTCGCCGAAGGCAGTCATGTCATCACGCCGGACGGCGTGCGGCTCTATTACAAGGATTGGGGGCCGAGGAACGGCGAGGTCGTCGCCTTCAGCCACGGCTGGCCGTTGAATTCGGACAGTTGGGAATCGCAGATGCTGTTCCTCGCCGAGCGCGGCTATCGCGTGATCGCGCACGACCGCCGAGGTCATGGCCGCTCCAGCCAGCCGTGGGGCGGCAACGATATGGACCACTACGCCGATGACCTGGCGGCCGTGATCGATGCGCTGAAACTGACCGACGTCACTCTGGGGGTTTCTCCACCGGCGGCGGCGAAGTGGCGCGCTATATCGGCCGTCACGGCACCGCGAAGGTCAAGAAGGCCGTGCTTGTCAGTGCCGTGCCGCCGCTGATGCTGAAGACCGCCCACAATCCCGAGGGCGTGCCGATGGACGTGTTCGACGGGATGCGCAAGGCCTCGATCGACAACCGTTCGCAGCTCTACCTGGACATCGCCTCGGGCCCGTTCTTCGGCTTCAATCGTCCCGGCGCCAAGCCCAGCCAGGGTCTGATCCTGTCGTTCTGGGCGCAGGGAATGCAGGCCGGCCACAAGAACACCCACGATTCGATCGCCGCGTTCTCGGCCACCGACTTCCGCGGCGATCTCGCGAAGTTCGACATACCCACCCTCGTCATCCACGGCGACGACGACCAGATCGTGCCGATCGATGCGTCCGGTCGAAGTTCGGCCGCGCTCGTGAAGGGAGCGAAACTGATCGTCTACCCGGGCGCCCCGCACGGGCTTGCCGAGACCCACAAGGATCGACTCAACGAGGATCTGCTGGAATTCCTTCGCCGCTAGGACGATGGCCATGGCGACGTGAAGGAAGGCGGCCGTCGTGTAGTGCATGGCGGTTCGCCGTGGCCGAATTCGACCTCAGTCGCAACGACCCGGCGGTTCGCCCACCTCGCGGTGTCGTGCGCGGTGCGATCCCGATATTCCGCCCGGTGGGTATCGAGTCCGGCCCGTGGCCGCGATCAGACCGGAACGACCACATCGGAACGATCGCGGCGCGCGCGTCGAATCCGGTGGATGCTGTCGAGAGGAAAGATGGCGCGCCTGGAGGGATTCGAACCCCCGACCAACGGCTTCGGAAGCCGCTACTCTATCCGGCTGAGCTACAGGCGCGTGCCGCCTATTCTCCCCGATTCGGGCGGGCGGCGCGAGCTTTCCGCGCGGCGACCCCGGAGAGACGACCGGACCGATGAGCGAAACCCCCGACATTTCCGCTGAAATTCCCGCGTGGCGCGCGCGCCTTGGCCTCTATTGGGCGCTGGTGCGCGGCGACCGGCCGATCGGCTGGCTGCTGTTGCTGTGGCCGACGTGGTGGGGGCTGTGGCTGGCCGCCGAGGGGGTGCCGCCGTGGTGGACGCTGGTGGTGTTCTCGCTGGGCGTCTGGCTGACGCGTTCGGCCGGCTGCGTGATCAACGACTACGCCGACCGTTGGCTGGACCCGCTGGTCGAGCGCACGAAGGGCCGGCCGTTGGCCACCGGCGCGGTGCGCGGGCGTGAGGCGCTGGCGGTGTTCGCGGTGCTGATGCTGGTCGCGTTCGCGCTGGTGTCGACGATGAACCGGCTGACGATCCTGATGAGCGTGGTCGGCGTGTTCCTGGCCGCCAGCTATCCCTACCTCAAGCGCTACACCTATCTGCCGCAGGTCTATCTCGGGCTGGCGTTCGGCTGGGGCATTCCGATGGGCTTCGCGGCGATCCGCGGCGAGGTGCCGCCGGTCGCGTGGGTGCTGTACGTCGCCAACATCTTCTGGACCACCGGTTACGACACCTGGTATGCGATGGTCGACCGCGAGGACGATCTCCGCGCGGGTTCGAAATCGACGGCGATCCTGTTCGGCGATCTGGACCTCGTGGCGCTGGGCATTCTGTATGCGCTGTTCTTCGCCGGTCTCGCGCTGATCGCCCGGCAGATGGCGCTGGGTGCGGCGTACTGGGCGGGGCTCGGCGTCGCCGGTCTGTTGGTCGGTTACCAGTTCGCCACCGGCCGCAGCCGCGCGCGCGACGCCTGCTTCCGCGCCTTCCTCAACAACCATTGGGTGGGGATGGCGGTGTTCGTCGGCCTGGCGGTGGCGCTGTGGATGAAGGGTTGAGAGCGGCAATGTCGATTGCGGTAGAGCGGGCTTCAGCCCGCTGTACGTGGCCTCCGGCAGCGGGCTGAAGCCCGCGCTACCGGTCGTGAGTTTGCGGTCGGCGACTACGGCACCCGGATCAGCAGGTCGTCCATCACTTTCGGGCCGTCCGCATCGCCGCCGCCGAAGGTGTTGCCGGTGGCGTCGGGGGCCAGCGGCCGGTAGCCGCCGTCGTAGTCCCAGGTCGAGACGTGAATGCGGGCGCCCGACAACCCGCCCTCGCCGAGCGCGCGCGCCGGCAGGGTCCAGGTGACGGTGTTCGTCGCCCGGTCCACGTCCAGCCGCGCGGGCTGTCCGGCCACGGTGCCGTCGGCGGTGGCCGAGGCGCCGTCCACCGTGAACAGCGCGTTGGTCCAGCCGTGGGCGCGCAGGCGCAGATGCCAGCGCATGCCGTCGGGCAGGGTGGCGTTCTGCAGCGGCATCGCCGTCGCGCCGCCGGCCCGGCCGGGCAGTTCGATGAAGACGCTGAAGGCGACGTGGTCGAAGCCCAGCAGCGGGTTCCATTCCGACACCAGCGTGGGCAGCCGCAACCGCAGCCGCAGCGCGTCGCCGGAAAGCCAGACCTCGGCGCCGCGCAGATCGCCCGGCCGATGGCTCCGCCAGCCGTCGCCGTCGGGATAGACGTAACGGCCGTTCGGGCCGGTGTCGTCGCCGGCCGGGTCGTCCACCGCGGCGATCCGGGTCCAGGCGCGGTCGACCTTGAACGTGTGCGCGGCCGAGGCCGTGCCGGTGGCGGGATCCCAGGCCACGACCCGATGCGTCAGCGTCGGATCGATCATGCTGTCGGTGCGCACCGTGGCGCGCCAGCGGCCGTCGCGGCCGACGGCGGCGGTCTGCGCCGCGTCGAGATCGCCATCGACCACCACGCGCACCGATGTCAGTCCCGGCGCCCGCCCGGACAGCGACAGATCGCCGGTCGTCGCCTCCGGCGCGGGATCGAGCGCGAGCGCGGACCGCGTCGCACGCGGCGTCGCGGTGACGCCGTCGTTCGCGGCATGCGTCCACACCATCGCACTGCGCGGCGGCAGCACCAGCGCGATCGGCGTGCCGTCGAGGGACAGCGTCGGCGTTTCCGCCGCCAGACCGTAAAGCGGGCGCAGCGTTCCCGCCGGCAATCCCGTGTCGAGACCATCCAGCAGGGTCGGATGATCGGCGGTGTTGAACACCACCAGCGCGTTCTCGCCCTCCCACGCCGTCCGCCAGGCGATGGCGCCCGGGGCGGCGGCGTTCGCGGCCAGCACGGTCGGGGTGCCGCGCGAGAACACCTTGTGTTCGCGTCGAAGCGCGGCGATCGCGGCGATGTGGCGATACAGCGGCGCCGCGGCGTCGAAGCGGTCGCGCCCGCCCGAGCCGTGGCCCGCGGCGAACATCGACGGGCGCTGTTCGCGGAAGCCCTGTTCGGTGCCGTAATAGATCGTCGGAATGCCCGGCAGGGTCATGATCGCCAGCAGTGCCTGCTTCAGCCCGGCTTCGTCGCCGCTGGCGAGGAAACGGTCGACATCGTGGTTGTCGACGAAGGTCGACATCCGCCACGGGTCGGTGTGGACCCGCATCATGTTGTCGATGCGATGACCCAGTTCGCCGGGCGGGTGGCGGCGCGCGAACACGTCGCCCAGCGCGCCGTACAGTGGATAGTTGATCATCCCCGGCAGCAGCGGCCGGCCGTCGGCGCCGCGCGCGTAGGACTCGATCTTCCGCGCGATCATGTCCTCGTAGGGCCGGTCCACGCCGAAGCCCTCGCCGAGCAGATGGAAATCCGGCTTGCCCGCCGCGGCCGCGACCTTCAGCACGCCCGGCGCCTGCGGATCGTCGGCGTGCAGGAAGTCGTCGAAGAATTCGGGAGGCACGTGGAAGACCGTGTCCACCCGGAATGCGTCGACGCCGACTTCGCGGATCCAGTAGCCGTAACTGTCGCGCAGCGCGGCCTGCACCACCGGGTTTTCGGTGTTCAGATCGTCGAGATCGGCCAACTGCCAGTCCAGTTGCTGGCGGCGGTCGGCGTGGTCGCGGATCGGCGGGTTCCAGTGATAGATCGCGGCCCGACGGTCGCCTGGCTTGCGTGCATCGTTGCGGTCGAAGGGCGGCTGCGTCGGGGCGGTGGTGCCGTCGGCCTCGGGTCGCAGGGCGAAACCGCGCGCAGGATCCGCCGGGTCCCAGTCGCTGCTCCAACCGTGATAATCCGCGACGTGGTTCACCACCACGTCCTGCACCAGGCGCATGCCGCGGCCGTGCAGCGCGTCGGCCAGCCGCCGGTATTCCGCCAGCGTGCCGACATGCGCATCCAGCGCCTTGAAATCGCGTGCCCAGTAGCCGTGATAGCCGCCGAACTGCGCGGTTTCGCTCCACCAGCGGTTGGCGACCGGCGGCGTGATCCAGACCGCGGTCGCGCCCAGGCCCCGGATGTAGTCCAGCCGCCGTTCCACGCCGGCCAGATCGCCGCCCGAGTATTTGCGGGGGTCGGCGGGGTCGTACTCGCCCTGGCCCTGATCGTTGTTGCCCGGGTCGCCATCCTCGAAGCGGTCGATCATCAGGAAATAGACGACCTGATCCCGCCAGTCCGTGGCATCGGTCGGCGTCGTGGCCGCGACTGGACCGGTCACCGCGACGGTCATCGCGACGGCCACCGCAGCGACCAGCGCCAGGGGCAGGCAGGGAGCGGGCTGAGCGCGGCGGTCGGGCATCGGCGGGGTCCGTTGGGGGCGGACGGGGCGGCCGCCGGGAACGCGCATTTCAACCCGATTACGCGTCCATGACGCTGATTTGAACGGGTTTTTGCATGAATACGTATGCAGGCACCTTCCCCCCGTGCGGGCACCGACTACCATCGCGGCTGCATGCCGGGGATAGGCTGGACTCCGGACATGCCGGGAACTGCGGAACGCTCGCGTCAGACGGGAATCGCGCATGGACCTGCCAACGAATTCCAGTTGCTGTGGAGGGGATCCATGCAGCCTTTGAAGCGAAACCTGTTGAGCGTCGCGCTGGCTTCGGCCACGCTGATGTCGGCCAACGGCGCCTACGCGCAGTCGGCCGACCAGAACCAAGCACAAGCCGAAGACATCGACGAGATCAAGGTCGTCGGCATCCGTCGCAGCATCGAAGAGTCGACCGACACCAAGCGCGAATCGACGTCGATCGTCGAAGCGATCTCGTCCGAAGACATCGGCAAGCTGCCCGACACCTCGATCGCCGATTCGCTCGCGCGCCTGCCGGGTCTCACCGCGCAGCGCTTCGGCGGCCGGCCGCAGGAAGTCAACATCCGCGGCTTCGCCGGCGATTTCTCGACCACCACGCTCAACGGCCGCGAACAGGTCAGCCTCGGCAACAACCGCGGCGTCGAATTCGACCAGTACCCGTCGGAACTCGTCAGCCAGGTGCTCGTCTACAAGACCGTCGACGCGCAGCTGGTCGGCCAGGGCCTGTCCGGCACCGTCGACCTGAAGACCGTGCGTCCGCTGGCCTTCGGCAAGCGCGCCTTCGCCGCCAATGTCCGCGGCGACATGAACAAGGTCGGCGACGAGAAGGAGAACGGCTACCGTTACAGCTTCTCCTACATCGACCAGTTCGCCGACAACACCGTGGGCATCGCTCTCGGTTACGCCCATCTCAACAACCCCGGTCAGGCCAAGCAGTTCGGCGACGCCTGGGGTTACGACGGCGCCGGCCTGTTCGGTGGCGGCAAGCTCTACGATCTGGCCGACGACAACGAGCGCGACGGCCTGATGGGCGTGCTCGAATTCCGCCCGAACGAGAATTACCACACCGTCCTCGACATCTTTTATTCGCAGTTCGATCGCGAACAGCAGAAGCGCGGCATGGAGTTCGCCGGTGCGTTCGGCGGCACGGTCGTGCCCGGCAGCACGCCGACCAACGCCTCGTTCACCGGCATCAATCCGGTGATCCGCAACGATTTCAACGCCACCTACGACGATCTCTTCGCGATCGGCTGGAAGCACGAACTCAGCCTCGGCGAACGCTGGACCGCCACCGCCGACATCGGTTACTCCGATGCGAAGCGCAAGGAGCGGATTCTCGAGACCTATGCCGGTATCGACCCGGCGCTCGCTCGCGACACGCTCAACGTGGTGTTCGATCCGGAGGGCTTTTTCCGTCACGACTTCGGTTACGACTACGGCGACGCCAACATCCTCCGCCTCGGCGATGCCGGCGGTTGGGGCCAGGACGGTTACATCAAGGACTTCGAGGTCAACGACAGCCTGACGTCGTTCCGCCTCGACTTCGAGCGCACCTTCGACGACGGCTGGTTCAGCAGCATCGAATTCGGCGCCAACCTGACCGACCGCACCAAGAGCCGCGCCTCGAATGAAGCGTTCCTGGATCTCACCGGATGCCTCGCTGGCGTTTCGCCGTCGTGCCCGGACGGCGTGTCGCAGCCGATTCCGACCGATCTGCGCACGAGCTCCGCCTTCAACGCCTATGGCGTCGGTTCGATCTTCGGCTACGACGCGATGCGCGCCTACCAGACGCTGTACACGCGTCGCGGCAACGTCAACGGCGACATCTCGAACAAGAACTGGGAAGTCAACGAGCAGGTCACCACCGCCTACGTCCAGGCCAACATCAACACCGAGATCGGTTCGATCCCGGTCAAGGGCAACATCGGCTTCCAGGCGGTCGGTGTCGACCAGAGTTCCACCGGCCAGGAAACCTTCCCGGGCAACGGCGCCGGCAACACCATCGAAGACGGCATCTCGTACACCGACTTCCTGCCCAGCCTGAACCTGTCCTTCGATCTGCCGTGGGATCAGATCGTGCGCGTCGGCGCCGGCCGCCAGGTGGCCCGTCCGCGCATGGACGATCTGCGCGCCAACAACAACATCGGCGTGGATCGCAGTCGTGCCTTCAACCCGATCACGGGTGCGCCGAACACCATCGATCCGGTGACCGGACTGCTGGTCCCGTGGTGGACCCGCGACGGCGGCAATCCCAAGCTCAAGCCGTGGGAAGCGAATGCGTACGACGTGTCGTACGAGAAGTATTTCGGCGGCAACAAGGGCTATGTCAGCGTCGCCTACTTCTACAAGGACCTGCGCACCTACATCTACAACCAGGCTACCTTGTTCGACATCAACGACACGTCGCTGAATCCCGCCGACTATCCGGCCAATCCGCCGCCGAACTCGGTGGGTGTCTTCAACCGCCCCGCCAATGGCGAAGGCGGCACCATCAAGGGTTACGAACTGGCCGTGTCGGTCCCGCTGGACGTGCTGTGGGAACCGCTGCTGGGCTTCGGTATCCAGGCCAACTATTCGGATACCAGGAGCAGCGTGCAGCCGCTCGGTCCGAACTCGCCGAGCGAACCGATGCCGGGTCTGTCGAAGTACATCTCGAACATCACCGCCTACTACGAGCGCTTCGGCTTCTCGGCCCGCGTCAGCCAGCGTCACCGCTCGGCGTTCGTGGGTGAAGTGCAGGGCTTCGGCGGCGACCGCACCCGTCGCACGTTCGAAGGCGAGACCGTCACCGACGTCCAGCTGGGCTACACCTTCCAGTCGGGCCCGCTGGAGAATCTCGCCATCCTGTTGCAGGTCAACAACCTGGAGAACGAACCCTTCCGTTCGTCCTTTGGCGGCAACAACGCGCAGCCGCGCGAGTACTTCGAGTACGGCCGCACCTACCTGTTCGGCGTGAACTACCGCTTCTAAGCAACACTCTCGACAGGCGAGCTTGGCCCTTGTCCGGTTTCCCCCCGGGCAAGGGCCTTTTCTTTCGAATCCGCCCGACCCCGCGAACAGCCCGAACGCTTCGCGTTTCTCGACAAGCTCCCGACGCAGCCGTCGAAGACCGATTGCGGTGACGACCTGTTTGAAGGGACGGGCCGGGTGCGGGGTTCGGGTGCATGATGCCGTGTCGGGGTATGGAGACCGGTATTCACCCTGCGCCCTCCCGCTGGCGGATGCGCGAAAGCGGTTGACAGGCGGCAGCGCCGAAAACAGACTCCGATCACGCTTCGGATCGAAGCGCGGCCGTTCCACAGGGGGAATGCCGCATGGCCAGGGCAGGCGCGGACGTGTTGGCGCGCAATGCATCGAGGGAACGCGTAACGGCCTCCCGGATCGCGCTCGTCGCCATCTTCGGACTGTGCCTCACCGGTCCTGTCGCCGGGCACGGCGGCGGTCTCGACAAACACGGTTGTCACAACGACCGCAAACGCGGCGGCTATCACTGCCATCGCGGCGGCGCCGCGCCGACAGCGCGCGACGCGTCATCCGCTTACGACTTCTCCGCCTTGCCCTTGCGCGTGACGCCCACACGCGCCGCGCCCGCGTCGGGCGCATTCGCGAACTGCAGCGAAGCCCGCGCGGCCGGAGCGGCGCCGGTACGGCGCGGCGAGCCCGGCTACGGCCCGCATCTCGATCGCGATGGCGACGGCGTGGGCTGCGAGCCCAGAAGGAGGTGACGCCGGAAAGACTTCGAAAAGACACCGCCTCGCGAACCGCGCGGCATGAGCATGAGCCACGCAGGCGTCGATCGCGGTCCGACGATGCCCAGCCGCCGCAGCGCGTCCGTCGCCGGAACGCATTCCAACCCACATCGAACAGGGAACATCATGGCCACCTACACGCGATCGAACGCATGGAACAACGGCGGGACTTTCGACAATCCGGATCTGCTCTGGTACGCCAAGGGCGTGGGCGCGATGATGTCGCGCGGCCTAGACGCGCGGAACAGCTGGTGGTTCTTCGCCGCGATCCACGGCCAATATCTGCCCGGAACGCCCAATGCAGAACCCGCGTTCCCCGGTTGGCAGGCCATCCCGCCGGTCCCGGCCGTGCCGACGACACCCTTGCCGAGTTCGGCGGACATGGACACGTTCTGGGATCAGTGCCAGCACCAGAGCTGGTATTTCCCGCCCTGGCATCGCGGCTATCTGATCGCGCTGGAATCGCAGATCCGCCAGGCGGTGATCGCGCTCGGCGGGCCCGCGAGCTGGGCGTTGCCGTACTGGAATTATCTGGGCCCGGACAATCAGTACGAGATTCCGCCCGCCTTCACCCAGGCGACCCTGCCCGACGGCACCACGCCGAATCCGCTGTTCGTGACCGCGCGCTACGGCCCGAACAACGACGGCGACATCTTCATTCCGATTCCGCCGGTGTCCTCGGCGTGCATGGGCAACACGCTCTACACCGGCAGCAACGCGGCGACGCCGCGTCCCGGTTTCGGCGGGCCGCAGACCGGCTTCTCGCACAACGGCTTCGTCAGCGGCAATCTCGAAAGCAATCCGCACAATCAGGTCCACGTCGATGTCGGCGGCAATGCGCCGGATGGCCAGACCTGGGGCCTGATGAGTGACCCGGGCATCGCCGCCCTCGATCCGGTGTTCTATCTGCATCACGCCAACATCGACCGGATGTGGGCGCAGTGGAATGCGGACGGCAACGCCAACCCGACCACCAGCGCCTGGCTGAACGGCCCGGCCGCGTCCGGCGAGCGCGCGTTCGTCGTGCCGATGGCGGACGGCAGCAGCTGGGTGTATACACCGGCAGATGTCGACGATCTGAACAAGCTCGACTACACCTACGACGACCTGCCCACGGTCGCCAAGGCGACGGTCGCGAGCAACGCGCTCGCGGTCAGACTGCAAACGCTGGGAGCACGGCCGATGATCGAATCCTCGCAGGAATCGAACCGCGATACCGGCGCCGAATCCGAACTGCTCGGCGCCCACGACGGCGCGCTGCAGATCAAGAGCTCGGGTGCGCGCGCGCAGGTGCGGCTCGATACGGGCGTCCGCCGGCAACTGTCGAAAAGCCTCGAATCGGCGTCGGTGGAATCGCTGCCCGACCGCGCGTATCTGCAGCTCGAGAACGTGCGCGGCACGCGCGACGCGCAAAGCTTGGAGGTCTCGGTCAACGGCCACCCGGCCGGCACTGTCGCGCTGTTCGGGCTTCGCCGCGCCACCGTGAAGGACCAGCGCCACGGCGGCTCGGGACTCACGTTCGAATTGGATATCACGAGCATCATCGACACCCTGTACCTGGAGAGCGGCTTCGATGCCGATGCGCTCGACGTGAAGATCCTGCCGAGTCAGGCGGTCGATGCCGATGCGCCGATCACCGTCGGTCGCGTCAGCGTGTATCGCGAGCGCCACAAATGACGGCGGATCAGCGGGAGCGCCGGCGCATCGCCGGCGCCCTGCTGTTGGCGAGCGCCGTCGGTTGGGCGGCGCTGTTGTCCGGCCCCTGGGGCGAGGCCGGTCTGGCGTATTGCCGGTCGATGGGCATGGCCTGGACTTGGCCCTCCTTCCGCGCGCTGCTCGCGATCTCGCCGCTCTCCGCGCTGGCGATGGACTGGACGCTGATGCTGGTCGCGATGATGACGCCGACGCTGATCGCGCCGGTGCTGCACGTGCATCAACGCAGCTTCAAGTCGCGACGCATGCGATCGATCGCCCTGTTCGCGCTCGGCTACGCCGCGATCTGGATGAGCGCGGGCGTGGTGCTGGTGACGGTGCAGCTGATGGCGAACGCATCGGCGCCGGATGCCGTCTGGCCGGCTGCGACCGCGGCGCTGCTCGCGCTCGTGTGGCAATGCTCGCCGCTCAAGCAGCGCTGCCTCAACCGCAGCCACAATCATTCCGAACTCGCCGCCTTCGGCCTCGCCGCCGACCGCGACGCGCTCGGATTCGGACTCACCCACGGCGCCTGGTGCGTCGGCTCCTGCTGGGCGCTGATGCTGCTGCCGATGCTGTTGATTCATGGCCACACCGCCGCGATGATCGTCGTCGCGATCGTGATGATCGGCGAACGCCTCGAAGCCCCCGCGCCCCTACGCTGGCGCCTGCGCGGCCCCGGCAAGCTGTTGCGCATCGTGATTGCGCAGATGTGGCAGCTGCATCCATTGGTTCGACGCAAACTTGATACCGCCTTGTCACCCGTGGTGTCCAACAAAGGGTAGTCAGCACGCCGGAACGCGATTGCTGCATTGCGGCAGTGTTCTGCAATCTCGCGCGCATGCCGTTGCCGCACCAGATCGATTTTTTTGCTCGATCGATATCCGGATCGGGACAGCCGCCTCATGGCGCAGAGACCGGGATTCACCCTGCGCCCTGCCGATAGCGGATGCGCGAAAGCGATTGACAACGGCTGTGCGACGAAATCAGACTCGAATCACGTTTCGGGCCGAAACGAAGTCATTCCACAGGGGGAATGCCGGATGGCCATGGCAGGCGCGTGCGAGTCCGCACGAGGCATCGACGGAAAACTCTCCAGCGCACAGGCGTCTTGTGCGGGCGCGCTACTCCCAATCACTTTTCGCTTCACGGACTTCATCCGTGCGGACTGCGCTCGCGCGGCATCGAAATCGGCTGCGATGGGCTGCCGTCAGGACTGGGTCGTGCGTGATGTGGGAGTGATGCCGAATCGGGCATTCGAAGAGAGCAGACTCATCGGCAAAGAACATGCAGGAAGGTAAGTCCGCCTTTCGTCGACCGATCTGGAAAAACCTACTCATCGCGAGCGCGGCCGCAATCGTCGCGATATTTCATCCGTTCGATCATCGTGCCTGATGTCCATCGAATAGGGAGAGAAGAATGAACACGAGGAACTGGTATGCCTGGCTCAATCTGATGCCGCCGAAGCCTGACGATTTCCATGTCGTGGGCGAGGTCGAAGTGGGCAATCCCGGCGTGCAGGCCGAACTGCACGAGCGCGTTCCGCAGGGCACCAACCCGGACATCCTGCAGCTGGATCTGCATCTGGTGCAGCGTCCCGGTCCGTGGCCTCAAGTGATGACCTGGGCGCAGTGTCGCTACGATCGGGTCATCGGTCCCGGCATGACTGCCTACCGCCAGGTGGAGATTTTCCATGCAGGCGAGCAGGTCGCGCTGATCGATGTGGAGATCGCGCAGTGAGGCCGGAATGTGGCGGAACCGATTCGGACGCTGCTTGATCGTTAACCAGTCTTCCGAAACATTCCTGTGATGGAGGCGTTGGATACGCATTCGATCTTCAAATTTCCAGTCACGCAGCCGTGCAAGGATGTTGAGATCGGCAAGAAGGGCCGTCACAACGACATTGGACGCGATTGTCATCGGTATGCTCTGAAGCGTGCATTCCTTCATGTGACCAGAAAATACGAGTTCTGATCACTTGATTCGCACCCGCGGTCGTCGCATTGGGGTCGCGGTAGCGATGGATAGAGGTGTAAGCCGAAGATGCGCTGCCTGTCGCGATGTTGGCCCGCATCATGTCGATCAATAAGCAAACACAGTCCCTTATGAGGTATGTCTTAGGAGCATTCTCATGGCCAAAAAGTACGACGGAAAGTACATGCTGAAGAAGCCGAAAGACAAGGACGATTACTATCGGGCATACGCGATCGCAGACACCGCCGATGAGCTTTCCGCAACGAATGCAAGCAATACGGAGCCAGTCAAGATCAAGAAGGGCGATTACGGCGCGCAACTCGTGGAGGGAAGTTCGAGAGCCGTCATCACGCCGACGGGTAATTTTCAGATGTGCGTTTATGAACTCAAGGCGAGTTGAAAAAATGAATCCGAAAATAGTTGCGGTCGCCGCCATCATCACACTGATCTCCGGATGCGGTCACAAGCCGAAGCTGCTCAAGCATTACAAAGAAGCGGATGCGAGTTCTGCTTACCCGAGCGATCTGCAGCTGACGGGTTTTTCGGTGGATCCGGGCCAGAACCCTGGTTCTTTACCCATTTCTCTGCTATCGGATCGTGCTCAGGCAGAATTGATGAAGGCGATGACGAGCGGAGCGGCCCCGATGCCGGCATCGTCCGTATTGGCCGCTATCTCGAAACCACCGGAATCCAGGCGGCCATGTGCATGGGCGGATAGGACTTCGATCAGGCGTCGGGTGTATTTCACAACATCCGGCGGGATGAAGAGCGTCGCGGACAGAATCGACAGAAGCGAAATCACGATGGATATCGAGTCGGTCTTGCTTCCAGACAATACGACGCTGATTCCCGCGAAGTTCGTCGGCTGGGATAGGTTTGACACCCAGTACGCCACGTACAACGTCGGGAATGCGACTTTCGTGCAAACCGACAAGATGACCATCGGAAGAGACGCCACAACCACGCGAAACGTACCTGCACCTGGCGGTTCTGACGTGACGCTTTTCAAGTTCGGTGCCGAGACGACGGATCAACTTACCGAAGCCGTCAATTTCGCGATGCGAAGGATATCGATCAGCGGTACGCTGCAGGAGGCCAAGGCTTCCATCATTCAGGAAGGCGCCCCCAACTTCAATCTCATGGGTTCGGTTTCCGCCCTCGTCAACATCCGGATCGAGTCGCAGAAAGATACGGTCATCGCTTACGACATGACGCTGGGCTCCGCTGCGGAGCCGAAAGAACCTGATGCTGTGAATATAGAGAGATGTATTGCATCTCTTCCTGCAGTGGGCGAAGCAGTCAAAGCCCGTATTTCGGGGGCCTATTACATTCGGGAGGTAAAAGCCGGTCAGCAAACAATACCGGAAGGCGACGATGTCGTTGTTTACAGAAAGGCGTCGGCTTCGGGTGGAGTAGTCGAAATCGTTCCGACCGAGCTTATGGGCAAAGACACATTCGTTCTCGCTGCATGCAAGCCAGGAGAAATGCCGCATGAATGCGACCGGCTCTTGATCGACGCGCCGGAAGCGACGTCAAGGTCGGGACGGGAGTCGGTCAGGCTGATCTCACTGGATAAAGCTGCAGAACTCAAATTATGGATAGACCGGATGACGAAAAAGCACGGGAAGATTTCGGCGATCGGGGGGCGCGAGATCGGAATCGGGCACCCCGGCGGCACCACGCCGCTCGACGGAATCGACCGGAAGGGATATGCAAGACTCATTGTTCTGGCCGAAAGCCCATGAAGGGTAAGAATCCGTACGCGCAAGCGTGAAACAACGCTTCTTTTCTGAAGCTGCCGTTATTTCATGGGGATATCCGTCACGGTGTTGATATCGACCCATTGAAAGGTCGAATCGCCTTCGCTGCTTCTGCCCTGCAGTGACTTAGTCGCTGTGCTCGAGGCGATCGATCGTTCCGCTTCCGCGTCAGGCGGTGCGCAGCGCAGCCGCACCCTTGGCGAGTTCGCCGATCGCCCGCCAATCCTTCGCCTTCAACGCATCCGCAGGCACCATCCACGACCCACCGACGGTGATCACGTTCGGCAGTGCGAGATAGGCCGGGGCTTTCGCGGCGTCGATCCCGCCGGTGGGGCAGAACTTCACCTGCGCGAACGGGCCGGCGAAGCCTTTGAGTGCGGGGATGCCGCCGCTGGATTCGGCGGGGAAGAACTTGAAGCGGGTCCAGCCGTGTTCGAGGCCGCGCATCAGTTCGCTGGCGGTGGCGATGCCGGGCAGCAGCGGAATGCCGGCCTGTTTCGCCGCGTTGTAGAGCGCATCGGTGCCGCCGGGAGAAATCGCGAAGGCGGCGCCCGCGGCTTCGACCGCGGCGAGGTCCGCGGCGGTCAACACGGTGCCGGCGCCGACGATCGCGCCGGGCACGCTGCGCATGCGCCGGATGACGTCGAGCGCGATCGGTGTGCGCAGGGTGATTTCGAGCACCGGCAGGCCGGCGGCGACGAGGGTTTCGGCGAGCGGAATCGCGTCGTCGACATCGGACACCGCGAGCACCGGCACCACCGGGGCCTGGCGCAGGATGTCGTCGATGCGTTGGAGGGTCTCGGGCGTCATCGTGAGGCCTTCATCGTGATGTCTCGGTGGCAAGGTCGGCGCGCAGCGCCATGGCGGCGCCGAGCAGGCCGGGACCGGTGTGGGTGATGACGCGGATGCTCACCGATTCGAGATACGCGGCGAAGCGGCCCTTGGCGAGGAAGCGTTCGCGGAAAGCGCTGCTGCGCAGGAACGGGACGAAGCGCGGGACGATGCCGCCGGCGATCATCACCGTGCGCGCGCCGTGGATCAGCGCGGCGTCGCCGGCGACGCTGCCGAGCACTGCGCAGAAGCGCGCGAGCGTGCGGCGCGCGGCGAGGTCGTGGCCTTCGAGCGCCGCGGTCACGATATCGGCCGGTTCGCGCAGTTCCTCGTGCTGTCCGGTGGCGTGATCGACCGCGCCGCGCAGCACCGCGTCGATGTGCGACAGGCCGCTGCCGCAGAGCAGGCGTTCGTTGGAGACGCGGCCGAAGCGCGCGGTGAACCAGCGTGCGATGTTGAGTTCCTCGTCGCCCAGCGGCGCGAAACTGACGTGGCCGCCTTCGGTCTCGACCACCTGCCAGCGGCCGGCGCCACCGACCAGCATGGCGACACCGAGACCGGTGCCGGGGCCGAGCACGGTGATCGGGCCCTGCAGCGCCGGTTCGTCGCCGCCGTGGATCGCGATCTGTTCGTTCGCGTGCAGTGCGGGCACCGACCATGCCACCGCGCCGAAATCGTTGAGCACGTGCAGCGTGTCCAGCGCGAGCGCGCGCTGCAGTTCGCGGCGCGTGAACGACCAGGCGCGATTGGTGAGCCGGATCTCCTCGCCGTTGACCGGGCTGGCGACCGCGATCGCCGCGTGGCGCGGTTTGGCGCCGACGCCGTCGAGATAATGCTCGGCCGCGTGCTGCAGACTGGCGAAGCGCGAAGCGTCGAGGCTGCGCGGCTCCAGCACCTGCGCGGTGGCCGCGGACAGATCGGTCAGCGCGAAGCGTGCGTTGGTGCCGCCGATGTCGGCGATCAGCGCGAGCGGGGAGGCATTCACGGTGTCTTTCATCGCGTGGCGTCCTCAGCGGTGCGCGTGCAGCGTGTCGTCAATGAACAGACTGCAGGCGCCTTCCTCGGCGGTGCCGACGTTCGCGCGCATCAGGCCGAACAGCTCGCGGCCGAGGCCGTGCGCATTCGCGGACAGATCGGACTGCGCGAACGCGCGCGCGTTCCATTCCGCTTCGGCCGCATCGGCCTGCATCACGCCGGCTTCGGCGTCGATGCGGATCATGTCGCCGTCGCGCACCTTCGCCAGTGCGCCGCCGCAGGCCGCTTCCGGGCTGACGTGGATCGCGGCCAGCACCTTGCCCGACGCGCCCGACATGCGGCCGTCGGTCAGCAGCGCGACGCGCTGGCCGCGATCCTGCAGCACCGACAGCGTCGGCGTGAGTTTGTGCAGTTCGGGCATGCCGTTCGCGCGCGGGCCCTGGCCGCGGATCACCGCGACGAAGTCCCCGATCAGCGCGCCGGCCTTGAACGCATCGAGCAATGCGTCCTGCGATTCGAACACCTTCGCGGGTGCGGCGATCGCGCGATGCTCGGGCGCGACCGCGGAGATCTTCACCACCGCGCGGCCGAGATTGCCCTGCAGACGACGCAGTCCGCCTTCGCGGTCGAACGGCTCGGCGACGCCGCGCACGATCGCGGTGTCGCCCGACTGCGTCGGCGCTGCGTGCCAGACCAGCGAGGTGCCATCGAGCGCGGGCGCCTGCGCCTGCTGGCGCAGGTCGCCGCCGTGCACGCAGCGGATGTCGGCGTGCATCAGCCCGGCGTCGATGAGTTCGCGGATGACGAAGCCCAGCCCGCCCGCGGCGTGGAAATGATTCACGTCGGCGCTGCCGTTGGGATAGACCCGCGCCAGCAGCGGGGTGGCCTGCGACAGTTCGTCGAGATCGTCCCAGTCGATGATCAGGCCCGCGGCGCGTGCGATCGCGACCAGATGCAGCGCGTGATTGGTCGAACCGCCGGTCGCGGCGAGCCCGACCATCGCGTTGACGATGGCCTTCTCGTCCACGGTTCTTCCGATCGGCCGATAGTCGTCGCCGAGATGGGTGATGCGCAGCGCCTGTTCGGTCGCGGCCACCGTGAGCGCGTCGCGCAGCGGCGTGTTCGGATTGACGAAGGCGCTGCCCGGCATGTGAAGGCCCATCACTTCCATCAGCATCTGGTTGGAGTTCGCGGTGCCGTAGAACGTGCAGGTGCCGGCGCCGTGATACGACGCGGATTCGGCCTCCAGCAGTTCGTCGCGGCTGGCCTTGCCTTCGGCGAACCGCTGGCGCACCGCGGCCTTTTCCTTGTTCGGCAGGCCCGAGGGCATCGGCCCGGCGGGCACGAAGATCGTCGGCAGATGCCCGAAGCTCAGTGCGCCGATCAGCAGGCCGGGCACGATCTTGTCGCACACGCCGAGCATCAGCGCGGCGTCGAACATCTCGTGCGACAGCGCCACCGCGGTCGACAGCGCCACGGTGTCGCGCGAGAACAGCGACAGCTCCATGCCGGTGCGTCCCTGGGTCACGCCGTCGCACATCGCCGGCACGCCGCCGGCCACCTGCGCGCTGCCGCCGGCGTTGCGCGCGGCCATCCGGATCAGCGTGGGGTACTGCTCCATCGGCTGGTGCGCCGAGAGCATGTCGTTGTAGGCGGTGACGATGCCGATGTTGCCGCCGCCGCCGGTCTTGAGCATCGGCTTGTCGCTGCCGGACGCGGCGAAACCGTGGGCGAGATTGCCGCAGCCCAGATGGCGACGCGCGGGGCCGTCCGGCCGTGCGGCGTCGATGCGCGCGAGATACGCATCGCGCGTGCGCCGGCTCTTCTCGGCGATGCGTGCGGTGACGCGTTCGACGACGGGATGGAGACTCATGGCAGCGGACTCATGACGACAGATCGATGGCAGCGGCTCATCAGGGACTCCAGTGGATGCGCACCGTGGTGTCCGGTGCGTGCAGCAGCGCGGAGATCGGCATCCGCAGCGGGTCGTGCGTCGCCTGCGCGGCGCGCAGCACGTCGCGCTTGCGCGCGCCGGTGACGATCAGATGCAGGCTGCGCGCGCGCAAGAGCCGCGCGAGGCCGAGGGTGATGCGCGGGAACGGCGCTTCCGGCGGCAGCGGGTCGGGCACGACGAGGAACGCATCCTCGCGCGCGGCCATCGCCATCGCCGCGGGCAGCGCTTCGGCGCCCGGGAACAGCGATGCGGTGTGCGCGTCTTCGCCCATGCCCAGCACCACGGCGTCGAAGGCGTCGCGATACCGCGCGAGCATGTCGCGCGCATGCCGCAGCGACGCTTGCGGGTCGCCATCGGCGACGGTCAGCGCTTCGATCCGCAGGCCGTCGGCGGCGGCGAACGCATCGCGCAGCGCGGCGACGTTGCTGGCGGCATGCGCATGCGCGACGCAGCGGTCGTCACCAGGCATCGCGATGATGTTCGACCAGGACATCGGCTCGGCGGCGAGCGCGCGATAGATCGGGAACGGCGTCCTGCCGCCCGCGAGCGCCAGCGACGCATGGCCGCGCGCGTGCAGCGCATCGGCGCAGGCCGCATGCAGATGGCCGGCGACCGCCGCGGTCAGCGCGTCGGCGTCGGCGTAGTCGTGTTCGATCCAGGCCATCGCCGTCGTCTCACTCGCGCCAGCTGTGGCCGTGGCGTTCGGTCATCGCCACCGCCGCGTTCGGGCCCCAGGTACCGGCGGCGTAGGTCTTCGGTGCGGCGCCGGCATGATGCCAGCCGTCGAGGATCGCATCGACCCACTGCCACGCGGCTTCGGTTTCGTCGCGGCGCACGAACAGCGTGCCGTTGCCTTCGATCGCATCGAGATACAGGCGCTCGTAGGCGAGCCGGCGGCGCTCGTGCGCGAAGCGCTCGTCGAGATCCAGATCCAGCGACACCTGCGACAAACGCAGGCCGCTGCGGTCGAGGCCGGGCGTCTTGTGCATCAACTGCAGTTCGATGCGCTCTTCCGGCTGCAGCTTGATGATCAACGCATTCGGCTGGCTGGCGGCGCCGCCGCGGGCGAAGATCGAATGCGGCACTTCGCGGAACTGCAGGTAGATTTCGGTGCAGCGGCTCGGCATGCGCTTGCCGGTGCGCAGGTAGAACGGCACGCCGGACCAGCGCCAGTTGTCGATGTGCGCGCGCATCGCGACGAAGGTTTCGGTGCGGCTGGCGCGGCCCAGCTCGTCGAGATAGCCGGGCACCGCCTTGCCGCCGATCGCGCCCGCGGTGTATTGGCCGGCGACGGTTTCCATCGCGACCTCGCCGCGGCCGATCGGACGCAGCGAACGCAGCACCTTGATCTTCTCGTTGCGCACCGCGGTCGGCTCGAACTGCGACGGCGGCTCCATCGCGGTCAGGCACACGAGTTGCAGCAGGTGGTTCTGCAGCATGTCGCGGATCGCGCCGGAGTGGTCGTAGTAATCGCCGCGGCCTTCGACGCCCACGGTCTCGGCCACGGTGATCTGCACCTGTTCGATGTGGCGCGCGTTCCACAGCGGCTCGAACAGCGCGTTGCCGAAGCGCAGGGCCAGCAGGTTCTGCACGCCTTCCTTGCCGAGGTAATGATCGACGCGGTAGACGCGGTCTTCGTCGAAACTGCGGGTCACGCCGTCGTTGATCGCGATGGCTTCGGCGAGGTCGTGGCCGATGGGCTTTTCCAGCATCACCCGCGTGCCGGGGCCGGCGAGGCCGTGGCGGGCCAAGGCGGCGCAGGCCTGTTCGTAGAATTTCGGCGAGGTGCTGAGGTGATAGACGATGTCGCCGCTGCGCAGGCCCTGGATGCGTTCGGCCAGCGCGGCCACGGAGGCGTCGTCGTCCAGCGACGCCGGCTGGTAGTGCACCCGCGCCAGCAGCGCCTGCAGGGTCGCGTCGTTGCGCTGTTCCGCCGGCACGAAGCGGGCGATGGCGTCGGCGACGAACGTACGGAACGCATCGTCGTCGAGCGCGCTGCGCGCGGTGCCGAGAATCCGCATCGAAGGCGGCAGCAGCCCGTCGCCCTGCAGGCCGTACAGCGAAGGCAGCAACATCCGCTGCGAGAGGTCGCCGGTGGCGCCGAAGATGGTCAGCAGCGAGGCGGGGGAAGTGGTCAAGGCCGGGTCCGTCGTGGAGAACCTGCAAGCGTAATCCGGATGCATCACATCGCGAAATGCATACGTTTGCAGGATGCGGGATGCCGTCGCCCCGATGGGCGGTCGCGCCGCCCATCGGACATGCATGCATCGGAGATGCATCGATCGGACATCCGCTGCTCCCGCATCCGCCGGCGTACGGTGCCGGGACCGATCACCAGAACGCGGCGTACAGCGCGATCAGGATGCCGATCACGCCGACCGCGCCGGCGTTGAACGACGCGTTGGTGGCGTAGCTCACGTCGTCGGTGCGGATGCGGTTGGCGTCGCCGCGCGCGCGCGTCGCCAGCGATACCGTCACCGCCAGCACCAGCGCCAGCAGAAAGACCAGACCGACCCGATCCATGAACGGCAGCGACGGCCACGCCAGTTTCAGCGCGATCGACAGCGCGAACGAACCGACCGCAGCAGCAATGGCGCCGGCTTCGTTCGCGCGTTTCCAGAACAACCCGAGCACGAAGATCGCCACGATGCCCGGGGTGAAGAAACCGGTGTATTCCTGAATGTACTGGAAGCCCTGATCGAAGCTGCCGAGCAGCGGTTTGGCGGTCAGTACCGCGAGCACGATCGCGACCGTCGCCGCGATCCGGCCGACCTTCACCAGATGCGCCTGTTCGCGGCCCGGCCGGCGCTTGGCGTAGAAGTCGAGGGTGAAGATGGTCGAGACCGAATTGATCTTCGACGCCAGCGAGGCCACGATCGCCGCGATCAGCGCCGCGAACACCAGCCCGAGCACGCCGGTGGGCAGCAGCGCCATCATTTTCGGATAAGCCTGATCGGGCTTCTCCAGGCCGGGCACCAGCATCAGCGCGGCGATGCCCGGCAGCACCACGATCACCGGCATCAGCAGTTTCAGGAACGCCGCGAACACCACGCCCTTCTGCGCTTCGGCGATGTCCTTCGCCGCCAGCGCGCGCTGGATGATGTACTGATTGAAGCCCCAGTAACTGACGTTCATGATCCACATGCCGCCGATGAGCACGCTCAGCCCCGGCAGATCCTTGTAGAACGGATTGTCGGGCGAGAGGATCATCTCGAAGTGGCCGGGATGCGCCGCCAGCAGGGTCCTGAAGCCGCCGATCACGCCGGCGTCGCCGCCGATGCGGTCCAGCGAGATGCCGGCGATCAACAGCCCGCCCAGCACCAGCAGCGCGACCTGCACGATGTCGGTCAGCGCCACCGCCTTCAGCCCGCCGTACAGCTGGTACAGCAGCGCGAATCCGCCGAGCAGCGCCAGCGCCACGAACTGGTCGATGCCGGTGACCTGGGTCACCGCGATCGAACCCAGCCACAGGATTGAGGTCAGGTTCACGAAGACGTACAGGCCCAGCCAGAACACCGCCATGATCGTGCGGATGGTCGGGCCGTAACGTTCTTCCAGGAACTGGGGCATGGTGTAGATGCCGTTGCGCAGGAAGATCGGCAGGAAATATTTGCCCACGATCAGCAGCGTCAGCGCCGCCATCCATTCGTACGAGGCGATGGCGAGGCCGAGCGCGTAGCCCGAGCCGGACATGCCGATGATCTGTTCCGCGGAGATGTTCGCCGCGATCAGCGACGCGCCGATCGCCCACCACGGCAGCGATTTTCCGGCGAGGAAATAATCCTGCGCGTCCTTGCGATGCCCGGCTTTTTCGCGGGACACCCACTGCGCCAGCGCGAAGATGCCGACCAGATAGGTCAGCACGATCACGATATCGATCGTCGAAAGATTCACGCGCCCTCCCGGGATGGCCGCCGTCTGCGCGGCGTATCGGATGCGACGCGGCGATCCGGTCGATCCATGCGCTAGGAATAGCACGTCGCCGTGCGGGTGGCCGGCGGTGGTGGCGTCTGCAAACGAATTCAGCCGGCCGCGACGCCGGCCTTCGCGCGATCAGCCCGGGCGGGACACCAGCGCCGCGCGCGGCGGCAGCGACCAGTCGATCGGCGTCTGCCCGTGACGTCCCAGATATTCGTTGGTCGCGGAGAAATGTCCGCAGCCGAGGAAGCCGCGATGCGCGGACAGCGGCGAGGGATGCGGCGCTTTCAGCACGCGGTGGCGGCGCGGGTCGATGACCTTGCCCTTGGCCTGTGCGTAGCTGCCCCAGAGCAGAAAGACCAGACCTTCGCGCTCGCGGCCGAGCGTTTCGACGACGTGGTCGGTGAAGCCTTCCCAGCCCTTGCCCTGATGCGCGCCGGCGCGGCCATCCTCCACCGTCAGCACCGCGTTGAGCAGCAGCACGCCGCGTTCCGCCCAGGGCGTGAGGCAGCCGTGATCGGGCCGGGCGATGCCCAGATCGCGCTGGATTTCCTTGAAGATATTGTCCAGCGACGGCGGCACCGCCACGCCGGGCCGCACCGAGAAACACAGCCCGTGCGCTTGGCCCGCGCCGTGGTACGGGTCCTGGCCGAGGATCACGACCTTCACCGCGTCGAACGGGGTCGCGTCGAACGCGGCGAAGATCTGCGGCCCGGGCGGGTAGATGCGCGCGCCCTGCGCACGGCGTTCGCGCAGAAAGGCGGACAGCGTCCGCATCTCGTCGCGCTGCAGATACTCGCCGATGCGCGCCTTCCACGAAGGTTCGAGTTTGATGCGGTCGTCGTCGGTCACGGAACTTCGGTGACCTTCGATTCGTACTGGTTGGTGTTGCGGCTTTCGCAATGGATGTAATACCTGCGGCCTGCGGTCAGGGTGACGTCGTGGAAGCTCTCCATCTGGCTCGTTCCGAGGCCGCAGGCGTATTCGATGCGATACGCGCCGGGTTTTAGCCGGACATGCTGCGACGGCAGTGCGGGCAGGCGCCCCTGTGCGGATGCGTGCCGCAGCGAGAAGATCCGGATGCCCGGCACCCGTCGTACCGGTTTGCCTTCCGCGTCGAGGGTCTTCTGCATGGTGCGCAGGATCGCGACATCCTCCGGCCGGTCCTCCGCAGCGACGTTGTAGTCGGTCAGGGTGTCGTTGGGCACGAAGCGGGACCGCGCCCATCCCGGTGCGACGACGACGACGGCCACCAGCGATATCGCGATCAGTGCGCGACGGGCGGAACGATCCACGCGGGTAACTCCGGGACTCTGGGAAAAGTGCTCAGGGCGTCGCCCGCTCCCGCAACTGCGCCATCCGCAGCTGGAACAGGGTCTTGGTGATCAGCATGCGTTCCTCGATCGGCTTGAGCACCAGATCGTTGGCGCCCTCGCGCAGCAGGTTCGACTGCTTGTCGCGGTTGCCGTCGCCGGTCATCACCAGCACCGGCAGCCGGCGCTTGCCGTAACCCAGCTCGTTGCGCACCGCGCGCAGCAGGTCCAGACCGCTGACTTCGCCGTCCAGGGTCACGTCGGTCAGCAGCAGATCGGCGCCGACGTCCTCCTGGCCGATGTGTTCGCGCAGATAGGCCAGGGCGTCGTCGCCGCGGGTCATGTGCAGCACGGTGATGTCGTGGCCCTGCAGCATGCGTTTGGTGGCGATGGCCACCGTCCGGCTGTCCTCGACGTAGAGCACGCGGGCGTCCGGCATCGGCGCGGGGTTCACGTAGCCGCGGATGAAGGCGGCGAGGGCCGGATAGCCTTCGGCCTTGTCGAAATAGTCGGTGACGTCCTCGGTGAAGCGGCGGGCTTCGAGGTGGGCCTGCGCGTCGCCGGAGACCACGATCACCGGCACGTAGCGCTGGCCGGCGGCGCTGCGCACCTGGCGCGCGATCTGCAGGCCGTCGCCGTCCATCAGCACCAGCGAGGTGGTGACGAGGTCCATCGGGCCTTCGGCGAGCGCGGCCTTGGCCTCGGCCAGGCCGCCGCAGCCGATGACTTCCACGCCCGGCAGATCGCGCTGGAGCATGTCGCCGATCAGTCTGCGGACCATTTTCGAGCCGTCGACCACCATCACCCGGGGGTGGTCGGTGGTGAGATGGCGGACATCGTGGGCGGCCATGCGGTGTTTCGCTCAGGTTGCGGTGGGGGTCGGTGTCGGTGGCGCCACCCTGCGCCAGAGTGTCTCTGGCGTCCACGCCGGGGCGGCCGAATCGCTCGACGCGCCCCTGTCGATCACGTCGTCAGATTCTAGTTTGACGCAGAAAATGGCCGGTGACCACGCCGGCACCCAGCCAGCCCAGCGCCGCGGCCGCGGCCAGCACCGCCAGCGCCGGCAGCGGATCGACGCCGGCGAAGGCGAACCGGCTGCCGTAGCTGTCGGCCAATGCGCGCAGCGGCGCGCGCAGCGCCAGCTCGGCCGCGGTCAGCAGCGCCAGCGCCAGCGCGCCGGCCACCAAGCCGTAGGCGGCGCCGAGATACAGGAACGGCCGGCGGATGAAACCATCGGTCGCGCCCAGCGACTGCAGCACCGCGATTTCCTCCCGCCGCGACTGGATGTCCAGGCGTACGGTGTTGCCGACCACCAGCAGTGCGCCGAGACCCAGCAGCGCCGCCAGCACCCAGACCGCGCGTTCGCCGAAGCCCAGCCAGCGGTCCAGGCGCTCGCGCCAGACGGCATCGTGCTGCACGACATCGGCCTCGGGCAGGGCCTGCAGGGCGGCGAGCAGGGCGCGCTCGTCGCCGCGCGGGCGCACGATCAGCACGCTCGGCAGCGGGTTGCCGCCGACCGCGTCGATCGCCTCGGCATACGGCCGCGCGCCGTCGCCCTGTTGCAGGCTGGCGAGGCCTTCGTCCGGGCTGCGGACCGCCACCTCGGCCACGTCGCCGCGCGCGCGCAGCGTCGCCGCCAGCGCGCGGGCGCGTTCGACCGGAATCTCGGGCTTGAGGAACAGCGACGCCTCGCGCGCCCGCTCCACCGTGCCGCCCAGCCGGGCGACGTTGTCCAGCACCAGCGCCAGGCCCAGCGGCAGCGACAGCGCCACCGCCATCACCCCGACGGTCAGCAGCGTGGCCCACGGTTTGCGCAGCATGCGGCCGAGGCTGGCGACGAGGCTGTGCAGGTGATGATCGAACCACGCGGCGATGCGCGAGCGCGGTTTTGCGGCGGATGCGGCGGCGGGCTTAGCCATCGGCCAGTTCCTCCGGCGAGATGTCGTCGACGAGCCGGCCGTGATCCAGCACCAGCACCCGCTTCTTCATGCGCTTGACCAGGCCGAGGTCGTGACTGGCGACCAGCACGCTGGTGCCGCGCTCGTGGAGGCCCGCGAACAGGGCCATGATCTCGGCCGACAGGGTGGGATCGAGATTGCCGGTGGGCTCGTCCGCCACCAGCAGTTGCGGCTCGCCCACGAGCGCGCGGGCGATGCCCACCCGCTGCTGCTCGCCGGCCGACAACTGGGTCGGCAGGGCCTCGGCGCGTGCGCCCAGGCTCACCCGGTCCAGCACGCTGCGCACGCGTTTGCGGATGTCGTCGCGACGCAACCCGCGCAGCTGCAGCGGCAGCGCCACGTTCTCGGCCACGCTGCGGTCGGTCAGCAGGCGGTGATCCTGATAGACCACGCCGACCTCGCGCCGGTGCATCGCGACGCCGCGCCCGGCGACGTTGCGCAGATTGCGCTCGCCGAACAGCACCGCGCCGCGCGTCGGGCGCTCGGAGAGATGGATCAGCCTGAGCAGCGTGCTCTTGCCGGCGCCGGAGTGCCCGGTGACGAACAGCATCTCGCCGCGATTCACCGCGAAGCTCAGATCGGTCAGGGCCACGTGCCCGCCGGGATATTGCTTGCTGACGTTGTCGAAGCGGAGGACGGTCATGGGGCAAGTATCGCAGAAGCCCCATCGCGTACGGATGCTTTCAGCGCAGTAAGAAATACGCCGCGACGCCCACCGCGACCCAGAAGAGGAAGCCGAGGAACATCGTCATCTCGTCGTCGATGACGATGCCGCCGTGCGTTCCGCGATGGAAGCCGTGCCAGCGCGGGCGCGTGCGCCGGGCGCGGCTCATGCCCTTGATGCGCGTGCCCTCGATGCGGACGTCTTCGATACGGATCAGGCCGAACGACAAGATCGGCACCACGATCCGCCCGGTCCAATAACCGAAGATCTGCAGCAGCAATTCGAGCAGCGGCTGCAGGATCCATTCGGAGAGGATGGACCCGGGCATCGCCGCGCTCTCAGTGCTGCGAACGCGGCGGCTTGGTGACCAGCGACCTGAGCTTGTTGCCGATCCGCGAGAACAGCGAAGGCTTGCCGTCGCCGCCCGCCTTCACCGCGACCGGCGCGGGCGTTTCCAGCGCGCGCACGGCCTGGCTGACCGGGTTGACGCCTGCGCCCTCGGCGCCGCCGTCGATGCGCTTACCGCCGCGACGGCGACGACGCTTGCGCTGGCTGCGTTCGCCTTCGACCGCCGCCGTTGCGGCGACGGCCGGAATCGCGTCGGGCGCGATGGCAGGCGTCGGTGCCTCGCGCGGCGGACGCGGTGTCCGTTCGCGACGCTCGCCGCCGCCGGCACTGCCGCCGCTGCGCGGGCCGGAACGCTCGCTGCTGCGGCCGCGGCCGCCGGGGCCACCGCTGCCGCTACGACTGCCGCCGCCGCGTCCGCCGCCGCGCTTGGCGTCGTCGGCCGCGCGGGCTTCGCGCGCTTCGCGGAAGATGGTGGTCAGACTGTCGTCGCTGTCGCCGTCCTCGCCTTCGACCGCGGCCGGACGCGCGCGCTCGGGGCGCGGCAGCGCGGTCATCAGTTCGCGGGTCACCGGCTCGGACGGGATTTTCTGTTCGATGTAGGCCTCGATGTCGGGCAGCGACATCGCGTAGCGCTCGCAGGCGAAGCTGATGGCGTCGCCTTCCGCGCCCAGTCGCGCGGTGCGGCCGATGCGGTGGACATAGTCCTCGGCGTCGAACGGCAGGTCGTAGTTGTAGACGTGGCTGACGCCATCGATGTGCAGGCCGCGCGCGGCCACGTCGGTGGCCACCAGCAGTTCCAGCTGGC